>JBHIFP010000066.1:0-9386 GCA_046761145.1 Hydrothermarchaeales archaeon (SeqCode)
AACTATTTCACAAATATAAAATAGTAAAAGTATATATATTTTACGATTGTAAAATATTCTCATGCCATTAAATAGGCTGAAGACCAAGACCACGAAGGAGGTCTTGTGGATTTATATCTTGAAGCTCCTCAAGGAGAGGGAGAGATATGCCTATGAGCTGAAGGGAGAGCTACAAAGGAGATTTGGAATCGTACCCGCTAGGGTTACATCATATGTGGTCTTATATCGATTGGAGAAGGGCGGTTATGTGCACTCTAGATGGAAGGAGAATAAGAAGTACTACAAAATAACAAGGAAGGGCGAGGATCTCTTTGGAGAGGGAATGCGATACCTCGAGGACATGGTTGAGGGATTGAAGTAGTGCCTTTACTCGATATCGATAGATCTTTTCATCTCGGCGCATTTATTCACTTCTCTATGGAGCTGGTCGAACTCTTCGGAATTCAAGAACAAGGTTATCTGCTTCCTCTGAGAGAGTTTGATATCCAGAGGCACGAAATAATCTAGCCAAGAGGAATCGACCTTGATTTCGGCGGTATCGTTCCACGTTGCTTCGTCTTTTATATCCTTTATGTTCCCAGAGAATTTCATTTCTGCACCTCAGGATTCAGAACGTCGAGTGGGAGGTTCGTAGCTGTTTCAAATAGCATGGTATAAGCTGACATAACCTATTGTAACCATGCTTATGAAGGTGGCGGGAAAATTACTTTTCCGGCGCTCTTACTAAAGGCATATATACCTCTGAGGAGGATGTGATACCGGCACCATGAGGAGGATGAAAATATGATCGCTATACCCGGCCACATCACCAGTATGGCCCTTGGGGAAGAGGACCGCTTGCAGGATTTGTTCAGGAGGTTCGGCAACGCAAGGCGCAGAACCTACGCGCTGAAGCAGAAGAGCGCGGGGAAGGATGAGATAGAGCGCATCCTCCAAGAGCAGACGGGTCTAAACTCGCGTTATGCGAAGGACGCGCTCTACAGCGTGAAAGACCTACCCTCGCACGTGACTTTCGGCGGACTGCGGAACCAGCGGTTGCGCGAGGCTGGAAAAATCTCCAAAGAAGAATACCGGAAACGCAGGAACTCCATCATTATCTCACGGGGCGACAAGAGCAAGAAAGGCAACCTGAATACCCGCATCGTCCGCGAAGACGGGAAGCTCCTCCTGAGAGTGAACGTACCACCCAAGGAGGGGGAGACCGCGAGGTGGATATACCCAAAGGTCTTCATCCCCCGGAAATACCTCAAAAAATATGATGAGCTGCTGGAGGGCCTCCACCCCTACACCGTCTACATCAAGCGTAGGGACAACGATAAGGGTTACTCGCTGCGGGTGGTGGTCGAGACGCCGGACGAGGGGCATGATATTATTGAGGGCAGGGTTATGGCGTTGGACGTGAACGCCGGCCACATGGACTTCGCCGTAGCAGAGCCTCACAGGGTTTTGGCCACGGGAAAGATAAACTGCCACGAGGCGCAGTATGCAGGCAGAGGAAAGACCGAGAACCTGCTGCACAAAGTGGCTGAGAAGATCATAAACATCGCCAGGCACTACAAGGCCAAAATTGTCATCGGCAACCTGAATACTGGCAAGTATCGCGGCTGGGGTGCGAGGAAGATCAAGGGCATACCCCACCACAAGCTCGCCCATATACTCGAATACAAGTATGGTGTGGAAAAGCGCAGCGAGGCGTACACCACCAAACTGGCCGAGAAAATCGCTCCCAATGCGGGGCTGGATGTGCACAAGGTCTCGGCATGCATGTTCGCCCTCAAAGTCCTAGATTACGACTCGTTCTCATCACTCAAGGATGAGCTTCTCCCGCGGGATGTCCGTGCAGATGAAGGCGTTGGAAGCCCGAGCACTGGGCTAACCGTGGGAAGCGGGCTAACTGCCCCCTGCAGGGCCTATGCCAGCGGCGACGCTGAGCTAAACGGCCCGGCAGGCGATGAAACTGCCATAGACGGTGGTGGAGGCTACCCGGCGATACCTGGTAGCTGGGGGCTTCCCAATTTTCTGGGGAGCTTGGAAAGCAACCTACCATGCCTACAAATCAAGATATGCTAGGTTATGAGTACCAGGTTATAAATACCCTTCGATCCGGAAGAAATAGCCGACATAAGAGAGGGACATGCCCATATCTCACCCGCTCAAAACGGTGTATGTGTACAAAACCCTATAGAGAACCGTTAGATGCGTAATCACCGCCAATAGTACCAAGGCAACATAGAACATATCGACCCTTGGAAGGATATTCAAGGCCTCGAATAGGGTGGCTATGAGGAGGATTGTCAGCCTTTCAGCCCTCTCGGCTATACCCACGGCGCATTGGGAGATCTCGTGCTCTGCCCTTGCCCTGGAGTAACTTACAAGCAGCGTTCCTACAAGGACTATGAATATCAGGAGAAAGTAGCTATCCAGATAAATGGCGATTCCGATGAGGATTATGGCGTCCGAGTACCTGTCCGTTACGGAATCCAGAAAGCCACCGAACTTCGTAATACTGTTGGCGACCTTGGCAACAGCTCCATCCAATAGATCGAGGGTAGATGCCAAGAGGAGCATGTAGAAGGCGAAGATTAGGTTATTGGTGGCGTACATGTATGCCGCGGCTATACTGGAAAACAGACCCAGAAGTGTGATCGCGTTCGGACCCAGCCCCAGCCTTACAAACACCTCGGCTATAGGAGTAGTTATATCGTCTGATATGCTCCTGAGTCTCGAACTGACCATAATACCAAATAGGTCTATTGGTTAAAAAGTTTTGCGGGGTATGATTTGGTACCATCTGTATCTGGGCTATCCCGGTGCTCGATGCGTCAGTGCATGGGGCTATGAAAATTTCCACTACCGGGACTAGCACCTTATTTCCATAGCCCCGCATGGTGACGCACACAACCTAATTGCGGATGGTACCTATGATTTGATCTATATTGGCAACTGTTGGATTCAGAATTCTCAGGATTTTTCGTTCAAAAATAAACGCATAAACTCTTCCCCCTCTATCGATCCAAAGGAGCCCCTTTTTGCGGTAGATTCTGTGAATTTCCCTATTCCGTCGTTCCCTTTTCTGGGCTTAGAGGTGACAAATGGGACCGGCGTCGGGTCGTGGGTCATTGTCATAATCGGCGTGTAATGGTCGGGCAATATCGCAATCGAATAATCTCCGGTGAGGTTATCGAGGAGCCTTCCGACTAATCGTTCGTCAAAATCTTCTATGCACTTGATCTTCATCTCCACGTCGCCCGCATGTCCCGCTTCGTCGATGCTTTCGATGTGGACGTAGACGAGATCGTGGTCTTTTAGGGCCCTTGCAGCGTAATCCGCCTTGGCTTCATAATCGGTATCGTAGTAGCCCGTAGCGCCCGGGACATCGAGAATATCCATCTCAGCATAAATGCCAATGCCCCTTATCAGATCAACCGCAGATACCACTGCGCCGGTAACGCCGTATTTCTCTTTTAGGGGCTCTATCTTGGGTCTCCTGCCTTGGCCCCACAGCCATATCATATTTGCTGGATTCAATCCTTTCTCGATCCGTTTGATGTTCACCGGATGGTTGGAAAGCACGTCTTTTGAATTCAGAATCATGGAATTTAGTCTCTTTGCCACGGCATTATCCTCCGGTTTGATGAGGTGACTGGATATCCCCCCACCGGTGACGTCGTGAGGAGGAGTGCATTTCAATTCATCGCCGCCATCCCTCAAGACGAAGAGGTGGCGGTAACTCACCCCTGGATAGAAATCCCCGATCTCTTTGAATGCCTCTTTCGCATCCTTTATAAGGTCTACGGCCTCTTCGATGGTTATATGGCCAGCGCAATAATCCTTGAGATGACCATCTTCCTCCGTTATCAGATTACACCTGAATGCCATATCATCGGGCCTCAGCTCTACTCCGATGCTCGCCGCTTCCAACGGACCCCTACCGGTATAATATCTCTTTGGATCATAACCCAATATCGATAGGTTAGCGATGTCAGACCCAGCCTCCATGCCGTTTGGAATGGTCTTAAGGGTTCCCAGTTTCCCTTTAGAGGCAATAGAGTCGATGTTCGGTTTATGGGCAACCTCCAATGGAGTTTTACCATCCAGCTCATCCAAAGGAAAATCGGCCATTCCATCGCCGATGATTATCACATACTTCATATCAAAACCTCTAAGAAAAGAGGGCATATCGGTTTATAAATTTAAGCTTCGTTTGGGAGTTTCAGCAAGTAAATATTACCATCTCTGAAGATCTCTACTTCTTCTTCCACCTTCAATTTTTGTTTGAAGTCAAAGAGATAGAAAGTCTCGTAAGTCTCCATATCTATTATCTGCACCCTTTCTGGAGTAACTTCTGAGACCATTCCTCGAGCGATATCGCCGCGCCTCGCCATCAGCTTGGCGTCTTTTATTTTTGATAGGGGATAAGAGACCTTATTCCTCCTTTCGAGGTCGAATCCGATCAGCTTTGACCCCCTCACGCTTTCGACTTGGATTATGTGATCCCTAAACTCTATGATGTCATCTTCTCTGAACTTGGGCAATCTCAAAACTATGGTAATGCGATACTCATCTTTGCCAGATCTGCTCTTACCGACGAGTTTTGGCGATTCCGAAACTTCTGCTCCGTACTCCTCCTTCAAAATATGGGAAATCTTCCTGGCGATCTTAGCCGACCCAAAGTATAGATCTGCTCCTCCTGTGAATCGTTTGAAATCCGAGATGAACGTCCCTTTTTCGCTTGAGAAATTCTCCATCAAAGTCCCGATTTCGGCCGATATTTTCTCGATTTCATCCTCATCTACAGAATCGGAACCCCTTATCTGTAGGATGGCTTCGTAGTATCCGCCCGATCTTCTGGAGCAATCAGGGCACAACTGGAGATTAACGCCTACATTGCAACTTTTTTCTTCATGGGCCAAGATTCCTTCTGCGGTACCTTCTACCTCAACGTTACATAGAGCCAGATGACGTCCTTTGCCCATCCGTTTTAGATTCCCTACCGAAATGTCGATTTTTGGATTGTCTAATCTTGTTTTTATCGAGTTTTGAATCTCCCTTTTAGCTGCTTCATTTATGACGCTTTCCAAGTCATCTCCGATAGAGGTCCACTTGCCTTTTGTGTAATGTCTCAGGCATCGTTTGCATATGGCAGTATCAAGGGCATCCGGTAAGGTGGTAAATCTCTGTTCCTTGATAAAACATTGTCTACATAATCCATCGTGTAATTCGTCGGTAACCTTGCCACAAACAGAACAGAATCTTCTCACGAAACATCCCTCTAATCACGTAAAAAGGATCTAAAAAAGATTTATATTTTTATCAGTGAGGTACAGATACGCAAAAAATCCCTTACATTCTGGCCATCTGTGCATGGGGCACCCCTTCGACCTCGATTACATTGTTGGGGTCGACGAGGCCGATTTCGATAGCATGCTCGACGATATCCTCCCCGACTAGATTTGCTATAGTGGCGTTATTCAGTAAGGCGGTTATATCGCTACCGTCCACCAACTCCTCGCCGTAAAATGCCTTGCTCACTTTCAATCGCATCTTGTCGTCTTCGAAAGTTAGGCCATAGACATTTTCGTCACATGCGGCAAGCATTATTTCGTTTTGGACTCGATATATCTTGGCGTAGAATTTCATTTTGGCCATTCCTACTCTTAGTGGTTTTTATTCTACTTATATTTATTACTATGGCATTATTAAAAAATTGATGGTTAAGTTGCATTGTTGTATCTGGACTGCCCCCCCATCTTACGAACTTCTCTTCTGAACGCCAATTGGCGGATCAACGACAACTGGAAAGAGCTTAGCAGTAGTTGGTTCAATCAGAGGATGGTTGATCTATCAAAGGTCCTTTAGTCTTTTTCATACCCTTCTGAATCTCCCGATCTTGGGCTCGTAGATCTCGCCATCCCCCATCAACTCGTTCAAGCCGTCCTCTAGCTTCTCGTCGTCCAATCCACTTTCACCTGCCAGAGTCGCATATCGCACTCCTTCGCCTTCGTCCAATTCATCTATCAGGCCCAAGATCAAAGCCTTTGGGTCTTCACTCACTACCTCCTCCTCAACGGGAGTTCCAAATTTCCCCTCAGTCATCGCCTTTTCAGTCCTGGCTACCCCCAATTCTTGCTCATGCAACAGTAGCTCGAGTTTTCTGACCAACTCCCAGTTTGGGTCATCGATCCTCTTTATGGACTCTATGTTGATGTATTTTTCATCTCGATATTCCCTTATCTTCCCGACGATATCGACTATATCTCCGGGCTTAACCTCTCGAACCAGTTCGACCTTTTCTCTGAAGACTCTAGCTGAGATGGTGTCGGTGGTGTCATCGATGGTGAGGAAGGCGAATCTTTGCTCTTCGCCCACGTGTCTCGAGACTACGGTACCCATCACCCGGCACCTCGATATCCTTTCATCAAAAGGTGTGAGCAAAAAATTTGGTTCGTCCCGAGAATTAGATGCCTTGAATGACCCACTGGTTATGTCATTGATGGGGACTTTATGGGCCACTTCGCGTGTTAGACGTCTTAGGACTTTGGTTTCATCTGCCATATTATCGCCTTATACCATCTTGTAGTAACCGTGTTTGGGTTCATACAGTTCAGCACGCTTCTTCAGCATCTCTATCAGTTCTTCGGCGTTTTCCTTCGATATGCCCTCTTCATCGGCCCTCTCCAATATCTCCGCCTTCCCAGCGGTCCCGAACTCCTTCTCTAGCTCCCTTACTATATCCAATAGGATCTTGATCTTGTCCCTTTGCGATCTCGTGACACCGACCATTATCTTGTCTATGTCCACCCTTCCCGTCTCGAGGTCAACTCCCGCATCTTTCAGAGAAGCCATAACCAGATGTATAGCCCTGTTCGTGTCATCGACGGTTACTTCGTTGCTCAGCCTCACCCTCGCCGAAGCCCTCGCTAACCTTATTATCGCCCACAACTGCCTTGCCGTTAGAGGGATCGGGATATTCTCGGCCTCTCTGGTAGTCTCCCTCATATCGACGTAGAATCGCTCTATCTCTTCTCGTGCCTCCTCCGTTAATACAGGAACGATGTTCTGGCGCGCATATGCGATGTACTTTCTGAGTAACTCGGGTTCGATCTTCGGTTTGGTCTTTTCTGGAGAGACTACAGAGTCCAAGATGTGCCTTGCTACTACGCGGGTATCTTCTATCTCATCTCGAACGAAGAATATCAGGTCAAATCGGGAATTATGACATACAACTCCTCCAAATCCGGAAACAAAATTCTCACAGCCCGGGGTCGATAGATCATATACGAAGGGCGATGTCGGCTCAACACGTTCTATGGATTTTATCCTGACAAAACCCAAGTCGCTGGACATCAGCTTCTTCAATTCATTTATATTTTCTAGAAGCCGCTTACCATTCCGAGAGAGAGCATATTGATACCGCCAAGCATAGCCCTTCCCTTTCCCAGATATTTTTTTCTTTTCAACCAGTTCATTCTCGACTAACCTTTGTAGGAAGCATCTAGCATGTTCTCTGTGAGATACGGTATCAAATAATTCTGCAGCCTCAGTAGTGTTTAATGGCTTCCTGAGAAGTCTCAGCCGTTCTAATCGGGTTGATATGTCCTTTCGATGGAGTAAATTATCGGTCAAATGTGACCCAAGCCTGGGATCCTCACAGGGTTTACCATATCCTCCATCGTATAGGGAACTAAGAGCAGGTTTAAGGATCGGTATGCTGGGTTCATAAGGCACGAATTCGAAATGTTTCCTTTCCTTGGATATCTCTTCCTTGTAAGGGCTGGGGCTGGTGAGGACATAGCTCCTCTCGGAGATCACCTTACGTCCGTCCGGAAATCTCGCCACACGCCTTCCGTATTTCCAAGCGGAGCCAATGATATCGTTCTGGAGAAGCAGATAGAGGACATCAGACATCAAATCCCTACTTGTGGTTACTCCCCTATCACCCCTGAAATATCCGATGAGGAATTCCCTTTGAAGCTCGGGCGAGACATTGAAAACGATTTCAGGGACCACCTTGTTTTTGGCGCCCTTCGATAGCTTCAAGATCTTCTCCAAGATTAGATAAACAATTTTATCAGAAATCCCAACTTTTCGAGCATTTTTATCTTTGTTGACATGGGCTTTGACATTGAAGACTCGATGGAAAGCTCTCCTGACGTCTTCGATGTATGCAGACTCCCGCTGGTTGAATGACAAGGATACCATGAAGCTTTTGGAGGAAGAAATCGTCATCGAGCCATCTGCTATGTAATAACCCAGCAATCGCATCAGGTCCCCATCAACGCGTATGATGCTTGGGACGCGATGTTTCCCCCCTTTGTTGACGAGGGTGCATCGAGCTAGTTCCTGCGAAGTGAGAAGGGAGGAAAACTTTAAGGGAAGGATCCCCCGAACCGCCCAGTATCTTTTTCCTCTGGGAATTCTTCCGGATATGCGATGGAAAGCGCTGGAGGGCACACCGTGGAGATAGATGGTCCTTGTCAGTTCTTCGGGCAGTTTAAGCAATTCTTGGACTACATTTATTTCACTCATCGGATTCCCGTTCCGTGGAAGTTTGCTAGGTATTACCACATAATCATCCTGGGATAACTCAACAGTTGCCTTTGGTCTAACTTCTCCATCTTCGTAAACATAGATGCTGTGCCCCTCTGTCAGTTTCACGCTCCGCCCAGTCTCTAAAGTGATTTTGTATATGGGTTCGTTGATCGAGTGACGAAATACATACCTTACTGGTGTCCACTTGATCTCGTAGGAATCCGGATTAAAAGCTGGGACTTCGATATCCTCTTTTATAGGGATGGGATATCCTTCTTCGGAATCGAAGTAATACCTATCCACCAGTTCCCCTATCCTCATAATTCGAACTTTCCCCTTTTCCTTCACCATGAGTGGCTCGTTGTAATCCACGGATAGGAGTGTAGGGGAGAGGGCGATCTGCTCCGATATGGGCCTATACTCATCGAAGCGCCCGAATTTGGGGTTTGATGCCGCCAGAATAGCGCACCTCGCCCTGAAGGTCGCGAGGATGCCCGCCTTGGCTATGCTCACAGATTGTTGCTCCATCGATTCGTGCATTGCCGATCTATCTCCTGGTTCCATCTTGTCGAATTCGTCTACGCAATTGTGAATGATTATTCCATCGCACACAAAATTGTGGTGTTCTGGAACGAAAAGGTCGTAAACATAGCCTTCATAATTGAACTCTTCAATGCTTTTTATACCATCCAAGAAATAGTCCCTATTGACAAGCATCTCAATTTTATTTTCAATTTCTGTAGAAAGAAATTCTGGCACTCTATCCCTCAACTTGATTAATTGCCCCCTTGATGGCTGATATGTCTTGTTTTTATAATTATAAATAGTGCTCCAAACACCTCTTTTCAGTAGAA
>JBHIFP010000067.1:0-9304 GCA_046761145.1 Hydrothermarchaeales archaeon (SeqCode)
GACATCGAGGATATCTCGGGGTTTACTACCAACAAGAGCTCCTGTCCGGCTGCTAGGGAGGCTACCGCACTCCTGCCAAGACCGGGAGGTGAATCTATGATGAGGATCTCGGTGGTCTTGAGGAGTTCATCTAGGATCTGCTCAACTCTACCCCGATCTGCCTTTCTCAAGCCTTCTAATGAAACGCCTATGGGGATCACCTTGACCCCATTTGGTCCCTCATACGCGGCTTCAGATGGCGATGTCTCTCCGGCGAGTACGTCGTGCAATGTCGTTTTCGCCTCTCCGAGACCGAGGCGCAATAGGAGGGAGAGCGTCTCTATATCGGGGTCCAAAATGGTCACCTCTTTGTCCAATTGGGCCAACGCAATGCCTAGATTGGCGGAGATAACCGTCTTACCCACTCCACCCTTCCCTGATGCGACGGTTATCGATATGTCCATCGACACTCCTCATGATCTATCTTTGCGAAGACAGAGTCTCTACTTCAAAACTTAGCTTGCTTAGTTTTTATAAATTAGCTCACGGCTAAAATCCCTTGTTTTAACGAGGGGATACAGCCGGAATACTTTTCCCGCGCTCTCCCGCAAGGCATAAATAATCTGAGGAATATCCTTTTTTTGTCAACCTGCAGGCAAGAGGTCGTGGCGCAAGCTCCGCTCTCAAGCCCTGTGCCACATAAAGCCAACAGGGAGTTGGAGCGGGACGCAGTAGGGCAGGGACTGCCCGAATCAACGCCTGTGGAGACGCCGCAGGTCGTCGCAGAAGCAGGAAGCCACCCCACTTTAGTGGATGGTAGTTCACTCACCAATCTTCCTCTTATAAAAGAAAAATCTTTTCAAAGAATATAATTCACCTAACTAGTAGGGGCTTGTGAAAGGACGGCGAGGTATCAGCGCGACAGAAGGCGGATAACATAATTCAATGCCTCTCTACCACCTTCCCCAAAGCTTTTCTCCGTCGTGAAGTCGCTAACTTCCTTCAACTTCTTTTCGCCGACGGATATGCCGACGCCTGCATACTCCAACATCTCATAATCGTTTTCGCTATCACCTATAGCCACGATATCTCTCATGTCGATCTTCAATAACTTTGCGACTTCTCTAAGGGCAAGTCCCTTGTTGACATTCGGATCCTTTATGTGAATCGCAAACTTCGTGTCGATGATGTTTACGTCAAATCCTTCAAGGACCCCTCTAATCTCAGAAATGTCGAAGTCGCGATATATGGCGATCTCGGTCTTCCTGAGGTCCGACCCACTCACCTTCCGTACCCCAAGCTCCTCTTCAAGGCGGGCAAATGCCTTTCTAACTTTCTCGATGTCTCCGAAGTAGTAGAACCTCTCGGGGTGGATGGTCTTCACTACGCCGCCATTCTCGGCGATCAACGGCCCAGAGGTGCCTATGAATATCGACGCCGCCTCGGCGAAGCAAAGGATATTACCGGTCGCGAGGATAACGGGAACGTTTTTTGCCTCTACCCCCCTAACCAACTCGACAGTTTCGAGGTCTATCCTGCGCTTTTCGTCGGTCAGAGTCCCGTCGATATCTATCGCCACAGCTTTGAACATTTTGTTGCCTCTTGAATCCATCTTCTTTGGAAAGCCGTTCTTTCTATCTTGGGGGGATGATGATGGGGCCGCCGAGATTCGAACTCAGGTCTCTGCGTCCCGAACGCAGGAGGATGGACCAAGCTACCCTACGGCCCCACGGGTTATCATTATCGAGCAACATTAATAATATTGTTGCCAAAATGAGCTTCAAAAATAGTTTTATCAGATAGGTCGAGTTTTCGACTATACTCTACAAATCCTCGAACCCTAATACGAGCGATCTATATACCTTTATCCAAGCACATCCTACTTTGTTATTTGGTACAGAACTTCATCCATTAAGAGAAAAATCAGAACGAGTATGAATTCTTCTCCCATCACTGTCACCTCCTTTTTTCTGTTTGTAGCACTCCATCATATCCTTTCTCCACATCTTCATTGAAAAGTGGGCAATATAAGCTTTTTCACTGTAATATAAAGTATGACTTCTCTCCTTTTTGAACCTTAATAGACAGTGGATATACTCTGCGTTGTTGGGTCAATTGAGAGGGGTTGATCATGCAGTAAAGTATAACTTAAAGTTGTGGTCACAACCACCTATAAATATCATGACATTATAGGAGTAGATCATGGGTTTTCTTCCTATTAAAAAGAGTCACGTTAGACTTGTTAAAGAAGGCAGGGTTTCACTTCATGAAACAACTTCAAAGGGCAGGAAGTATGCCCGTGGTAAGATATATCTCAGGGATGCCGATGATATTGGGTTGAGATACCAACTTTACGAAGTGGAAAATCTACATATTGTTGATAGAAATAAGCAACACAGGAAGGGTAAGGGCTACATAGTATTCATACCGAAATAAGACAGTGATTATTCAGGATATTAGAGTGGTTTGGATTTCCCCGAAGGGGCTTTCTTGAAAATTATTTTTTCTTTGAAAAGGCAAGAATTTTTATTCAAAGAAAAATTGCCACAATATCCATATTTTTATGGAAAAATTTAGATTTATAATTATTTTAGATATCTATTAAGATCAATATCTTAAATTAAAATACTTGCCGATTATTACTCTTTTTAATCGTCCATCTACTTTTTGTTCAGTTTCGACGATTGCCTAATTAATGGTAGACATACAACGAAAGTATTATATACCTGACCTTAAAATGGTACGGAAGGGTGAGCCGTTGAGCACCGGCGATTTGGCAGTAAAGATGGCAGGAGAGATAGCGTTATCTCAGAACCCAGGAGAGGCCATCAAGAAGTGGATGGACCTCTTTTCCGTTACCCCAACCAACCTTGCGGAAGGATTGGGAGTCTCTACCTCTGTAATCTGCGACTACGAGAGCGGGAGGAGGGGCTCACCCGGAGCGAAATTTATCAAAAAGATCGTCGAAGCGATCTTGGATATAGATAGGGAGAGAGGATCACTGGTGATCAGGGCTTACGAGCGAATGCTCAGCGGAAATGCCATGTCGGACGCGATCTTGGATATGAGGGAATTTACTTCCCCTATGCGAGCTAGGGATATCTGTACTATAGTCAAGGGGGACATCGTAGTCAACGAAGACAGGATGGATAAATATGTCTACGGCTACACGGCGATCGACAGCATAAAGGCCATCTTGGAGTTCTCTTCCGACGAATTTCTGAAGATCTATGGACTCACGTCTGAAAGGGCACTTATATTCACAAAGGTCTCGAGCGGGAGGTCGCCCCTCATCGCCATAAGGGTCTCTAGCATAAAACCGGGATTGGTGATATTGCACGGTTTGGAAGAGTTCGATGAACTAGGGCTTAGGATCGCCGAAAAGGAGAATATCCCAGTGATCTTGTCGAGGATTGGCAGCGTCGATAGTTTGATAAAAGAGCTACGGAGGAATACGACTTGAAAGTAGGGATCGTCGGCTATGGCGCATATATACCGAGATACAGGATCAAAACCGATGAGATAGCAAAGGTCTGGGGGAAGGATGCAGTGAATATGAAGAGTAGTTTGAAGATCGGGGAGAAGGCAGTCCCCGCCATGGATGAGGATACTGCGACCATATCCGTCGAGGCAGCTAGGAATGCGTTGAAGATGTCGGATATTGATCCCAAAGATATCGGAGCAATTTACGTGGGTTCCGAGAGTCATCCTTACGTGGTCAAGCCGACCGCAACTATTGTGGCGGAGGCGATAGAGGCATCTAGCAAGATGACCTCCGCGGACTTCGAGTTCGCCTGTAAGGCGGGTACCGCGGCCATGCAGACGTGCATGGGTCTCGTCTCCTCCGACATGATAAAGTACGGTCTCGCCATAGGGGCAGATACCGCCCAAGGTGCCCCGGGAGATGCCCTTGAATACACTGCTGCCGCAGGAGGTGCAGCATACATAATAGGCTCAAATGGGTTAATTGCGGAGATCGAAGATACATATTCGGTCACGTCGGATACCCCCGATTTCTGGAGGAGAGAAGGGCAATCCTACCCCAAGCATGGCGGTAGATTCACCGGGTCACCGGCATATTTCAAACACGTTTTTAGCGCCGCAATAGGGTTGATGGAGAAGGTCGGATTGAGGTCGAAGGATTTCGATTATGCGGTATTCCATCAACCAAATGGAAAATTCCCCAGGAATGTGGCTAAGATGCTCGGATTCACCTTTGAGCAGATCAAGGAGGGGATGTTGGTCGACAGGATCGGAAATACTTACTCGGGTTCCTCTATACTGGGGCTCGCCAAGATCTTGGATATTGCCAAGGCGGGTGAGAGGATCTTGCTCACATCCTTCGGATCTGGAGCGGGCAGCGACTCTTTTAGCATCCTCGTCGAAGAAGGCATAGAAGATGCGAGAACGAAGGCGCCGTCGGTCGAGGATTACATAGAGAATAGGGTGTATGTCGATTATGGCACTTACGTCAAGTTTAGTAGAAAAATGAAGGTGTGAGGCATGCGAGTAGCGGTAATTGGACTGGGACTGACCAAGTTTGGCGAACAATGGGATACATCTTTCAGCGACCTCTTCGTCGAGGCCGGGGCAAACGCCATTCAAGATGCGGGCATAGATGGAAAAGATATCCAAGCAATTTTCGTCGGGAACATGTCCGGGGGGCGCTTCATAGATCAGGAGCACATCTCGAGTTTGATAGCAGGGCATGCCGGACTGAACCCGATACCATCGACCAGGGTAGAGGCGGCTTGCGCCTCTGGCGGCGTGGCTCTAAAAGAAGGCGTTATGGCCATAGAATCCGGTTTCCACGATCTCGTCGTCGTAGGCGGCGTCGAGAAGATGACCGATATCATGACGGAGAGGATCACCCAGACGCTGGCCTTGGCAGCCGATCAAGAGTGGGAGGCATTTTTGGGCATGACCTTTCCTGGTCTGTATGCCCTGATAGCGAGGCGGCATATGTACATATTTGGCACCACTAGAGAGCAACTTGCTCTGGTGGCGGTCAAAAATCATGCGAATGCGAAGCACAACCCAAAGGCGCAATTCAGATTCGATATAACCATAGAAGATGTGCTCAACTCCACCTTGGTCGCAGACCCCCTGAGACTGCTGGACTGTTCGCCGATAACCGATGGGGCCGCTTGCCTGGTCTTGGCTTCGGAGAGGAAGGCAAAGGAGTTTACGGACTCTCCGGTCTATATAACGGGGAGCGGTCAAGCTTCCAGCCCGATAGCCTTGCACGACAGGGAGAGGATCGAGGTGTTGGATGCGACTATAAATGCCGGGAGGGTGGCTTATAAAATGGCCGGCAAAAAGCCGGGGGATATGGGAGTAGCAGAGGTCCACGACGCCTTTACCATAGGGGAGATCTGCGCGATAGAGGGATTGGGATTCTGCGAGATTGGGGATGGAGGCAAGATGGCGGAAGAAGGGGAAACCCAGATAGGGGGAAGGATCCCGGTCAACACATCTGGCGGGCTGAAGGCAAAGGGCCACCCCGTGGGGGCCACCGGCGTGGCTCAGGCCATCGAGATAGCCACACAGCTGCGAGGGGAAGCGGGAAAGAGACAAGTGGACGCCGATGTAGGTTTGAGTCACAATGTAGGGGGTTCAGGAGGAACCGCCATAGTGCATATACTGGAGAAGTGATGGAGATGAGCGTGCCCAGATTTTGGAGGAGCACAACAAGCAGATACAATCTGATCGGGACGAGCTGTCACAATTGCGGCGGGGTCTATTTCCCCCCGAAAAGGATCTGCCCGAAGTGCCGAAGGTTGGGTAAACTTGGAAAGAAAAAACTCAGTGGGGTTGGAGAGGTATTGACGTATACGGTGATCCACGCTGCTCCAGAAGGCTTCGACAAGCAGGTCCCTTATGTCATGGCCATAGTCAAGTTGGATGAAGGCCCGATGTTGACCACACAGATAGTGGATTGCGATGTGGATGAAGTTGAGATAGGGATGCGGGTGGAAAGCGCCTTCAGGAAGATAGGAGAGGGTGGAGAGGACGGTTTGATATACTACGGGTACAAATTTAAACCGATTTTAGAGGCACAATGAAGCCCTTCAAACAAAATAAAGGACGCTAAAACTGGGTCACGATATCGGGTTCGTACATGACGCGTTCGCAGTAAAAACACCGGATCTTGATGGGCTTCTTATCCTCGATTCTGAACCTGGTCTTCGCCGATTCGGAGTTGCTTATGCAGTTGGGATTGGCGCATCTCAAAACCCCTTCTATGGTCTCGGGCAACCTGACCTTCCTCTTCTCGACGATCTCCTTGTCCCTGACGATGTTTATCGTGGCGTCCGGCGATATAAGGGTGATCCTCCCGACCTCGTCGCTCTCCAGCTCCCTCCCCTCTATCTTGACGATGTCTTTCGTCCCCAACTTTCTCGACGGGACGTTCATGGCGACGCTCACGGGGGCCTTCGGATACTCCTCCGTTATACCGAGGATCCTCAAGACGTTCAAGGCCTGGCCGCTGGTTATGTGGTCTATGACGGTGCCGTTCTTTATCCTCTTGACCTTGATATCTTTCGGCATGATTATAAATCCAACTTTACAGATATAACTCTTTTTATCTCAAATCGATGTTGGTAAATAGTAAAAAGGAAGAAGAGGTGAAATGGATTGGTAGAAGATCCAGGACCCAAGAGATACAACCCCACCCCGATCTTACTTTTGGCAATAGCATCGTTCTCCTTGGGCTATCTGCTCTACTCCTCTCAAAATCGACTCAAAGGGATGCAGTCAGAGCTCGAGATAACCAAGGAAAAGCTTCAAGCCACGCAAGAGGAACTATGGTCCATCCACTGGGAGGTGCAATCCATCCGAGGAGAACTCTCTTCGACCGAGGCGAATCTCTCTTCTTACGCATCGCGCTTGCGATCCACTCTCCTAACGTTGTCGGAGATGGAGGAGAGACTGAAAAAGGCCGAAGGAGATTTGAGAGCTACCGAATCCGAACTCGAGAGGACAGCAACCCAGTTGGAAGATGCGCGATTGGAACTAAAGGCCACGAGGTCGAAGTTGTCCGCCGAGCGAGGTAGGGCGGAGCAGCTGGAAGATGAGAAGGAGATATTGGAGAGCGAGTTCGGCCAACTTTCCAAAGCCGTCGTTCTGAGCAGGGAGATCACCTGGGCGGACAATTTTCTGCCCTACACCGAGTGGTCGTACATCTTCAGGGTGAATAGGAGCGATTACATAACCTATATGACGGGGTATCACCCGTACAACATAGACTATAAGATGATGGACAGCTTCATAACGACCTCTGACCCCCATATCCAACATATCGTACGCGATTTGGATGAGCATTACGACGACGAGGAAAAATTGGCGGAGCACGCATTGGCCTTTGTCCAATCTTTATTCGACGAGGAGGACATCGATAACTATCCCAAGTATCCCATTGAAACCCTGGTTGAGGGCGGAGGGGACTGCGAGGATGCAAGTATTTTGTACGCCACGATCATGAAGGCCTTGGGTTTCGATGTCGCGTTGCTCGATTTTCCTGAGCACGTGATGGTCGGGGTCGCGTTTCAAGGGCCGGTGCCGATATCGGTGAGGGGCAGATGGCACTACGAGTATGAGGGTAAGAGGTACTACCCCGCGGAGACGACCGGGCAGAACTGGCGGATCGGGGATATCTCCGAAGAAGACAGAGAGAGCGAGGTGACGGTTTACCCATTGTAATAGAATCAAAGGACGCCGAAGATCAATCCGAGGATGGCCATTCTGACGGGGACGCCGTAAGATACTTGGGCGAAGTATCTCGCGTGCTTTGTCGCGTCTACTTCCGAGGATATCTCATCCACCCTGGGCAGGGGGTGGAGTATGATCAGGTCGTCCTTTGCATCCTCTAGGGTCTCCAAAGTTATCTTGTAAGCCCCCTTCACCTTCTCATATTCCTCTGGGTCCGGGAATCTCTCCTTTTGGATCCTCGTCACGTACAACACGTCCGTTTGTGGGAGGGCTTCATACAGATCATTGGTCTTGGAGACCTCTGCTCCGAACTTTTTGAGATCCGATAGCACTTCCTCTGGCATCTCCAATCCCTTGGGCGAGACGAGCCTTATATTCGCCCCGAACATCGCGAGGGCATAGGCCAGGGAATGTACGGTCCTACCGTATTTCAGGTCGCCAACCAGGGTTATGTTGGCATCCAGCCCCTTTGCCTCCCTCTTTATGGTATACAGATCCAAGAGGGTCTGGGTGGGGTGCTGATTCGAGCCATCGCCCGCATTTATGACCGGCTTCTCAGAGATATCGGCGGCCAGTCTCGCGGATCCTTCTTTCGGGTGCCTTATCACTATGGCATCCGAATAGCTCTCGACGGTCTTTATGGTGTCGATCAAACTCTCCCCTTTGGCGATGGACATCATCTTCGAGTCAGCAGCTGCGACAACAGCGCCCCCCATACGCTCCATCGCGGTCTCGAAGGATAGCCTCGTCCTCGTGCTCGGCTCGAAGAATAGACAGGCCAGGATCTTGCCCTTCAGTAAATCGAGTTTTTTCCCTTTCTTCTTATCCATATCTCCGGAGACATTCAATATATCTTCGATCTCAGCCCTGTTCAAGTCTCTTATGGAGATTATATCTCTCCCTTCGAAGTCCATGGCCATGCCTCCAAGGTTCGTCTAAATAAAAGGGAGTTGGTTGATATGGCTTTTATAGTTTTTCGTTGTAGGTTTTTACTATCTCGGGACGACACGCATGGCGAATTAGCACTGAGAGCAACAGCCCTTATCCCCAATCCCTAAATTCTCAAAAAACGAGAAGAAAACGTCATTTATTTGTGAATATGAGAAATATATTTTAGAAATTCGATAAAATCAGACTTCCTTTACCAATCTATAAAAAAACATATTTAAGGTAGGTTTTATAATTTTCTTCATATAAAATCTTTTTTAATCATATCTAACTTGGATTCTACCTAAAAAATGTTTTTATTCATTTTTAAACTTTAATATTTTAAATGATGGTTAAAATATCCTTTGATTTGTTTTTGTAAATGCTAAAAAATATTTTTAATTAAATAAAATGTTAATAGTGGTTATTTTTTAGAAAAATATTTATATATGAAACTATTAAGCTTTTAGAGACATAATTTATGTTATATCCAATCTGAGGGAGTAGCCCATGAAATCCAATACATCTCTCATTAAGATGATTGTATTCGTTTTGGCAATGATAACAATACTCAGTTTTTCTCAGGTACCAACAGTACATGCGGCGGCGAAAGGTAATTTAACCGTCCGTGCCACGACCGCCCATGGCCAGCCCCTTTCAAACAAACTGGTCTGGGTATACGTAT
>JBHIFP010000068.1:0-8965 GCA_046761145.1 Hydrothermarchaeales archaeon (SeqCode)
TCCATTATATTCCTTCTAATAAAGTTTTTGAGAAGATCCTCAGAAAAGGATTCGCTATCCACATTTTAAAACCTTTCTTTTTACCCAAAGTTGGAATAAAATAGATTCACATTTTATAACAATAAAAGATTTAAATCCTCAAAAGAAAAGAGAGTATGGGCAAAATGACTGATGAATTGACTCCAAAAGAACGAGTATTGAGATTGTTTGATAAGAAAAAAATCGACAGAATTCCATGTTTTAGCGGGATGGGAAATGTGACCATCGAGGGGATGAGGAAACTCGATATGCAGTTTGCCGACGCCCACAAAGATGCGGATAAAATGGCCACCCTTGCCGCATCCACTTATGAATTATATGGATTTGAATGCGCAGTAGTACCATTTGATCTAGGTATAGAGGCGGAGGCTTTGGGTTGTGAGATGAATTTTTATGAGAAGAGCGAGGCCACCATCTTGTACCCAACGGTAAAGACCAAAATCGCTGGCTTTGAAACCCCTATCGATTTTCCGGGGAAGATAGAAGAGAAGGGCAGAGTGCCTTTGGTAAAGAGAGCTATTGAGATGTTGAAAGAAGACCTACTCGAAGGCATTGCTATCGGTTCCTATGTACTGGGGCCGTTCACCTTGGCTGGTCAGTTATTGGATCTGAATGACCTACTGAAGAATTCCTACAAGAGGCCGGATGAGGTGAACGCTTTCCTCGACTCATTGGAAGAGGTAATAGTCGCCATAGCAAATACCCTAAAAGAATCAGGAGCGGATTATATCACTATAAGGGAGATGGGGGCGCCTGCGGATGTCATCAGCCCCAGGATGTTCAAATCATTGGTCCGGCCCCACTTGGCTAGGACGATTGGGAGGATAGAGCCGCCGACTGTACTCCATATCTGTGGCAACACCAATCCCATAATCGAGATGATGCACGAGTGTGGCCCTACTGCGATCAGTGTCGAACAGAAGAACGATGTAAAAGCAACCAGAGAAAAGTTGGGGGAGGATGCACTTATCTTCGGAAATATAGACCCGTACAATGTCATCGTCAAAGGGACTCCAAACGAAATTGAGCAATCGGTGAAAGAGGCCATCAAAAATGGCGTGAATGCGGTTTGGCCTGGATGCGATATCTGGCCAGAGGTGCCTGTGGAGAATATGAAAGCACTTGTAGAAGCTACTAAAAAATATGGGGTTATATCTTAACAAAGGAGGCTTATCATGGTAAGCGAAGAAGAGCGAAAAGTGATTCTGGAGGGTTTAAAAAAAGCGGTCGTAGAATTCGACGAAGACGAAGTGAAGAGGCTCTCAAATCAAGTTTTGGAGAAGGGCATCAATCCGTACGATGCCATTATGAATGGGCTTGCGGCCGGTATGGAGGTCGTCGGGGAACTCTTCGAGAAAAGCGAGTATTTCGTCCCAGAAGTACTCATGTGCGCCGATGCGCTCTACGCCGGATTGGACATCTTGCGGCCCCATGTTTCCATCGAAGACGAAGAGAAGGTAAAAGGCGAGGTCGTTATTGGAACTGTGGAAGGTGACGTCCATGACATAGGTAAGAACATCGTCAAATTGATGTTCGACATTGCGGGCTTTACGGTTCACGACCTCGGAAAGGACGTGCCCTTGGATAAGTTTGTAGAGGAGCAACTCAGAACGGACTCGGATTTGATCTGCCTCTCCGCCATGATGACCACTACAATGGTTGGGATGAAGAAGGTAATCGAGAAGATAAGGGAGAAGAACCCCAACGTCAAGATCATGATCGGTGGAGCACCTATAACTCAACAGATCGCGGAGCAATACGGCGCCAATGGGACCGCAAAAGATGCCACAAATGCGCTGAGCGAGGCGATAAAGATGGTTTCCTCCATCAGAAAGATGAGGGAGAGAAGTAAGGGAGCGCAATGAGGTATAAGGTCATCTTCCAACCTTCTGGGAGGAGGGGCGAGGTAGAGGCCGGAAAAACCCTCCAGCAGGCATCACAAGAACTGGGGGTCGAGATCGAATCCATCTGCGGAGGAAAGAAGACCTGCGGGAAGTGCAAGATAACGATACAAGAGGGTTTTTTCGAGAAATTTGCCATAGATTCCAAGATGTCTAATCTCTCACCGCTGACAGAAGAGGAAAGGGAAAAATTGAAACCGGAAGAGATCGATGCGAACTACAGACTTTCCTGTGCTGCCGAGATAGGGGGAGAGGTACTCGTATTCGTCCCCGAAGAGAGCCGCGGAGGGGGGCAGATTATAAGGAAGGCCGCGACGGACATTGAAATAGCGATAGACCCCGCCATTAGGAAATACTATGTGGAGCTCCCGAAAGCCACTTTGGAGGATCCAGAGGGAGATCTGGAACGTTTGCTAAGCGAACTCGAGAAGGTCCATAAGCTAAAAAACCTCTCCATCGACTATCTGGTGCTGAGGAGCCTCCCTACGGTGATCCGCGAAGGAGACTGGAAGGTCACCACAACGGTATGGCAGGACAAGGAGATCATGAGGGTGGAGCCGGGATTGAGGGATGAGAGATATGGCATAGCGATAGACATAGGAACGACCACCGTCGTTGGCTATCTAACCGATCTCCACACCGGCAAAGTGATCGCAGTCGATTCCATGATGAACCCGCAGGTGAAGTATGGCGAGGACGTCATGGCCCGGATTACCTATGCGATGACTCACGAAGATGGGTTGGAAAAGATGCACGAGGCGATAATTGGGGGGTTGAACAAGATCATCGATAACGTGACCAAAGAAGCAGAACTTACACCAGAGGACATCCTCGAAGTAGTGGCAGTCGGCAACACGTGCATGCACCACATATTTTTAAAGTTTAATCCAGAACCGGTAGGTCTCTCGCCCTTCCCCCCAACTGCACACCACTCAATAGATGTAAAGGCGAGGGATCTCGGATTGAGGGCAAGTAAAGGTGCCAATGTGCATGTCCTGCCCATAGAGGCGGGATTTGTCGGAGCGGACAATATGGGCGTTATACTCGCCGTTGAACCTGAAAAATCTGATGATATATTGTTGGTGATAGATATCGGCACCAACGGGGAGATCGTACTTGGCAACAAGAAGAAGCTGCTCTCTACCTCTTGCGCAACTGGTCCCGCCTTTGAAGGGGCCCAGATAAAGCACGGCATGCGCGCTGCTCCAGGAGCGATAGAGAGGGTAAAGGTCGACCCAGAGACTTATGAAGTCGAATTCAAGGTCATAGGTAAGACGGATTGGCATACGCATTACTTGGAAGCAGATGTAAACGCCAGGGGGATATGCGGTTCTGGCATTATTGAAGCTATAGCCGAGATGTTCAAGGCCGGCATCATAAAGAAGAACGGAAATTTCAACCCCGAGATAAAAACCTCCCGTCTGAGGAAGGGCGACGACGGACAGATGGAATTCGTCCTCGCCTGGAAGGGCGAGACCTCCGTCGGAAAGGACATCACCGTGACTTTGGGCGATGTCCGGGCGATGCAACTGGCGAAGGGCGCTTTATATACCGGATGCAAGACCCTGATGAAGAGATATGGCGTGACAGAGGTCGACAAGGTGATTCTGGCAGGCGCTTTTGGAAGTTATATAGACAAGGAAGCGGCCATGACGATAGGGATGTTTCCAGACTGCGATCTGAAGAAGGTGATGGCCGTTGGAAACGCTGCGGGAGATGGCGCGAGGATTGCCCTTCTCAACAGGAGAAAGAGGGAAGAAGCGAATATCGTAGCGAGGAAGATAAAGTACATCGAGCTTACTGTCGACCCCGATTTCCAAACGGAGTTCATGAAGGCGATGCACTTCCCACACATGAAGGATGAGTTCCCCCACCTCAACGCAATTCTGAATAAGATACCGAGGTGACGAGATGTTCCGATTTGAGAAAAGGCAGTTGACCTATGATATAGGCGGGGTCAAAGTCGGCGGCCAGCCCGGCGAGAATCCTACGGTTTTATTGGGTACCATGTTCTACACTGGTCACAAGATAATAGAGAGTAGGAAAGGGTGCAAATTCGATAAAAAGAGGGCAGAAGAGTTGATAAACCAGGAGGAGATATTGTCGGACCAAACAGGGATCCCGGGAATGCTAGACCTCGTCGCCAACTTCCCAGAAGAGATCAGGGGTTATATAGACTTCGTTACCAGCGTAACCGACATGCCATTTTCCATCGACATCTGGAAGGTGAAACCAAAACTCGCGGCGGCTAGATATATCAAGGAGATGGGGCTCGTCGATAAGGCCATATATAGCTCCATAGCCCCTTGGAGTGAGGATATCGAAACGGAGATAAACGAGCTGAAGAAGCTCAAATTGAAGAACGCAATCTTGGTAGCTTACAACGAGATGGACAAGACGGTGGAGGGGAGAATCGCCCTACTCGAAAAAACCCTCTTGCCGAATGCAAAAGCAGCCGGTTTTAGGAATTTCCTCATCGATACCTCTGTTTTGAGCATCCCTGCTTCGGCATTTTCTTTTTTGGGGAATCACAGGATAAAGGAGAAGTTCGGATTCCCAGTCGGTTGTGCGCCCTCTAACGGCACCGACATGTGGAGGAAGTTCGTCTTTCCGACTTGGGGTCGGGTGGGCTTCTCGGGAGTTGACTCAGCTGCCCACGCCGTCGCCCCTCTGCTGTGGAATGACTACCTCCTTTACGGCCCCATAGAAAATGCTAGATGGATATTTCCGGCAATAGCTACATCAAATGCTATATTGTCCACATTGGTATTCGACGAAACCCTCCAGCTACCCCAATCAAAAACTCATCCGTTAAACAAGCTCTTTCCGGAGTTCGCAGAGCATTTAAAGAAAGGAGTTTAGGGGTTGAAATGATTCTAAGCCACCCCGAAGACGATTCGGATCTTTTGTGGATTTGCAGATTATCGAGTTTTTGTCCTGCACTAAAAGACCTTCTCTGATGCAATCTCGATCGCTTTATAGAGACCATTCATCGGCATTATGGTAACGATGGGGACCTTTACTACCCTCTCGATAGTGGGGCTCACTATGGGGGCGCATACTATCGCAGCAGCTCCATTGCGCTCTGCACGTATCGCCGCAACTATGGCGTCTTCCATGGAATTTGCCGGATATTCCCTGACCGGAATTTCTTTATCCGATATATCCAGCGTAGATTGTGCAATTTCATTTAGAAAAGGTCTTGATGCTATGACTGCGATGAAGGGGGTTGTTGCACTTCTTTCGAGTTCCTTCAACGCCATTACTATCCGCCTCAAGGTTTTTAGGTTCGGCTCTCTCTTTTCAGATACAACTTTGTAGAGCGTGCTTGGTGAGATCTTCGCTACTTTGGCGAACTCCGAGACGCTCATTCCAAGCTCTTTTAAAGCCTTTTTCAATGCTTCTTGGAACTTTTCGTCGGAATCCACAGCAGCCAGAGTTACATCCTCAGCAAGGGTCATATGGCCTCATCCAAGATTTTATTTACCTTATTGTATAATTTTATCAATAATATTTATACTTTTCGGAAAATAAAATTTCAAGAAAGGAAAATATTTATATATCACCAAAAACATGCAGATGAGTGGTGATCTAGTGAAGAGAAGGGAATTCCTCAAGACAATTGGGATAGCTGGGGTGACGCTGGCCGGGTTTTCAATTACGGGCTGTTTGGGTCCAAAGGAAGCAGCCCCAGCCCAGAAAGGGTACCCAGAGACTGTAAAAATAGGCTATCACCCAGCCATGTGCCTGGCAGGGATCTACATAGCTAAAGATCACGATATGTTTAAAAGGGCGGGTATAGATGCCAAGATCATAGAGTACCAAGCTGGTCCTCCGATGATACCTGCTTTTCAAGGTGGGGAAATTGACATAGGTTTTCTGGGAGGTCCTCCTGCGATTTCTGCCATGGATAAAGGCGTAGATGTTTCCATAATAGGTGCGGCCCATACGGAGGGCTCTGCGATAATAGTGCGAAGAGATTCGTCGTTCAAGAAGGTTGAAGATCTTGAAGACACGATAATTGCAGTGCCCATGTATGGATCTATACAGGACGTATTGACGCGAATGGTTTTGAAAGAACACGGCTTGGATTCGAGCGATGTTCGGTTAATGGAGGCCGGTGAACTTGGCGGCGTTTCTCAGCTTCCGACCCTTTTGAGGAGGGGGGACATAGACGCGTATGTAGCTTGGCCACCTTTCAACGAGATACCCCTAGTCGAAGGTCATGGGAGGGCCCTGCTGAAACCGAGCGAGATGATCCCGTATAACCCCTGCTGCGTCATCGCTGCTAGGAATGATTTCACTGCCGAGCATCCAGGACTGACCAAGGAGATATTGAGGATAACCGACGATGCATCGACCTTCACCATGGCATATCCGAAAGAAGCGGCGAGGAGTATAAATAACGTCGTGGGTTACGATGTGAATGTCGCCGAATACTCTCTCAATTTCGCCGGCTGGTACTGCGCCCTGCCAACGGAAGAGTCGATCCAGACGACGATGAACATTCTCAGAAATATGAAGGAGCTCGGCTATATCAAGCGAGATCTCACGAGGGACAGGGTTTATAACCTCGAATACATCTACGAAGTCCATACTGAATCGGTTCATAAACCCGGTGAAGTCGGGGCTAGACCTGAGATTTATGAGAGGGTGACTGGTATAAAATCGGCATAAAAAACATTTAAGACTCTTAAAGGGGATAATGGGAGAAGATGAAGAAGACACACTTCATATTGCCGATAACCTTCCTGGCTTTGTGGGCGATCTTTTCTGCCACAGCGGACCCCAACAAATGGGACAAAATAATACCTTTCCTCTTCAACTCCGACGACTCTGTCCTCAATGCCTTCAAAGTACTGATCTTTGGTTATGGCACCTTTTTCCATAGATTCGACCTATTTAGGCACATAGCTTTCAGTCTGACAAAGGTCGTCTTTGGTTATCTGATAGCGGTCGGCATTGCGTTGCCTTTGGGAATTGCCATGGGATGGAGAAAGGGCATAGGTGAACTTTTCTACCCAATCGTGGAGCTATTACGCCCGATTCCCCCCATAGCGTGGATTCCCATCGCCATACTCTGGTTCACTGCGACCAAGCCTGAGTTCTTTCCCGGCATCTACTATGCTGGTTTCATAATATTCATCGGCGCCTTCTTCCCCATACTTCTAAACACAATCATAGGTGTTAAGGGTGTTCCCAGTATCCTAATCGACGCTGCATATACTTTAGGTGCCAGCGAAGGAGATATACTGAAGAAGGTGATCATTCCAAATGCCCTTCCTTCCATCCTTACCGGCATGAGGATAGGTATGGACATTGGGTGGATGTGTCTTGTCGCGGCGGAAATCGTGAATGCACAATTTGGCCTTGGGTATATCACCGTTATCGGTATGCGCCTTTATGATTTGGGATTGGTCGTTGCTGGCATGATGCTGATCGGTGTCATTGGGTTGTTGATCGATCATGGTTTTAGAGCATTAGAAGATAGATTCTTGCCATGGTATGGAAGGTAAGTGGATGGAAGCAAAAGTCGAGACAAAAAACATGTGCAAAGTTTTCGAAGATGAGGGGGGCAATGTTATAAGGGCCCTAGAGGATGTAAATCTCAAGGTCAGAGAAGGGGAATTCGTATGCTTAATAGGCCCTTCCGGTTGCGGTAAAACGACTTTTCTCAGGCTACTGGCGGGTCTAGAGGCACCATCTTCCGGTGAATTATACCTTGACGGAAAATTGATATTGGGTCCAGGAGATGATCGAGGCGTAGTGTTCCAAGAATTTGCCTTGTTTCCGTGGCGAACTGCAGTGAAAAACGTGGAATTTGGGCTAGAAATAAAAGGACTGAGTAGAGAGGAAAGGGGTGAGACCGCCATGAAATACATCGACATGGTAGGTCTCACTGGCCGCGAGAATTGCTACCCGCATCAACTCTCCGGCGGGATGAAGCAACGGGTCGGCATAGCCAGAGCCCTCGCAAACGAGCCTGAGGTCCTATTAATGGACGAGCCCTTCGGTTCGTTGGATGCCCAAACTAGGAATAGGATGCAAGGAGAGTTGCTGGAGATATGGAAGAAAACGGGAAAGACGATAATATTTGTCACGCATAATGTAGATGAGGCGGTTTACTTGGCAGATCGTATCGTAGTGATGTCCTGCGGACCGGGTAGAATCGTAGAGATAATTCGGATGGGATTGCCGAGACCGAGATCTAGAACTAGTGTGGAGGTAAATAAGATAAGGAATCGCATTTTAAAATTGTTAGAAACTAAGGGGACTAAGCCATCGATGTAAAGGTGGATTTATATCTGCCCCGGCTTCTGCCTTAAATGGCCCAAAGACCGAAAGATGGACTTGTAGTTACCTTCTCAAATCAGGATCGTCGAATAATTCCAAGGAACAACTAAATATCGCCCTAATACTTATATTGGTGTTCTTTAATTTCTCTAAAGATGCTCCGGTAGTGTAGCACGGCCAATCATACTGGCCTCTCGAGCCAGTGACATGGGTTCAAATCCCGTCCGGAGCATTACAATTCCTACCGGAACTAAAAAATACATACAAAATGCCCAATCCAATTTGGAAACACGAATTTACAGGTAAAAATAAGTTACGCAAAACTGGTTTTTTCACCAAAAATTAAATACACCTTCCATTAAATGATGGATCAAAAGCTCACCGATGATTACAAAGCAAAATTCAAAGAGTAACCGGGGGCCCATAGCTTAGCCTGGTAGAGCGCCCGGCTCATAACCGGGCGGTCAAGGGTTCAAATCCCTTTGGGCCCACTCCCTTTTCGGTTCAGGGGGGTGAAATAATATCGGGACCCTACGAACCTTGGGTCTTCGTTTTTCTAGGCTTTTATCAGGTTAATTGCAGTCTAGATTCAGGGGATTTAAGGTGTTAGCTCCTTAGTTTGTGGAACTCCAAACTGATATTTACGATGAATTTCCATTCGTTTGGACCCTATATTCTGTATTTTATAGGGCCTTTTCTGGCTTTATCTGGTCAGTTTTCAGCTATTGGGG
>JBHIFP010000069.1:0-8917 GCA_046761145.1 Hydrothermarchaeales archaeon (SeqCode)
CCCACCACGACCACAACCGGTTTTTCGAAGTACTTCCTCGCCACTCGTTGTATGTCCTCCTGCGTAACACCCTCTACCTCTTCTATATATCTCTCATCGTAACCATAACCGACCCCCAGTGACTCGAAGAAAGCGAGATACCTCGCCTGGCCTTTGTTGCTTTCGTGCCTCATCACGTAGTTGCCGGCCAACCTCTTCTTTGCCCTCTCCAATTCCTCCTCAGTCACGAGTTCTTCCTTGAGACTATCGAACTCTTCCTCTATACCCGAGATGACCTCCTTCTCGTTCTCTGGGGTGGTGCCTATGAAGGCGACTATGTAGCTCCTGTCCATCCTGGAAGGGAAGAAGGATACCACTTCGTAGGCGAGCCCCCTCTTCTCCCTCAGCTCGACGAATAACCTGGAGCTGCTCCCCTCTCCCAAGATGGAGTTTATAACCTTCAGAACGGGGTAGTCCTCGCTCTTTATATCGGCACAGAGATAACCCACCATTATGTACGACTGCTCCCTCTCCTTCTCCTCGCTCCCATAGGTCTCGCTTATCTCGGCCTCTATCTCTGGACGCTTCGGGATTTCTCCATATTCGAATCCCTTGAATTGATCTTCCACCACAGAGATCGCCCTCTCTGCCTCCACATTGCCGACTATTGCCACAACTATGTTGTTCGGCACGTAGTACTTCCCATAATACCCGAGGAGGCTTTCTCTATCCATAACTTTTACAGCTTCTGCATCGCCTATGAGGCTCTTCCCGTAAGGGTGCTCGCCGTAAAGCGTTTTGAGAAATAGCGCGTGGATGTTCTGGAAGGCGTTGTCCTCCTGGGCTTTGATCTCCTCCAAAATGATCCCCCTCTCCTTCTCGATCTCATCCGGGGCGAATATGGAATTTGTGATTATATCCGCCAGTATCTCCATGCCCTCTTCGAAGAACTCCCCGGTCGATTTCATCGTTATTTCGGTGTAGTCGTTCCCTATGTCGGTGGAGAGGGTTACCCCCACGGCTTCTGACTCGAAGGCTATATCCCTTGCGCTCCTCTTTTTCGTTCCTTTCAGGAGCATCTTCCCCACGAAGTTCCTTATCCCGGTCTCGCCTTCGGGCTCTGTCCAGGCGCCCGTCTTTACGAAGACCTCCACCGCCACGATGTCGTTGGCCCTGTTCTCTTTCACTATCAGGGTCATGCCGTTTTCCAAGATCACCTTCTCCGCCTCTCCCATGGCCGGCGGTCGTGCAATGCAGCCGGATAGGGCGATCAAGATGAGCAGTATCGCCGTCCTCTTCATCTCAGCCCCCCTCCGGTTTGACTATGGCGATGGAGTAGTCTCCCCCGGAAAGATATCTCTCTGCCACTCTCTGGACGTCTCGGGAAGAGACCTTCCTCACCATTTTGGGGTAATCCAACGCAAGCCCATAGTCCCCGGCGATCGTCTCGTAGTAGCCCATCGCCTCGGCCTGGTCCCTGTTAGTCTCCGTCTCATAGGCATAATCCGTCGTCAGGAAGGTCTTCGCCCTCTCGAGTTCCTCTTCCGTTGCGGGTTCTCTAACTAAATTCGATATTTCCGCGATTATCTCCACCTCCACGATGCCCAAGTTCTCCTCTTTTAGGGTGGCGAATACGAAGAATAAGCCGGGCTCTTTCTGGGTGAGGAAGAACGCATCCACATCCGTGACGAGCCGCTTTTCCTCTTTCAATCTCTGATAGAGCCTCGAGCCCCTACCGCTGCCCAGTATCGTCGCCAGAACGTCCAGGGCATAGCCGTCTTCATGCTCTCCGCTGGGTCCGTGAAAGGCAATAGCGAGATAACTCTGCTCGACGTCCTTCTCTATAGTCTTTCTCCTGACCCCTTCCTGCTCCCCCTCTTTGGGATACTCCTGCTCCGGCAATGCCCTTCGCTCGAAGTCTTTGAACGCTAGTCTCGCCTTCGATATGACCTCATCCCTGCTCACATCTCCGACGACTATCACCGCCATGTTGTTCGGCGCGTAGTACTCCCTGTGGTAGGCGAAGAAGTCCCCTCGCTCTATGCCGGAGATGCTCTCCATGGTGCCGAGGACCGTCCTCCTATAAGGATGCTCCAGATAAGCGATCTCGTAGAGGAGGTTGAAGACCAATGCTCTGGGGTTGTCCATGCTCCTCCGCTTCTCCTCAAGGATCACCTTCCTCTCCCTCTCGATCTCTTCTCGGTCGAAGGCGGGATTCATAATTACGTCGGCCAGGACATCCAGGGCCAGGTCGAAGTGCTCGCTCGGCACTACAACGTAGTAGTGGGTGTAGTCCTTCGATGTCGCCGCGTTGCTGTACCCCCCCACCGATTCTATCTCCAAGGATATCTCGCCCGCCTTCCTCTTCTCCGTACCCTTGAAGAGCATGTGCTCGAAGAAGTGGGATATGCCGTTGTTCTCATCGCCCTCGTTCATCGCCCCCGCCCTTACCCAGGCATCGATCGCGACGAGGGGCGCTGCGTGGTTCTCCTTCACTATCAGGGTCATGCCGTTTTCCAAGGTCACCTTTGAGATGGCTGGTTTTTCGAGGATCGATACCCTACCAAGGATGCCCAACTTCAAGGCTACTACACCGATCAGAAAGAGTGCAACGAGGAGCGCTACCAATCTTTTTTTACTAAAGCGCATCGGCCTGCCTCCTCCATTTATTTAGCGAAAGAGGGATATAAGGTTAGCCCCTCGATACCCCCAAATAACTTTTTTCAAGGGGCTCGTTTACGACGGGAGGGCCCATTGAAGCGTTTGGAACCCAACGAGGATTTATTTCCCAAAAAAACATCTGTGCCTTATTCGGATGTGGACGATGTCGTCAACTCTTTGAGAGGCATAGTCAAATCCGGAAAATCTCGTAGTTGCGGGGATTACGGGTCGGACTTCAAGATTGATGATAATGGTAATTATCACCCAATATCTAGAGAAAGATGAAAGTCGCCTATCCATGCCCCGAATGTGGAGAAGTAATCGTATCCAATAAGTGCGGGAATTGTGGGCACGAAATCCTGCCCCAGCTTCCAAAGCCCAAAACCCATTCGAGGTCCAAAGGTAAGAAGAGGGGCGGTATAAAAGAGAAACTCAAGAAGTCGGGAACGGGCGTATTTGAGATTTCTTGACTATGCTTATATGCGAAATCATAAGATACCATAACCTCCATTTCAAAATACCTAGTAAAGATCCTCAATTTGAACGGGTGGCAAATGTGGTCGATTCTGCATATTTCCCTTACACCTTCAGGGAGAATCAAGAGGATTTCATCAGATTCGTGCAAAGGGGCATCGAAAGGCACAACGTTTGCCTGAATGCCCCGACCGGATTTGGCAAGACACCCGGTATCCTCGCCGGCCTGTTACCGATAGCCAAAGAGCACGGCTTCAAGATAATCTGGGCCGTCAGAACCGGGAACGAAACCGATAGGCCGATAGAGGAGTTGAAGGTGATGAACGAAAGGTTGGGCATCAGAGTCGCCGGCCTATCCTTCAGGGGCAAGAAGGACATGTGCCTCCTCGCCAGAGAGAGGGAAGGGGAGCTCGATTACGAGGAGGTGGCCTACCTATGCAAGGCGAAGGGAAAGGGGTGCAGGTACAGGTCGAATCTTGCGCATGGGATCGATGAAGGGGATTTTAGGGGGGCTTTACTCTATTCCGAAATTTTAAAGCTGTGCTGGGAACGAGAGATCTGTCCTTACGATGTCCAAAGGGCCCTATTGCCCTATGCAGACGTGGTCTCCCTGAATTACAATTACATCATCCACGAGGGCATGGGATGGAGCATAAAGAAGGCGGCGCCCTTCTACAACTCTTTTCTGGTGGTGGACGAGGCCCATAACCTGCAGTACGCCGCGGCCAATCTGAACTCGATCAAGATAACCCTCGGCACCCTGCGCAATGCCTCGAGGGAGATAAAACACTTCCAGACGACTAGAGCAAAAGAGATCGAGGGGGTCATCGAAGCCATAGACTCGGATCTCAGATCGCTATACCTCCGAATGAAGGAAGCCAGGGATGAGGATCTGGAATTCGATACCGAGGGTTTCCTCGAAAGGCTTTCGAAGGTGTCCGATCTTGGGAGGGATTTCTCATCGATAAGGAAGTACGGCAAAAAGATACAGAGGGAGCAACTGGAAAGAGGCAGAAAGCCGCGCTCTTCCCTGAATAGGCTGGGACTCTTTCTCGAAAACTTGGTGGCGAGTCTGGATATAGAGGGAGTCGCGGTAATCGCTACACGTCTTAGAAATAACCTGGAGGTGGAGATATGGGATATGAGGGCGGAGGAGCTCTTGAGGGATCGCTGGGAGGAGTTCGAGGCGGGCGTATTCTGCTCGGGTACTTTATCCCCCATACCCGCCTTTGCCGAGACCATCGGCTTGGACAACTTCAGGGGTAAAAACTTCCCCTCTTTCTACGATCTGGACAGAGTGAGGAGCTTCATCGCAGAAGATCTCTCGACCGAGGGGAAGAGACTGGGCAGGGAGATGAAGGCCAGATATCTCAACGCTCTAGGGGCCTTCATAGGAGAGAACGATGCCAATCTGGCCGTCTTTTCGGCCTCGTACAGGATACAGAACGCGATATTGAAAGCGGGGCTGGTGGAGAAAGTGAAAGAGAACGGCAGGAAGTTCTTCCTCGAGAGGCGGGGGATGAGCGGCGATAAGGCGAGGGAGGTACTGGACGGATTTAAGAGATGCGCCGATGGGGATGAGAAGGGCGTTCTATGCGCCACGATGACCGGGAGATTTGCCGAGGGCGCGGATTTCCCGGGGAGGGAGCTGGAAGGGATCTTTCTAGTGGGGATCCCCTTCGACAGGATGAATACCAGGACGAAGCTCTACTTGGATTACTATAAGCGGCTTTATGGAAAAGAGAAGGGAAATCTGTATGCCTACGTAATACCTGCACTGAAGAGGGCGTCACAGGCCTTGGGCAGGGCGCTGAGATCAAGGGAAGACGAGGCGGTATTCGTATTGGGCGACAGGAGATACGCCCACGAAGGATTTTTGAAGATCTTGCCTGATTTCGTTCGAAAGACGGCCATCGTCGGTTGCTCCGAAGATTTCAAATTTTTATGAGAAGGCGGTGGGGAAAGCATTCATCTTTAAGGTATCTTCTGGTATTTGGGTTAGGGAATACAGAACTACAGAATGTCATTCCCCGAATTCTCAGCGGTGGTAGATATGAAGGATTATACGCATCTGAGCAAATTTCTGTGCTACCTGTTGCGGCATCATCCGGAGCGATTGGGCCTGGAACTGGACGGGAGGGGATTCACTCGGGTTACCGTCGATCGATTGGCCGAATTGATCAGGGAGGAAACAACCCATAAGTGGGTCGAGGCCGGAGATATCTATCGCGTTGCCGAAAGCGATCCAAATGGACGGTTCGAGATCAAAGATGAGAGAATTCGCTGCACCTATGGCCATTCGGTACCCGTCGATCTGGAATATGAGAGCTGTAGAGGGGAGGAATTACCGGATCTGCTCTACCATGGCACAACCCAAAGCGCTGCAGAGGAGATCCTCAAAAGCGGCTTGAGGCCGCGCCACCGCCAGCACGTCCACCTCTCCACCTCCATCGCCCAAGCCACAAGAGTCGGTAAGAGGCGGACGGGGCGTCCCACCATCCTCAAGGTTAGGGCGAGGAAAGCCGCCGAGCGGGGGATACGCTTCTGGAAGGTGAACGATCTGGTATTTCTCTCAGAAGATATCCCTCCCGAATTCATCCAAGCCTGAGTTGGGACGATTCGAGACATCCATAATGAGGAGTCAGACTCGCTCCATCTGAGACCTTATCAACTCTCCCCTGGATGCGAAGTCGTGTTTCTCCGCAATTAAATCAAGGGCCCATCCCGCGTAACTCCTGACCTCCCTCGACTCGTCTTCCAATGCTTCTACCAAGTACCTCACGGCGTCTATGTTTCCGGTCCTCCCCAGGCCGAAGGCGGCATATCTCCTGACATAGGCGTTCTCGTCTCTCAACGCTTTCAGGAGGGGGTCGAGCACATCTGGATCGGAGTGCCTCAGCTGGAGGGCGATTATGCGCCTGACGTTCCAGTCCTCGTCGTCTATAGCGCCGATTATAGCCTCAAATGCCTCGGTGAAACCCTCCTCTCCTAGTCGCCCCAGGCAATAAGCAGCCATCCACCTGACCTTCTTATCGGGATCCCTCAGGGCCTTCTCCAGGGGCTCGATCGACGCTTCCATAAAGGTCTCGCCCAAGGCATGGGCGGCCCTCCTCCTCACCTTCGGTGAGGGATCGTCGAGGGCCTTCGTCAAGAGATCGATCGCCTCCTTGCTCCGCTCTCCCTCCAACCCGCGAACGGCCTTCAGCCTCTCCTCTTCGTGCAGAGACCCGAGCCTTTCCCTGATCTTGGACATCTTCTTGCCGAGGAACATGCGGAACCCTTTTTTAATCTACATTAATAAATGGTTGGGCAGATAGTTATGACCAGAGGGATGAGATGGAGAAGGAGTTCTCTAGGCTGAGGGACGACATCATAGATCACGAGCACGACGACATAGTACCCGCGTGCACAGCAGCCCTCGATCTGGGCCATTCCCCGGAGGAGGTAGTCGACCAGCTGGTGGAGGGGATGAGGCTGATCTATGCGAGGTATGAAGAGGACGCATATTTCTTGCCGGATTTCGTTATGTCTGTCGAGGTCTTCTCAGAGGCCATGGACTTCCTTTATCCTAAATTGTCTAAGGAGGCCAAAAGTAGCGAGCCCATAATCGTCGGAACGGTAAAGGGGAGCGTTCACGACATCGGGAAGAACCTCTTCAGGGACCTGTTGAGGGGCCTAGGTTATAGCGTCTATGACCTCGGCGTGAACGTCGAACCCAAGGAGTTCGTGGAGGAGATAATGGGGAGGGATGCAAAGGTACTCTGCCTCTCCGTCTACATGTCGAAGAGCAAAAAGGGGATAGAGAAGATCTTGAGGGAACTGGAGAGGAGGGGGATACGCGCTGAGATAAAGGTCCTGATAGGGGGGTATTCCGTGGACAAGAGATATGCGAAGAGGATCGGGGCAGATGCCTATGCCGACGATGTCTTTGAAGGGGTGGAGATCGTGAGGGGATGGATCGATTGAGTTTTGACGCGAATTTTGGATGAGGGAAAAGTCTGTCTTGAAGAGAATTATACCTTAGCGAAAAAGGATGCTCCTCCACCTAGGGCGGTGCGACTGGAGCTTCCATCCAAAATAATTTCGGGCATTGTGAAGACGGAAAGAGGAAGAGGAGATGGGGGAAGAGAGGATTTCAGAAAGATTTTATAAAGTTATAATTTTATATATTTATAAAATGGATAGAGGTGATAGTTATGGCAACGACGATAGGGGTATCAAAGGAGATTAGGAATGCGCTGATGGCCTTAAAATTTGAGGAAGGTTATAGAAATCTTGACCAGCTTATCGCCGACCTCCTCGCTGAACACAAGAAGCGCAAGCTGATAGTAGCGAGTAGTCTGTTCCGGGAAAGGATGGAAAAGAAGGGGCTGACTCTTGAAGACCTCTAAGCCCACAGTTGTAGTTGACACGAACATTATATTCTCTGCTCTTTATGATTTGAGATCAAGGGCTGGAAGACTTTTATTTTTTGCAATTGAAGGCAGGGTAGATTTGGTTGCCTCTGAATATATCAAAGGGGAATTGGAGCGCAATTTAAGAGAAAAACTTGACTATACCGACGAGGAATTCAAGGAAACTGTCAATGCCCTACCTATTAAATGGATCGAGGATGAGCGCTACTCAAAAGAGATAGACAAGGCAGCAGAATTGATAACCCATAAAAGGGATATTCCGATTTTGGCCCTTGCGCTTCATATGAGATGTGGGGTTGCAAGTGGCGATGAACACTTTCTTAAGGTAAAATATAAGGACTTCAAGTCATGGAGGTTAAAGGACCTTATAGCATCTTTAGAGGGGGATTGAAAAAGTCGGCGAGGAAAGCGAATCTTCGGAGCGGCTCCCACTCCTAAAAAATATCTCCGGCTACCCTCCTTGGTAATGGATGCACCCCGAATACCAGCTCTCTAGCCATTTCTTCGTAGAGGCGGTATAGGATACCTACAGTCGATAATAGACCAGTTTCTCCCCCCAGTGCTCCCGTAAGGTCTCCAGTTTCCAATCAAATCAAGGAAAGAGATATAAGGAGGAGATTCCAAATGTCGAACCAAGGACCTTGATCCCTTGGTGCTTGGAGGACCTCAGGAAGAACTGGAAGGATTACAAGGAGAGGTATTTGAGATGGTCGATGTCAAAAGGGAGTTGAAGAAGCTCGAAGAGAAAGTCTACATAGAGGAGATGAATCGCAATCTTGAGTTTGCAAAAGAGTTTTTGACCAAGGTGGCCGAGAAACCTGATGTCTTGGACTCGATCCCTGAAGGGGCGCTCTTGGTACCCTATCCCGTACCGGTTGTTGAGAAGGGGGAGAGGAAGGGGGCTAAGGCTTAATTGGGTTTTTATCATCGATGTGTCCTATTTTATGCCCTGCCGTAGTACTCCTCGGTAGGATACCTCTCTTTGTTGATTTCCAGTTTTCGGAGTGTTGCAGTCGAGATATCGATGTCCAGAACATTCGCCATGCTCAATAAAAAGAGCATGATATCCGCCATTTCTCCCTTTATCTTCTGCATCAATTTGGCGTCCTTCTTAACTTCGGCTATAGCTATGTCCCTCCACTGGAAAAGCTCCAGCAGTTCTCCCGCTTCTATCGAGATCGATACGGCTAGGTTCTTGGGCGTATGGAACTTCTTCCAGTCGCGCTCGTCCCTGAACTTCTCTACTTCTGTCTTCAATTCAGAGAGGGTAATTGTTCTGTCAGATTGCATTGAAATCTCCCACAAAATTTTATCATTTGATCGATAATACCATTTTCATGATAGGAATTTATAAATACTGCTTTTTTGATCCGATCTGATCGAAATGA
>JBHIFP010000070.1:0-8469 GCA_046761145.1 Hydrothermarchaeales archaeon (SeqCode)
TAATTAAATATCAGCACCCGAAAACCCCCTTAATATATAAATTTCAGGGGGCTATGCAAACTGATGAAAAGAAGAGACGAATTGAAAATGGAGAAATTTGAGGTCGTGCCTATAGGCGTCGTCAAATCTAGGTATAAAACTCGGGGAGAAGCCCCGAGGCACGGCATCGAGAGCGAAGTGGTCTCGAAGATAATATTGTATGACGATTTTATCGATATTTTGAAAGAGATAAAAGGCCGTGAATATCTCGTTATTCTATACTGGATGCACATATCGGACAGAAATATATTGAGGGTGGAGTCAAAGGGGAAGGGGGTATTTGCAACTCGGAGTCCAGAAAGGCCGAATCCCCTCGGCATTTCGGTAGTCGAGGTCGTGAAGATAGAAGGAAACGAATTGTACGTACGGTACTTGGACGCAATAGACAACACGCCGGTTATAGATATGAGACCATGCCTTAATTGATCAAATGCGGGGATAAATATTATCGCTGGGCATCCTTTTTATCCCTTCACCAAGACGGAGTCACAATCTTTATATTTTCGTGGATTTATCGATTATCATGAAAAGCATTGTTCTGGACGCCATTAAAGGGAAGAGGACCGACCGCGTGCCTGTGGCACCATTGGTTACGGTCGCCCATGCTTCTAGGATCTATGGTATAAAGCCTTTCGAATATGTACTGAACAGCGAAAATTATGCCAATGCCCAGATTTATGCCAAAAAATTTTACGGTTATGATTGGGTCTGGTCTCACCAGCCCTTTCAGGGTGTGAGCAGGGAGGAGAGAGACAAGGTCGTCGTTCAAGGCGATGAGGCCATTCTAACCTTGGAGGTAGGAACCAGATTCAAGATCTATTCAAATAATCCCCCCCAAATTATCAGGCCTGCGATAACCTCGAAGGATCAAGTGAAGAGATTGGAAATTCCTGACCCATATATAGAGGAGAGGATGGAACCGATAAGGTTGATGTTGGAGAAAGAGGATTTCGTGTGCGGAAATGTGAGGTGCCCCTTCACCCTCGCTTCTACTTTCCTCTATGATCTGGAATCTCTCCTGATCGATATGAAGGTCGATCAAAATTTCGTTTTCGAATTGTTGGACTTTGCCCTCGAATACTGTGCGGAGTACGCCAAGGCCCAGGTAAAAGAAGGTGCTCATGCCATCTTTACCGAAGATCCATCCGCGTCTCCTTCCCTCATCTCGCCGAACGATTATCGAAGATTCGCGTTGCCTTATGAACGAGCCCTCTTCAAAAAAATAGAACTGGTGCCGGTGATATTCCACATATGCGGGAACATAACCCCGATCATGGAGGATATGGTGGGCGCTGGAGCCGATTGTATAAGCGTCGAGGAGAGGGTGGATATGGAGGCGCTGCATAAAAAGGCCCCCGTCTGGGGAAACGTTTCTTCAAGCCTCCTCGTGCGCGGATCCAAAGATGAGGTGGGGGAGATCTCCAAGGGGATCGTTGAACTTGGTAGGGGCGTTGTATTGAGCTCTGGATGTGTTGTACCCGGAAATGCAAAAGAGGAGAATATGAGGGAGATGGTGAACGCATCACATGGCCGAAATTGACGGCCCCCAAAATTTTTATCCCTCAAAATAGATTTAGTTTGGGCTTATAAATTGAATCTTTTGGTGCTATAATGGAGATCTTGTTGGCGACTGGCAGGTTGGCCGAGAATAGGGTCAGAAAGATTGCAGAAAGATTCGATAATTGCGATGTACTCGTGGCGGACGTCGATGTGGCATCGTGCATGTCGCCCGCCCAATTGTTATCCAAGATCGAAGATAGGGGTTACGACCTGATTATGGTCCCGGGGGCGATCGACTGGGACTTAAGGAAGGTTGAAGAGAAGTCGGGGATAAAGGTGTTCAAAGGGCCGAAAGATGTTGCCGATCTGGAGTTTATCCTCGAAAATATCGGCGATATAAGGCTGTCGAAAACCGTACCGGCTTGTGTCCTTATGCAAGAGGAACTGAGATCCAAGGCCCTAGAAGAGCTGAGAGAGGTGGACTCAAAGAAATACAGAAGAGAGATGCTCAAAAAGCCCGATAACATCCTCGTTGGAAGTCTACCCGTGGGCCCCGATTTTCCCATAAGGGTTTTGGCCGAGATCGTCGATGCAACCAGATTACCTTTGAATGAAGTGAAAAAGAGGGCCGAGTATTTCATCGCTTCGGGTGCGGACATGATCGATATCGGAGTCAATGAAAAAGACCCCGAAGGGGTCGAAGAAGTTATTAATTTGCTGAAGGACCTCGACGTACCTTTAGGCATAGATACGATGGAGAAGCGGAATATCGAGATGGCCTTAGAGCGTAACATCGATATGATCATGAGTTTCGATCGGGAGCTATTGACGTATTTTGGTGATATTAAAATTCCAACCGTGATAATACCGAAGGAGGGGAACATCCCAAAGGGCCCCAAGGAAAAAGTCCAAATACTCGAAGAGAACATCGAGCTTGCTAGGGAGAATGGTTTCGAGAATATTATAGCGGATTTGATCTTAGAACCGATGAATTTCGGCTTCACCGATTCCATTGTGGCGTATAAGAATTTTGCTGATAGACACGAGCTCCCCATCCTGATGGGCATAGGGAATGTCTCGGAACTTATGGATGCCGATTCCGTCGGCATCAACGCGCTCCTTTGCGGAATAGCGATGGAGTGCAATGCAAGCATCGTCTTCACGCCAGAATACAGCGACAAAGCGAAGGGGGGCGTTAAAGAATTGGCATCTGCATCCAAGATGATGTATCTCGCAAAGAAGAGGCGTTCATCGCCCAAGGATCTGGGGGTCGATTTACTGCTTCTAAAAGAGAAACGCTTCAAGGGGGACGAGTTCGATGAGATTTTGTATAGAGGGGCTAGCTATATCCAAGCCAAGGGGAATGAAAAACATGGATATGACCCTGAAGGTTTCTTCAAGATCTTCGTTGACGATGATATCAAGGCGGTTCACTTCAGGAACAGAAAACCGAATTTGGTGATTACCGGGAAAAATGCGAAGGAGATAAGCGACACTATATTCAACTTGGATTTGGTGTCGGACATGAGCCATGCATTTTACTTGGGAAGGGAACTGGAAAAGGCGGAGATAGCCCTGAAGACTGGCAAGAGCTACGTCCAAGATCTGGATCTCTTCTAATCATCATCCCGACTCTTTCTTCGAAATTCATAAATACTAACAGGCAGATAGATGAGATAGATGAAATCGAAGGATGAAGTGTTGACGGCCTTTGAAATGGGGGTACCAGAGAGGATACCGGTGGCGGTTTTCGGAGGGGGAGTCTGGACGATTGCTGCATCCGGAAACACCTTCTTGGGTCTTTCCAAGGATGCCCGAAAGATGGCCGATGTCGTCATCTCTACCGCCCCTAAGTTGCAGAGCGATATAGTCTATGTGGGGTCGGGATACAACAACTTCCACGCTGCTGCTCTAGGAGGCGAGATCAAAGCGAGGCCCGTGGGCGCCCCTGATTTAGCAGCGCCTTTGGTCGACAGCCTGGAGGACCTCGAAGGTCTCGACTTGGACTTGCTCGATGGAGATGAAGTGGTCAATACGATAAGGACAGCGACCAGAATAGTGGCAGAAGCCATAGGTGGGGAGTACCTGGTCACCGCTACGGCATGGGGGCCCTTTACCCTGGCCGCACAGATCAGGGGCATAGAGAAGTTGATGAGGAACATCTATAAGGATCCGGAATTTGTAAAAGCGGTTTTGGATTTTTCCACGAGGCTGATCATCAGATTCTACGAGCCGCTCCTAAAGGACGGGGTGATAGATATCATAAGCATAGCCGAGCCCTCTGCGAGTGGGGATCTCATCTCGAAGAGGCATTTTGTGGGGTTTGTCATTCCTTTTCTCCAGGAGCTCACAAGGGATACAAAATCAAAAGGAGCGCGTACATTGCTCCATATCTGTGGGAACACCACGGATAAGATAGATGTCATAGCCGAGTCTGGAGCCGACTGTTTCAGTCTGGATCACAAGGTCGATATTGGGCTCGCAAAAGAAGTCGTTGGCAAAAAGATGTGCATTGCGGGGAATCTGAATCCGGTCACCATAATGGCAGATGGGACCGAAGAGGAGGTCAGAAAAGCTTCTCAAACTTGTATAGAAAAGGCCTCCCAAGGCGGCGGTTATGTCCTGATGCCGGGGTGCGATATCCCCCCTTCTGTACCCCTAAAGAACATCCAAGCGTTCGTGGATACCGCCAGATCGTGGAGATACGATTAGGTAGGAATATAAAGGATCCGGATGGGAAGAAATTCTTTTATTAATATCTGGGCGGAGATCGTTAGGGAGCGCGGTCACTGACTTGGCATTGAACAGCGGTGGATCCTTAATCTTCTGACAAAGAGAGATTTTATCGAATTCACAGATAGAAGGATTTCAATATGAGTAAAGTCACGGTATTTGCGGGAATATGTGGATTTACGGCGATAATAAAGGCAAAAAAATCAGGAAAAAATAAGATCAAGGTGGATATCTTTTGCCCTTGTGATATGATCAAAAAATTGAACGATGACTTGGATGAGATCGACGTGCCAAAAGAAGTTTTTGGGGAGATGCGCAACTCGGTGGTCTATGAACTCTCTTCAAAACACGTCAAACACGTCGCTTGTCCTGTCCCTTCGGCGATCTTGAAGGCGATCGAAGTGGAGACAGATCTGGCATTGCCCAAAAACGTCACCATAAAAATAGAGAAATGAGATCGCGAGAACCACAATACATCGTCTGACTTGTTCAAATTCATAAGTTTTAAATACGCCCAAATTGGATTACAAAATCGACATTCACTCCAAAAATTTAGGGGAGATGTCGAGAAAAATGCCGAGCCATATAAAACCCAATCAAATACTGGATGTGAAAGGGCGCTCATGTCCTGAACCCATATTGGAGACTAAAAGGGCTGTGAACGAACTTTCTTCGGGACAGATCTTAAAGGTACTGGCAACAGATCCGAGTTCAAAGAGCGATATAAGCGCCTGGGCTAGGAGGACGGGGAACGAACTTTTGGAAATAACCGAGGAAGAGGGAGTGTTCATATACTACATTAGAAAAAGGTAAGAGGGGATTGATACGGCGAAGTACGATTTTGTAGTTGAAGAATTCGATGAATGACAACGTGAAGATGATCCGAGGAAAAGGCAAAACCGCCCAAACATCTTTTTAAACAAACCTGATACGCGCGCGAGTTGCATGCTCTCTGGTAGATTGATAGGAGTTCGGAATACTCCAAAAAGCAGGTTATGCTTTGAAATCTGGGTGAACGCATGTCCGAGAGATTGGGGATCCTGGTAACAAGTGATAAGCATTTGGACGCGGTTGTCGGCATTTCAAAGGCAGCAAAAGCTTCTGGCAAATCCATTTCTATTTTTTTGATGGACGATGGATGCTTATTGGCAAAGGATCCAAAATTCGTGGAGCTCCTGAAAGAGGGCGTGGATATAAGCATATGCGAATACAACGCAACCAAAAAAGGCGTGAGAAGAGAAGATGCAGAGGGTATATTCTTCGGTGCCCAGTACCAGAACGCGGTTATGGCCCACGACAGCGATAGGTACCTGGTGTTTTGAAATGAAAAAGATCGCGGTGATCGTCAGAGACAGAAAGGACGAAGCCTTGAGGATGAGTGCGGGTCTGACTTTGGAAGATGATTCAGTAGATGTATTCATTCTCGACGAGAAACTCGAAAGGACAGAGGCGATCGAAATGCACCTTGAGATGCTGAAGAAGTTCAAATTGCCCATCTATACAAATGTTAAAGAGGAAGAGGACTTCCAGTACCTGAGCACCAGAGACATGGCAAAGAAGCTTCTAGAATACGACATGATAGTTCCTTATTAGTAATGTACGAATTTGAAGATCGTGCCAGGTGAGAAAATGAAGATACTTCACATACTAAAAAGGAAACCAACAGAGAGCGAAGAGGAGATCATCGATGGACTATCGAGAGGCAACGATGCGAAGATCGTAGAGCTTTACAAGGGGGGCATCGATTATAAAGAATTGGTCGATTTGATCTTCGAATACGATAAGGTCGTGTGTTGGTGATTCTACCAAGATTCTAGTTTTAACAGACCTTTGGGGCCCTGCTGAATCTCGGGTTGGCGTTGAATGGGGTTGGTGCGAGTTTGGTTGGCAGGATTTATAGCTTCGACTGAGAACCCAAGAACCAAAATTTGTTTATACGATGATTAATCGACTTTTTATAGAGTTTATTTGCGAGGTAGGAGGTAAGCACTCTTATGGTTACACTGGAGGAATTTGACAAGATTGTAGAAGAATCTTGGGAAGAAATCCGAAAAGAAACTGAAGTTTATGGAGATTTCTTAAAACAAGAACTTAGATCGGATCAACTAGTACCAGATGATCCCATTTTTGAATTAGAAGGTAATCTAAGCCATAGCTTTTACTATTATTTGAAGAAAAAATTAATCGACAGAGGAGTATTCCCAGAGATTTTTTGAACGTCCAATGCGTATATCCAATCGAAGGGGGACCATATAACACGCCAGATATAATGGTTTTGAATAAAAAGGAACCGTGGGTTGTAATTGAATTAAAATGTAGGTCTCGGGCAAATGTCAATGAATCTGGGGCTAAAACGCCTTCACTACGGAGTGTTGAAGAGGATATCATAAAAATTTCAAAATACCATTCCCGATATAATTTGGAAAGAGCCTATTTATTTTTGTTTTCTAAAAAACCTTGGTCTGCAATTAGACAAACTAAGACTACCAATGAGGCTATTAACTCTCTAAAAAATGCTCATTACTTAAGAATTGGATATGGTTTTTATGTGGATGGGAAATGGGGATTTTGGGACTTTCCTTTCGAAGAATACCCACATTTTTTAAAACTCTGATGTAGTAAATATTCCCGTGGGTTTTTGCTTTAGTAATCTTAAAAAGAACTGACTCTATGAAAGTTGTTGATTAGATTCAAAATAAGTAGAGTAAGTTTATACTAAAAAAAGGTATACATCAAAAAAGGATATAAAATACCCCCTCCCAAGTGATTCCAATGTTCGAAGAGGCAACAAGAGAAGAGAGGTCGCGTTATTATAATGAAGAGTGGAGCAAAACTAGGCTCCCGAGTTTCATCACAGATTCACTGTCACAAAGGGAGTTCGGCTTCGATTACGATGGCACTGGTCCAAGGGACAGGTATAACCAGTTCAAAGATATAGCCCAGCTTGAGAGCTTTTTAAAGAATAGCGTCCCTTATGCGGTCTATTCAAGCATATCCTATTATAAAGAACCGGCCAAAAGGAAAGGCTACAAGAAGGCAGAGCTCGTATTTGACATCGATGCCAAAGACCTGCCGATAAAGAACTGCTGTTCCCAAGGGGAGGTCTGCGAAATCTGCCTAGAGACAGCAAAGGACTTCGTCTTGAATATAGAAGAGATTCTAAAACACGAACTGGGCCTAAATAATATACACTTTATATATTCGGGCAGGGGCTATCACATCCGCATCCTAGACGAGGACATCATGGAATTTAAGGATCAAGAAAGGGCATCCATCTTGGATTATATCGCCGGGAGCACGCTTCCAAAGGTGACCCCCCAGAGGAGGGATGTTTGGCTTTTGAGCAGGGGGCATACGAAGATCTTCAAAGATCGAGTGAAGTGGATGCTCAAAAACATGAGCCTGAAAGATTTGGGGGATATAAAAGGGATAGGAAAGATTAAAGCAAAGGAACTGTTTGAAGCAAAGGATAAAATCCTCGAGGAGATCGACGAAGAGGAAAAATTGAAGGCAGAACATCCATCCAAGACCCTGAAAGATATCCTCAAAGGCAAAACATACGACCAATTCCTGGATCACATAACAAGACTCAATGCAAGTGTGCTGGACGCAAAGGTTACAGTCGATGTAAAGAGGATCCTAAGACTGCCATCCTCGCTCCACTCAAAGGTGAGCATGAAGTGCATGGAAGTAAAGGATATAGAAAGATTCGATCCATTGAAGGACGCTGTCCCGAAGTTTGTGGGTGAAAGAAGAAGATAAAAGTTAAAAAGGAGAGAACACTTTGCGATCTACTGGAATATGCAAAAACATTTTTATGTTTAAATATACAACAGATATGGGGTGAACGCATGGCGGAAAAAGAGAAGGTTGGAGTAGTCTTTACGTACTTTTCGAAGATAGGGGTCGCCGGGATCAGGCTGACCGACGGCCCTCTAAGTGTTGGAGACACCATCAACATAGAAGGGCACACCACCAACTTCGATCAGAAGATAGAATCCATGCAGATCGATAGAGTGGACGTCGAGAAGGCGGATGTGGGCCAAGAGGTCGGGATCAAAGTGAAGGATAGGGTAAGGCCCCACGACGTCGTCTACAAACTGTAAATCGAACGAATATACTATCTCCCATGAACTCAATGCATAATTGGCGACCGTAGTTGTTATGCCTTTATTTTTGCTGTTCTAAAGCCCTTAC
>JBHIFP010000071.1:0-8232 GCA_046761145.1 Hydrothermarchaeales archaeon (SeqCode)
AAATCACTACAAACATAGAATCGTCTACCGTCTTGGAGATTTTCGGACGGCAATAAAAAATGCTGTGAAAAGTTTCAACACAAGGGTTGCGATAGCCCCGAAAGTGAGACCACGGAGGAACAAAACCCCAAGTCAAGGTTCCTTATGGTAATTCACTCCTCGGATAATCTCGTCGAGATCTCCTCCTTCATTTTAACCCCTACCTTCAATCCTTTCAGGTCCTCATTGAGCGCCGATATTAGATCCTCAATGGAGTACCCCTCTTCCTCAAACTCAAAATCATATCTGACTTCCCATAGAACCAAATTTTCTGGGTTGGATGGGGGCACTTTCTTCTCGAAGTTTGGATCAAAGTATCTCTCGATCTCGCCGATCTGAAGCTCACCTCTCCCGACCATCTTCAGAGCAGTAACTATCCGCCTCACCATCTGCCAGAGGAAGCTCTCGCCGAAAAATGTCAGAATTGTGATCTCTCCATCTCTATCTAGGCCGATCTTGTTCAGCCTCCTTACCGGGTTTCGCCCCTCGAGGACCGCGAAATTGTGAAAGTCGTGCTCGCCTTCGAACGATTTTATCGCCCTCTTCATCTTCCGCAGATCATAACCCTCGTCGAAGAGGAAATACCTGTAAACCCTTTCCAATGCCTCCTTCCTAGGATCGAAGTTATCCTCGACCTCTCTTACCGCCAATATCCGGAGGTCATGAGGCAACTTACTGTTCAAGATCCTCGGTTCCACGATCTTCGAATCCGTCGTCATTGCGAAGACGTTGCCGATGGCGCTCACCCCCCTGTCCGTCCTGCCAGCGGATCGGAAGTCGTCGAACTCTATCTTCAGCTCCTTCAATGCCCCAAAAAATTCTCCCTCGACCGTCCTCACGTCTGGCTGGATCTGCGAGCCATGAAACCCCCTCCCATCATAGTAGATCTTCAGCGCGTATCTCATTCCGCATCCTTCAGCCCTTCTCCTGTGATCACGAACCTCGCTCTGATGTCTTCGGGCAGGCTGCGATGCCTCCTCAGGATAGCCGCTCTCTCCTTCCCGTCCTTCTCGACCTCGACGATCGCCTTGCACCAATACTTCAATATATCGCCTCCGACCGGCTCGACTTCGCTGTCATAGGTATAAACTTGATTCGTTATTATGACCGCGAGATTCCCCTTCCTCGCCAGCTCCGAAAGCTTGGCGAACTGCTTACTGAAGGCCTTGTTGACCTCGCTGGCGCTCTCGTCGTTTCGTTCCAACCTGTAATAAGAAACTGCCGAATCCAGGACTATCAACCCGACCTTATCGTCGACCACCTTGTCGAGGTTCTCTATTATCGACTGCTGTTCCTCGAAATTCGTCGGCTCGTAGAATAGGCTGTTCTCCAAGAATTTCTCGAAGTCTCTTCCCGATATCTGTCTCACCCTGTCCAAGGAGCGCCCCCCCTCCGTGTCGATGAAGATCACCTTCTTGCCGGATCTTATGCAGTTCAACGCGCATTGGAGGCATATATTGGTCTTGCCAGAACCCGCTGGCCCGTAGAGCTGGGTTATCGTTCTGGCCTCTATGCCGCCGTCCAAGATATCGTCTATCCCGCATCCTACCGGGATCTTCTTGGCCCCTTCTTTCGATGAATATGGCTCCAGAATCTCGAAGCCCCCTTTTTTTAGTTAGGCTATATAATCATAAAAAATGCAATGGTCTATAATTAGTTTGCCCCAAAAAGTGGCTGTCAAATCATTGGGGGTTTGCGAGGCTTTCTTCTCTAAGAAAGCTTCAATTGTTTTCGATCAACATTTTTTCTATCTAAATATTTTTAAACTCGCCTCACTAACTACTTCCATGGTCGTTTTCGAGGTTGTATCGAGGCTCGGCAAGCGGATTAGGCTCACAGAGGTTCAGTGGGCCCACATGAGGTCAAGGCATCCAGAGCTGGTAGAGCACCTTGGAAAGATGAAGGCTACGTTGGTAGAGCTGGGCCTCTTTCATCGTTCTGCGACCAAAAGAAGCCCGCGCGGGCTTGGGCTGGCGAAGCAAAGCCCTTTGGCCGTGTCATACACCTAGATGGGGACGAGCCGCGAAAGCGGCGAAGATTCGGCTCTGGGCGGGCCGTCAGTTGAAATATTTAAATACGTGAACAATCCCTACATTATCCATGGAAACGATCACCCTTGAACAGCTCCACAAAGAGATATTGGGTATAAAGGAAGAGCTGAAAAGGATTAGTTCTCTTTTGGAAGAGGATTTTGAATTGAGCGAGGAAGCCAAAAAAGAGCTTTACGAAGCAAGAAAGGAACCTATTTCTTCCTATGTCGATCATGAGAAAGTCATAAAGGAATTCTCGGAATGACTTACTCGATAAAGTGGAGACCGAAGGCGTTAAAGAACTTCGTAAACTCCCCCGGGACGTCGCTCTTCGTCTGGTTAAAAAGGTTGATTCACTGAAAGATGATCCCAGGAGATATCTTGATAAACTGAGGGGCGATCCTGGGTTCAAGTTAAGGGTAGGGGACTATCGAGCTTTAATAGACATCGAAGAGAAGGAGAAGATTATAGCTGTTAGGGTTGTGGGGCATAGAAAAGATATTTACAAACGACATCTCTGAAGCCACTCAAAGACGATTGTGTTTATCATTCACCGAAGGAGGAGAAGCACCGATACCATAGAAACCTCAAGAAAACGCCTGTGACTGAAAAGTTTTTATTGTCAATCGTCAAACATCTGAACAAAGAGGGATTCGTAATTACGGGCTTTTTCGTTTCGCGGATAAGACGAAAGGAGAAGGTGCTGGTGTATGAAAAGGAAGATATCCATAAGCTATGATAAGGATGCAGACGTAGTTTATCTTAGCTTCAACGGCCCCTCGGTAGCTGAGGGAGAGGAGATAGAGGGGGGGTCTTTGCAAGGTATGACCCCAAGACAAAGGAACTCGTGGGGCTGACCATCCTCAACTTCTCAAAGAAATTCGCCCTCAAACCAACAGAAATAGCAGTTCCCGAGCATCCAACAACCGCAGAGGCTTAGTCGTTGAAAACACACCCGGCAACTTTACTATCCCTCATCCTACTCTGAACCTTCTTCCATGCGCCTCCAACAAGGTTATGTATACCGGAAAACTTGCCTTTTTCAGCACCCGAAAATTTGACAGTCCTCCCTAAAAAATGCTAATCGAGGAAGTCCGACAGCGAAATCTGCTTGGCGGCGTCGTTGTCGAAGACCGAGGCTATGCCCATCTCGAGGATCTCGATCCTCTGCCTGAGATAGTCGTCCAGGCCGTAGTTCTCGAGCATGTCCTTCGTGACCTGGAGGTACTTCTCGACGGAACCCCTGGAGACCGTCAGTATGAGCTTGCCCCCACACCTCCTGCACTTCCCGCTCAAGGGTACGCGTCTATATTTTTGATTGCAGGCCACGCATCTCGTCTGCTGGGTAGAGAAGGCCCTGAGATTGCCAGCCAAGTCAGGAAGGAAGTGCCCCTCTATCACCTTCTTCGCAACGTCGTTCTTCTCCACGGCCCTTATCTTCCTGGCCAACTCGAGTTGGTGCTCGACCTTCTCCTTCATGGTCGTCAGGGATTTGTAAGAGCTTATCCTTGGCCCTGCCGATATATCGGAAGTGTCGTGGGTGAACATCAATCCAGAGTACTGCTCCGGCTTTCCCAGCCTCTGCTTGACGGTCTCCATAATAGTCTCGAGCTCTTGTGGCCTGGCATATTCCAGCGTCTTCTCGTAGAATTCCAGAGGATACCTTTCGAGGACGTCCAGATTGTGGGCCTCGTCATCGATCTCCTTTGGGTCTAGGCGCGTAGTCAAGACCAATGGGGCGTCCATCTTCCCACCACGACTACTCGGTAGGTAAAACTTTGAGAAGTTGATGAGGACATCTAAGAGTAGGAATATCCCATCCTCGTCGCCATCCGCGTTACGCCTCTTTGCCGCATGGAAGAATGGGTGGGCATATCCAACATGAGTCTTGCTGAAGCCTATTATCCTGCCCAAGATTGCTGCCGATGTATGGGGGGCCAGCCCAACTACGAGGTGCCCTATCAGGTCTTCCTTTCTTTCAACGTTATAGAACCTCTCAAGGCCATAGAGATTCTCAAGGAGGTCGTCCAGAAATTGGGCTGCCCTTACAAGATAATCCGCCCCTTCCTCTGGCAACAATATATCTTGGACCTTCAGCTCGGCTATCTGCCCTTCATCCTCGAGCGGGTTGCCATCCTTATCTGCCTTGTAACCCAACTCCCTGAGTCTCTCAACCGATACGCCAACCTCCCTTGGCCTAAAGTGGGTGAGGGGTACATCTGTCGTGTCGAACCTCGTCGTGCCGTCTTTGAATACGTAAACGCCATGTCTCGCTCTCAGGATACCCTTCTCCAGCGCCTCCGGTATCTTATAGGTAGAGGTCATGCCTATTACCCCTTTTACATCGCTCGTGGTGGTGCCTACCCTCTGGGTCGCCAGATCGAACATCTCCATGATCTCAAGCCCCCTCTCTTCGAAGAATCTTGTGGATGAACCGCATGCCCTGCAGAGATCGTCGTCGGATATCCTGCCACAACCAACGCAGGTCCTCCTCAATTCGGTCTCTTCATCGCACCTCGGGCAGAGGGTCTTGATCGTGACCTCCCCGCATTTTGGGCACTCCCTCCTCGCGATCTCGACTTCGATGACGCCCATCTGCGCCGCCTTTTTGACGTTCCGGGTTCTCCCGCCATTTTGCCCTATCGGGAACAAGACATTTACCGGTGGTGACATCTTCCTCTCCTTGGCCTTCTCCGGCCTTCCCATCCTCGCCCCGATGTAGGTCGGGGCCTTCTGTCTCACCACGACCCCAAAACTGTTTACGATCTCCATCGAATTGCCGCTCTCGCTGTACATTTTGTGGAAGTTATCGGGGTTTAGGTCTTGAACCCCCAAGACCCTCAGGAGGGGCTTGTACTCGTGCAACACGATCTTGGTCCCCTTGACTTCGAAAGGAACTCCAAGGGTTTCTAAAATCTTCCTTTCATCGGCCTTGTTGAGGACCAGGCTATCCTCCTCCAATTCGCCTCGAGAAAGCCACGATACGAGGTCTTTGAGATCCTCCTTGGGAACGTCGTGATAAAAGTATGTGTACCTGGGATGAAGGGGTACTCCAAACCTCTCCGCCAACTCTATCGCCTCTTCCTCTGTTGGGATGTTCTCCGGCTCCAAAAATCTTTTTATATCCTCCCCATCGCCGGCGGCTTCTTCCAATTCTTGAACCCACCACTCCTCACAATACCCCGCTGGAAGCAGGACGTGGTTGTTCTCCAGAAAGTCGCCGTAACTTATCAAGATATCCCCGACGAATAGGATCTCTTTCACTTTATCCTTGTGAAGGTATGCCTCCTCCTCGGACTCTAGCTTTAGGACGCTCCCATCCACGAGCTTCACGATCGGCCCCTCTATCGTGTCGCATGGAGAGACCGCCGCGCCTTTCCCGGGACGCTCGGTCCTGATCTGGGTCCCAACTGCTATGAATTCGTCAAGCACGACCATCGTCGCCGGATGTAAGGATGCCGAGGCCAGACCAGAGGTCCTGCACCTGCCGTATCTCAATCTGAGACCCCCCTTCCTGGATGGATAGGCTATGACCGGTCTCCCCGCGATCAGCTCCTTGATGTATTTATAACTCGGTCCAATACCCGTCTCTTCGTTCTCTGTCTCTCTTTTTACCGCTGCGAAATCGCTCAGCCAATCCCAACCCTCCAATCCCAATTTCTCCACATATTTCAATATCTTGGGGGCCTTCTGTAAGACCCCCTCCGCGAGCACCAAAACGGCGCCTCCTCTGAGCCGGTTGGTCTCGACCCTGTCCAGATCTCGATAGCCGGATACCTCTACCTTCTCCGTCCCTTCGCCAGTTATCTCGATCGGTATATTCCTGATGGCTTCTCTCACCTCCTCCGAGGTCGGAAGATACTGCAATCTCGATGCATCTGTGTTGTAAAGGTCCGTTTCCTCTGCAAACCTCTCTATCTCATCGCTAGTGGGCTTGAACCTCCCGAGGCCCAATATCGTCCTGATATAATCCCCTATCAAAACGGCCAATGCCTGATCAGAACCACCGGCGGATCTGATGGGCCCCGCAAAATATATTGCGAGGTATGCGGATCTGTCGGCGTTCTTCTTTATCTTGACTTTGGCTATGCCTTCAAGGGGGGCTGCGACTATTCCTTCCGTCAATATGGCCAGCGAAGTCCTCAGTGCTTGCTCGGATACCTCCTCCAAACTCTTGAACGTCCCGTGCTTCCCCTCCACGATCTCTCTGGCTATCTGTATGGCGGCCTCCTCCCTCGAGAGCTCTTTGTCCAACTCTCGAATCCTATCGGAGATCCCTTCCGGCCCCACCAATCCCTCTACGCGCTCCGCCAGATCTTTTGCCAATGGGGTCTCTGGGTTCAAATCCGGATCCAGTCCTCTCCTCCTCGCTTCAATAGCAACTTTATATGCCTCTTCAACTCCCTTCTCGAGCGCTTCAAAATATGCTTCCATGATATGGCCTCACATAAACCTCATGATCGTGGTCTTATGGGTCTGTAAATCTATGGTCGGTATCCTCCCTGGATCTGGCGTCATATTCAACCTCCTCTGGAAAGACGTCTGCTTCTGAAAGGTTCCGGAGTTGATGAGGGTCGTTCCCCTGTAGCTTTCGACCCCCACCGTATGAACGTGGGCAAAATGGAGTATATCCGGCACCTCTTCGATGAAGAAAGGATCATAGGCCTCGGGGGATAGGGGGACCTTCCCGCCGAAGATCGGGGAGAGGTGTCTCTTCTTTAGTAACTGGAGCATGGACTTTTCTGGATTGGAATACGAGAGTTCGGGTACGGCCGAGATCATATCGTCCAAGCTCCTGCCGTGATATGACAAAACGTTTACCCCGTGCAGGGTCGAGTGGCACGGGTTTCCGACCATGTGAATCCTGGGGTCTTCATAAAGCTTGGGGGCAAACCTCTCGAATATCGCGGGTTGTGGCTCGGCCTGCCTAGTCGCGTCGTGATTCCCGGGGATTATGATCATCTCGATGTACTCTGGCACCAGATCTATGAATTCCGTAAATTTTTCGTATTGCTCGTGTATGTCCCTGATGAGAAGCTCTTTCTCCTGTCCTGGATATATCCCCACCCCGTCCACCAGATCTCCTCCCACAACGAGATACTTTACCCTCCCTGCCAAGGACCTCTGACTTTGGGTACCTACGTCGCCCCGAAGCCACTTTATGAAATTTAGAAATACCTCCTCCAAAAATTCGGTACTCCCAACGTGAACATCGGATATCATCGCCAAGGCGAGGGGGTCCTCGCTCCTATTTGTCTCCCTCTTCACCGGCACCTCTGGAAAGAAGATATCTCTGGCTATCAAGATCTCGTTGTTCTTCCCCCCGTTTCCTTCAATCCCTATCACTTCGTCCTTGACTATCGATCTAGAAAGTTCGACCAACTCGCGGTCGGTGTTCAGAATTACCACTGGCATCAGGCCCGTGGGGTCTTCTAGCTCGACTATGGTATTGCCCTTCTTGCTCTTCCTGACATCGTTGACCATGCCGATGATGCGTAGGTTTTCTCTATATGTGGACCTCCTTATCCACTCGATGGTCGCCGCGTCCTTTAAGTGCTCTCGCCCCCGCAGAACTTTCGCCAACTTCTCATAACGGTTGTTGAAGTACTCGACAAACCCCTCGATGTCCCCTACTGAAAAGGACTTGTTCGTTATGTCCTTTTCCTCGTCGATCTCGATCTGAGCTTCGTATTCCTCTGCCAAAACCCGTTTTTTGGCCTTCTGCACGATCACCTCTGGTTTACTGACTTCGGATCCTACCCCAACATCATATTTCTCGCCCTCTGCTTCTCCCGGTGCTTCACTCGCCCCTATACTTGGCGTGGATGGAAATTCACTGACCTCGCCTTTTATCACTCCGACGCCGTCTTGTGAACTTGATATATCGATTGACTTGAGATACTCTACAGTTATTATAGTTGGTTTCACCTTTTCGGTGTGAATTTTGGAGATTATCTCCTCGATGGCCTCGTCTGTGTTCCCCCTCTTCTTGATTTCAATTAGGGCGTCAGGATGGATGTTTAATTCTTCCTCAACAAACCTAGTCAAAATCTCGAAATCTTCCATGAACTTCTCCTCTATTGGAGCTTACTGGATACCGGTGCTTAAACCAATCGCCTCTGGGGCATCTTGTAGCCTATCAAGCTCCTGAGGCGGGCGTCGT
>JBHIFP010000072.1:0-8094 GCA_046761145.1 Hydrothermarchaeales archaeon (SeqCode)
AGGTCCTCTTGAATGGAAGTTTTTATCTCGATCTCGTTCTCCGAGGCGCGGGGCTTCATCTCGCCTTTGGCCATGGCTATGATATCGCCCAATTCCAAGCTCTCCAAATTCAATCGGAAAGTCCTCTTTTCCATGGATGCGACTTCTATCAAGTCTTCGACGATGCGGTTCTGCTTCGAAAGCGCCTCTCTGCCCATTTCAAGGAGCTCGTTCCTCTCTTTCTCGTCCCCTCCCTCCATCGCCATCTCTATGGCGCTCTTCGCGATGGTTATCGGTGTTCGCAACTCGTGAGATACGTTCGATATGATGTCGCTCTTCACGTTGTCAAGCTTTTTGAGTTCTTCGTAGGCCTCTCTTAACTCCTTGGTCCTCTCTTCCACTTTTTGTTCAAGTTGCTCAGAATATTCCTTTAGTTTTTGCTCGGATTCTCTGAGCTCCGCCGTCTTTTTTTCCACCTCTCGTCCTAATCTCTCTGCCACTCCTTGCAACACGAGGGAGGACACAGTATTATTCGCTACAACAGCCACCAGATAAAAGGTTATGACAAGCGATGAAAGCTGTGAGAAGGCGATGAGAAGTTCGCTGGGATAAAAGAGCTCGCTTATATGATAAAGGTTATGTAGCAATAAGGAGATGAATCCCCAAATAATAGGGACATACATTCTCTCATAAATTTCCTCATCGAAGAATAGATCTATACGGATTACGATGTAGTATAATAGGAGGGGCAACAGAATCCCAAAGAGGATACCGAATGGTAATATCAGTTGGAGTATCATCTTTTAGCCCTCCCCTTTTTCGTCAATTCCATTATGCACAGTGATAGGGCGATGAGCAGCAGAAACATGTGCAAAGTCTCGCCCATTTCGTGCAATGCGCGATAGCCAGATAACAATGCAGATTCGGATAAGAACCAAATTGCCTCGGAGAAGATGACAACGGTGATGATGGACTGTATCCCCCTTTTGTTCCCTTTGAAATGGGCTCTACCAGCGTCTGATTTTACCCATTCTTCCTTAAAAATGAGAACCCCGATGATATAAACAATGATCAAGGTCGATATCAAGACCTCAGCTTCAAAAAATACTTCCAAGAAGACCATAATCCCGCCTTATCAAAAGATTGATATCTTTAATCTTATTAATTATCTCAAATTTCTTATTTATTAGTTGAGTCTACAGTATCGTATGAAGTTTGGGTCAAGCGTAAATCACTTCGTCTTATACCGAATCCAATAGCCACGACGATCGCATGATATCTCAAGGCTTTGTTCCTTGAGTTCAGAATGAAAAGATCCCCCATTCGTGTCTCCTCGCATGTAGAGAAGTAATGTTCCTCCTAGACCATGTAGGTATTATTTGATATGGTAAATATAAAATAGTTTACGGTAACTCTACCCCCTTTCCCTCCTCGCAATCTCTAAGACCTTCCGAACTTGCTCTACGGCGGTGCCGATGTATTTGTGGGGGTCCATGATATCCTCGATCTCATCTTTGGTCAAGTACTTCGTAACCCTAGGATCTTCTGCCAAAACATTTGCGAGATGTCTATCTTCCTCAAAGGCCTTTGCAGCAAGCTCTCTGAGTAACTCGTGGGCCTCCTGCCTCCCCATCCCCCTCTTTGTCAATGCAATCATCACGGCCTCGGCCATGTTCAAACCCTTCGTCAACTCCAGATTTCTCTCGATATTCTCTGGATATAGCACCAAGTTGACAAAAATTTTCTTTGTGGATTTCAACATCTCGTCGAGAAGGACGAAGCTCTCTGGGATTATCGCCCTCTCGGATGAAGAGTTTGTCAGGTCCCTCTCATGCTCCAAAGAAACGTTCTCCAGGGCAACGAATACATTGGACTTTATCACCCTCGCAAGGCCGCATACTTTTTCTGCCGTGATAGGGTTTCTCTTGTGGGGCATCGTACTGGATCCGACCTGCTTCTCCAATTCGAACTTCTCAGATGCTTCCAGGATCTCGGTCCTCGAGAGGTTCCTGATCTCTTTCCCCATCTTGTCAAGGGTCGCAGCTATTAGGGCCAAGAGAGATATGAGCTCGGCATATCTATCCCTCTGAATAATCTGGCTCGATACCTCGGTGGCCTCGAGCCCCAAATCCTCCATAACCGATCTTTGAATTTCTGGTCCTTTATCCCCAAAAGATGCCTGGGTACCTACTGCGCCCGACATCTTACCGACCAAAATACGCTTCTTCGACTCGTCGAGTCTCTCGATGTGCCTCCCGATCTCCATAGCCCAGATGGCGAATTTCAGACCATAGGTTGTTGGAACCGCGTGCTGCCCATGGGTCCTACCAACTGCAACGGTATCGATGTACTTTTCGGCAAGCCCCAGCAAAATCCCCTCGAGATCGATTAAATCTTTGCGAACTATCCCCAGCGCCTCTTTGAATTGGAGGGCATTGGCGGTGTCGACGATGTCATAAGAAGTAGCTCCAAGGTGCACGTACTTTCCTGCAGGACCGCACGCTTCTGACAACGCCCTAACCACGGCCATCAGATCGTGCTTTATCTCCGCCTCGATCTCTTTGACCCTTTCGAGTTTGACCAACTTTACGTCTGCCTTTTCCGATATGGCCTTTGCATCTTCTTCGGAGATGTTTCCGGCCTTTGCATGGGCTCGGGCCAAAGCACCCTCGACATCCAAAAATTTTTGAAGCCTATTCTCCTCCTCAAAAATTGCCTTCATCTCCCTGCTCCCGTATCTGAAATCTATGGGGTGGATCGCCATCTTCAGCCCTCACAACTGGATTTAGACATCTCACTTTCTTTTTACGATTCTATAAATATCTTCCCTCATCCCAGATTCTCAAAAAAGAGGAGGGCGGGAGGATAGACCCAAAGTCGGAGGTGGTGGAATGGGTGCAAAATGAGGAATCCTCCCTTGATGGCCCTCTTTTCCCCCAAGCTGTGAAGCAAGGAGTATTATCTATCTTCTACAATTCTTACACTTCCTGCCGTTTTCACAAAATATGCTCGCGGTCTTGAGCAGGCTTTCGTACTTGCTTATACAGAATATTATGTCGCCCGCTGGTATGTTCTCCTTGATGAACAAGGCCTTGTTCTTCTTCGACGCCTTGTATGCGAGCTCTCTGTCATGGGTAACCAACAAACACCCGAACTTCCCAGCTAGGTGCAAGATGTCTTCATCGCCCATTGAGGTGTCGATGTCGCCGATGTGGAGCACCCTTCTTCCATCGTTGATGTTCTTCGCCTTTTTGGGTATGTTTGCATCTAGGATTATGTCTATAGGCATGGACTCGCTCCTACCTTCTCCTGTCCATTCTCCATGGTCCTGATCCAGATGTTCGGGATGATGTCCTTGATCTCCAACCCCAATCTATATAGGTGATCTCTTTTGGGTGCTTCTATCTCCTCGAATTCCTTATCCAAGCAGCCGTTATCTGGGCAGAATTGTTGCAACACATAAAAGTTGAAGCCATACCCTTTTAGGGATTTCGCAATTGCAGAGAGGTCTTCCTTGTCGTCTATTAGAGTGGGGACTATGGTGGTCCGAGGCTCAAATGCCACGCCGCTTCGCGAGGTAACTCCCAGGCTCTCTTTCACATTTTCGACGACTTTTTTACCGTCTTTTCTGGATGCGACGTTCCCATATTTTTCCGGATCGAGAGGCGCTTTGATGTCCATGGCGAGGTAATCTACCAATCCCGCCTCCAATACCCTCCTCAAGCGATCTGGGTAAAATCCATTTGTGTCGAGCTTGACGCTCATCCCATTCTCTTTCAGTTTTTTCAAAAGATCGAGCAGGGGCTCGAGCTGTATCAACGGTTCCCCTCCAGTAATACAGATCGAGTCCACCAAAGGTAGGTTCTCTACCATTCTCCCGATTATCGCGTCCGTTTCGACTTCTGCACAATCCTCTTCATCCAATAGCTCGAAGTTTTGACAGAAGGGGCAACTGTAGGGACAACCACATAGGTAGAGGACGGAGGCTACATGGTCTGGGTAGTCCACCGTCGAAAGTTGGGTAAATCCCCCGGTCAAAAGTTTCATCCCATTGCCCTCTCTATCTCCCTTATCAACTCCTCCTTTCTTGGAACTTCCCCTCTCGTGATGACGCAATCGTTCACGGCGATGGAAGGGGCGGACGCAACCTGGTACTGTAGACCGGTCAAGAGATCCCTGCTGAGGTCGATCTCGTCGACATCAAAGTCGTAGTGCCTCCCGATCTCCTTTACCAATGCCTTTGCCTCTGGGCACTTGGGACAGGTTGGCGTCGTAAATATCCTGACGGTCACTTCAACCATTTGAACTCACTCCTCAATCTATCCAACTTCCCCGAGATGCCCCCCTCCGGATAAGGGGGGTCGAAATCGTAAAGACCTATCTCTTTGAAGAAAGAGATCGTATCTTCGAGTCGTCGATGATATTCTGCCTCGTCTCCCGATGACCCCTTGCCTTCTTTTGTCATGGAGTATCCCTCTATATGTTTGTCCTATACCTCTCCTTCAACTCCTGTTTCTTTCCTTCATTCCAGCCAGAGACATTTTGGTAGTATCCCGTTATCCTCGAGAACCAATCGATGTTTGTCGAATCGCATCGCGGACATTTCTTGTATAAGCCCGAGGAGACGCTGTTGCAAGATTTGCACATGGTGAAGTCTTTCGTATATGAGAAATAGCTCGTCAGGGTCTCTCTGGCTATCCTCTCCGTCATCTTGTTCAAGACCTCGGGATCTGGATGGGCCTCTCCGAGCCACACATGGGACATCGCCCCGCCGTCTAGGAGTGGGTGGAATGACCCCTCTATCTGGAGCCTCTTGAACATCGGTATCTCGGCATCCACTCTCGTATGAACAGAGTTGGTGTAGAAGACGCCGCCGCTTCGTATATCTCCTCTAACAACCGCCTTATTGGCCCCATAGCGATGGAGATCGATCTTCGCCAACCTATACCCCGTGGATTCCGCGGGGGTCCTCGAGAGACCGAACATATAGCCCGTCTCTTCCATGAACTCCTGCGCTATCTCGCCCATCTTCTTTATGGTATCGAGACCGAACCTCCAGGCGTCCTTGGACTCGTGCAACTCTTCATCCGTATGGATCTTCAGCATCTCATTAAGACCTATCATCCCGATCTCCAGCCCCTGTTTGCTCACGAGATAGTAGGGAGTGCCGCTCTCATCTATCGGCTGAGACAAGAAGGGAAGAAGACCTTGATCGAGCCTCTTTTGGATAACATTCTGCTTAATGAACATGACCTCTTTGATCATCTCCATCCTATCTCTGAGGAGCTCAAACAACAAGGCATCGTCCCCTTCTGCCCCATAGGCTATCCTCGGTAAATTGACCGTTGCAACTTGGAGGGATCCGCCCCTGACCGTGCCATTGTAAAGATCGTCGTTGGTATTCTGCTCGCTCAAAGGCATCAAGAAAGAGCAACACTGATAACATGCGTATTCGGGTAAGTAATCTTGCTGTATGAAGTAGTAAGGTGTTCCGAATTTCGCCGTCAATTTGGCAACTTTGAGCATCTCCTCGGGGTACTTCTCAAAGTCATCCTTGTACACCTTGACCTCGAGCTTGGGGAAGTTGAAGGGCTTGCCCAGACCGTCGCCATCCATGTAGACGTCCAATAAGGCATTGTAGAACTCCTTGGATTCGTCGTAGAAATCGGAGTACGTCACATTTTCATTCACTTTACCTTCGGGCAAAATCGCGGGAACATCTTCCAGTGATTTCGGTATACCCGGTTCGACATCGATACTGCTAAAGACGGTCTGCCCTCCTCTCGCAACGTACATCTGGCTCATCTCATAGACGAACATCTGGGCGATCTGTTTTATCCTGTCATAGTTCATTCCAGTAAGATACGGGGCCATGATAGCATTGAACCAATTGTAGCCCTGGCCGCCCGCGCAGTTTGTTTGGGCCGATGCGAGGACTTTGGCAGCGTGGAGTATCGCCACAGTTGCGTGTTTGGCTGGCCTGGCTACAGCGGTATGGAATCCCTCTCCATCGGCCTTGTAGCCGTTTTTCAAGAAGAATCTCAGGTCGTGACTGAAGCAGAATGGGCGAGTTGCGAAGTAATCTAGATCGTGGATATGTATCTCTCCATTCATGTGAGAATCCGCTATGTGGAGTGGTAGTACTTTGAGCAGGTTGTATTCCCTGAAGACCTGGTCCGCTACGAGCTTGTGGACGGTCTCTGGGTTGTGTTGCAGATTTGCGTTCTCTTTCGAGCCTGTATCGATGAGGCTTGTGACGTCGTATACTGGCATGCCCAGTCTAGTGTAATCTGCCCTGGCGTCTTCGAAGCCGTGCTCTAGGAGTTTGACATTCACCACCTCCCTGATCAACGGGCCGGAGGTGAAATCGAGCTTCAGTCTCCTGAGTTCTGATTCCGTTTCCTTCGCTATTACCTCCGCCACTTCCTTTGGCAACTTGGTCTCCTTTATCAAGGATTTGGAGATTTTCTTCTTGTCAAAGGCCTCGATGGTATTCCTAGAAGTCCTCACATGCATGCTATGAAAACGCTTATAGGACTCCGCCGCCTCCGGACTCTTCTTGTATAGGATCTCCAACGTCGCCTTTTGAATGGCGTCGCTACTTATGCCGTCGTATATCCTCTTTGACACCTCCAATGCAACCTCGGTGGCTGTCCAGAACTCTATCCCCGCCTCGACGCACTCGGTCATGATAACATTCGGATCAAAACCTTCCGTCTCCCCAGATGCCTTGACAACCTGTATCCCTGACTTCGAAATAGCCATTCTTATCACATCCCTTTATCATGTTTGCCCGTTTGAATAGATATCGAGGGGCCGCAACTTCGATTATCTAACTTTTTTGTAATAGTTAATTAAATGATTTACCAAATTAACAGATTGGATAAGGAATTTTTAGGTTATGTCGTAATATAAAAAGATTTCGAATTGATTTTGTTAACCAATAAGCGTAAAATATTTAATATATTAAATTGAATTATGTTGCATGGGATAGAGAACCCCTATTGCAATTAGAAAGGTTAACTGCCATGGGATGAAATTTTAGATTACTTCAAAAAAGGGGTGCGATCATGGATGAAATAGATATGAAAATTTTGGAGGTTTTGAAGAAGGATTCGAGGACATCATATAAGGACATAGCGAGGGAGACCCACATATCCGACGTGGCAGTGCATAAGAGGATAAAAAAGTTGTCGAACGTGATAAGGGCATTCACGATCTTGGTCGACCAGAAGACCATGGGGGAAGATACGACGGCATTGCTCACGATCAAATGCGAGGTCGGCAAAGCCCTAGAGATAGCCCAAAGATTGAGCGAGGTGGAGGACGTTCGCGAAGTCTATACCACCATCGGCGAGTACGACATTATTGCCAAGATCAAGACCGAAAATACCGAGACTCTGAAGAGCGTGATTGAGAAAGAGTTGAGCCAGATTAAAGGTCTAAATGAGGTTCGAACGAGCATAGTCTTTGAATGCCTCAAGGAGGACGTGAATCTAATATTCTAAAAGCTCAGCTATGTGTAAAAAGTCATTATCGGTTTCCTGATGAATTTGGTTGGAAACCCAAGTGCCTACGTGATGTAGTTTATGCTCGATCTGTCGAAGTTTGGCACCATCTCGACAAAGAGACCTTCCTCTGGTGCCCACTCAGGAGTAGGGTAGACCAAATAAGGTAAGAATCTCGACATATCCTCAGATATCAAGGTGGCAAGGTGCTCTGGCCCAAAGATATCACGGGTTATCTGATAGGTCTTATCCCTGGTATAGCGCTCGTCCAGATTTCCAAGGGAATGCAAGTATTCGTGTAGCAATATATGAAATGAGTACGGCTTGAACAAAGCTGGGTTCGACTCGGTAATCTTCCTCAGGGGGGTCTTGTTCATTATTATGATATTGGACCCCACTGGGTAGAATGCCCCGATAAGATAATTTTTGTGGCCTCCAAGCTCAGCTAAACCGAGATTAAGGCCGGCCCTCCCTGTATGGAGTTTCCTTCTAACGGCCTCCTTTACAAGCTCAAATATATCGGCCAGACTTTCTGTCTGTTCCAGTCTCTCGGGAAAAGAGATGACCAATTTTGCGACACCTTTTAATAACTTTTTGTAATTAAAAA
>JBHIFP010000073.1:0-7611 GCA_046761145.1 Hydrothermarchaeales archaeon (SeqCode)
ATTATATTCGGTTTGGATAGTGGGCAAGAGACGGGGGAAAATTAAGTCATATGCGTTACCAATTCCCAGCCCGCGACGGGGTTCGGACAGTCGTCATTGAGACGGGGTGGAAATTTGCTGCCTTTTTTAAAAAGTCCTGTTTCTCCGCAACCCATGCATCTATATTTGCCCGTCACCGGACAAGTCTTGCCAACACTAGGCATAGTTCTACATCCCCGCATTTTGGTATCCCAGTTATGATATATTAGCCTTGCGTCCTCGAGTTCGGGAGAAGGAATGCAACCATCAAAGAGATGAGCGGCAAGTGGAGTGGAAGTTAAGGAGGGGGAATCATAATATTTAAGTACCTTCTTGGAGAGGCGTTATAGGGTGATTGAGATGTACAAGATAAAAGGACTTGAGTATATGGGGAGAAATGTCGTGATAAGAGGGCAGGAGAAGAACGTTGAGGCCAAGAGGTTCGTGACGCTCAAAACGATGGGCACGATGCCGTCCAGAGATGAGGTGATTAGGGTCGCAAGGGCCAATCCAAGGGTGAAGAAGGCATGGGTCATGGAGATGGATGGCAACAACTGGAGAAAGGCCATGGACGTTATAGATATTTAGGGCAGTCTCTTTTTAACCTAACCTTTATCCGATCTTCGGCGAATGCAAAAATAGGAATGATGGGCCCTTATCAAATACAGGGGCATTGGAACAGTTTGATGGAAATTGGCAGGGGATAGGTAATTAAATCTGCTACTTTTTCAGCATGGATTCCAAGAAATCCCCTATGAGTGTGCCTATCACAAACAAAACAGTCAGATATACAATTGCTATTATGGTGCCGATAAAGGTTCCAACAAACGGAACTATCCCTCCAACAAAAAGTCCCAATATTCCGAAAATTACACCCAATATTGCACCATATCTCGCTCCTTTCTTCAGCATTGTTTTTCTGTCCTCTTTACCTGGATGTGCATATCCATATACCGCACCAGCTACTAGAGCTATAATATCCAATACCATCTTCTTTCCTCCACAAATCTTGGAAACTAATTCAGCGTGCTTGATATAAAAATCCTCGCATTTCGTTTTTCGATTGATGTGCCGACTAGATCTCGACGATCTCGGCCTTGATCTTATCCTTGCCCACCCTCAATAAAGCGACCGTGGGCCTTGCGAGGAACGGATCCGTAGGGCTCCCTGGGTTTAGATAGAGAACACCTTTCTCCGCCTTTATAAAGGGCCGATGGGTATGACCGAAGATCAGGACGTCGAATCCATTATCCTTGGCGACCTTTCTCATCTTCCTCATTCTAAGGGGGGATAAAGAGTCGTGGATCACTCCGATCTTCCAGGCGTCTATCTCAACGGTGTCCATCTCGGGAAGTACCTTCCTCACATCCGACGGATCCATGTTCCCTTGGACCGCGACCACGGGGGCGACCCTCTCGAGATCCCTTATTACTTCTAGGTGGACGATGTCTCCGGCATGGATTATCATATCCACATCTTTAAAGGCGGTGATGGTCTCCGCGGGAAGTTCTTTGCTCCTGGTTGGTATGTGGGTATCGGATATGACGCCAACTGTCACAATCTCCGTTAAACCTCCCTCATCGCTGAGGACCGCTCTATATATCGTCGCAGTCTTTTTATCGGACCGCGGAATGGAGGCTACCCCCATGAGCAATAATGCTATAGTCACGATTAATACTATCTTCCGCCCTTTTCCAAGTGATCTATGCCTCTGAAAACCCATCTATCCGGTTACCTCACAATAAAAAGGCGTTCCCCGTTTATAAATATCGGGATTTGTGTGCCCCCTCTCATAAACTGCAATTGATTATCCATCTCAAGGGAGAGGGTTCAAGGCCACCATTAGAGAGTTCCTTCCCTTTCAGGAATATCCTGAATGCGCGCGAGGACATACCTCTACGCCTGGAATACGATACACTTAATCCCGAAGAAGATCTAGAGGTGACCTCGGTTTATCCAGGATTTTGAGATCTCCAGTTCTTCATGGAATAAGGATTATGCAAATTTCTCTGGTTCAGCTGCCAATAGCGTCTTGGTAGTGGCGACATCACCGAGTTGTAGCAGAAACCTTCCGGCCACGGTCTCGCTGTCCGCCTCAAACACGATCACGGCATCAGGTATCCCGAACAACACCAGTTTTTCTCTGATTTTTATGCCTTCCAGTTCCTCGATGACCTTGAGCTTCTCTACCAGTGCACTGATCTTCCCGGGCAGAGTTTTGATAATGCAGACGAACTTCACCTCCACCGCCTCCCTTCAATTTTTGACTCAATTCTTCATTCCACCAAATAACTTATAAAACTTACCTCAAGGGCATTGACCAAGCGTACGCGATCTCTTGGCATAGCCCTTTATTATTTTTAACTAAGGCCACCTTTCGTTTTTGCTCTCTGTATCAAAAAATATCCCGTGTTGATAATGGCAAGGTATGGGCAAGGTATCGAGTTCTTATATGGGCGCGGTTAGAAATCGAGATGTGGTTTGCAGTTTGAGCAGGATTTGAAAAAAGGAGGAGGAAAAAGCAAAAGAATCCTATACATGCTGCTCTTTGAGGAATTGCGGGAGGATGCCCTCATTCTCCGCGATTTGAGCCACGATGGCATTTGCTATAACGTAGGCGCTCGTTTCAAATATGGGTATCCGCCATCTTCCGAAATCCGAGGGCCTCATCACAGTTTGAGGCATCGTCTTCAAGAACCCCTCCCTATAACCTTCGATGATGGGGAGAATGAGAAGGTTCTCCTCTTGACCAGCGAATTCCAATATCTTCCTCAATCTAGAGTTTTTGTTGGCGGTTATTCCGAAGACGTCGGCGATTCTCTTTCTGGGGGTTTTATACCTTAACTCGCCATTTTCGACCTCGAGTCCGAGGGCTTCGATCGCCGCTTCGTTGACATCCTCGGTGTTCCCTCCACCGGATATAACGACGAGAGCGTCGCCATATCTGAAGGGCTTCCTGTTTGAGTCGTCCAGCATGAATACCTTTTTGTTCAGGTGGGCAAACCTCATCTCGAACTGCTCGGCTACATGCCCCGACTTGGTGATGCCATAGAACACCAAGAGGCCGTGCCTGTTGGTCAGCCTGTCTATCCAGTTTGTGAGGGCCTCCTCCTCTATCCAGTCCGTCTCCAAGAGTTTGATGTTGTCCAAGAAGAGATTGAACCTATTCTCGTATTCGGGGCACGACTCGTCATAGTTGCCCAAAAGCCTGGACTCGATCTCCGGTATCAACGAATTCAAGAGTATCCAAGCCTTGAATTCAAATTCCGATCCTAGAGGGCTGAGCATCTTTTGGCCCTCATCCACCTTCGACCCTTCTCTCTTACTCTCCATAAGGAATACAAATCCCCCCGCTTTTTTCATCACCTCAAAGGCCGTGGAATCTTTGGAAGCAGTGATCAGAACCGTCCTCGATTTGCATTTGACGGCATCCTCCAAGTACCTTACCACTTCGGTGGTCTCTCCAGAACCAGAGACCGCCAGGGCAAGACTACTAGAACCTAGGTACTTTATAACGCCGTCCCTCAGGGTTGCGGGGTCGAATCTGAATTTCCCAGACCTTTTCGAGATCTTGAATGTCGTGTCATAGAGCCCCTGGAGAAATGAGAACGTGGAGAGGGCGCTCCTCCCCTTGCTCAGGACGTGGATACTCCTGTGGGGGATGTCATCGGTCAGGTATTTGGCGAAAAAGTCCACCAACTCATTTATTCTGTCCCTATCTATCTGCCGAAGATCTTCGAGAAATCTATTTTGAAGCCTTATCGATCGATAAAACACCTCCATGTTCACTTCTCTTCACCTGGGCATGCTGTTCATCTTTTGGTTTAGATATTCATCCTTTTGCCAACAGATCTTTGATATCGAATATGGACTTCATCATATTTAAATTTGAGAGGATTGGGGCAACATATTCGCGTACGGTTTTTGATTCGGAAAACATGACGATAGAGTGGAAGGCGAAGAACCGCTATCTCCGGATTCATCAAAGCACCCTGTACTTACCCTTGATCATCGCTTCAATCGCTTCTAGGGTGAAATCGTCCAACCCCACTGCCTCTCTCAAGATATCGAGTAACGCCTTCTCGTCGTCAGATATTACCCCATCTTCACAAGCGATTTCCAGCGCATTTTTCCATATATCTCGCCTTATCTTTCTGAGTTCCTCTTCCTCCCTGTCGTCTATCAGTCCATCCTTTAAAGCTCCTTTCAGGGTTTTCAAATATCTTTTGTAATTCTTGGAGATGCTCTTCAATATTGCCCTCTCCTCATCACTAATATATCCATCCTCTGCGGCTTTTTTCAACATCCCATCATAAGCTAAAAGATCCTTGATCAAGTCCTTACCCCGATGATATTTTCATCGAATTCGTTTCTCAATGATCCAAAATACCTCGCATCAATATGGAAATCGCGGATAGATAACCCTTGCGTCGCCGCGTACGGTTTTTGGTTTGGGTAGGAAAGTTGAGAAAAAACACCGGCGTTTAGAAATCATAGACAAATTCGGCATTCTTCGCCCGTTTTTTTATTATGTCCAAAAGATGGGTCGGGTGTTCAAAGTGGCTGTCAAAGACCATTAAACGCTTATGACCTCCCCCAACCGAGAGGGATAGGTCAAAGGAATGCCCCCGATTCCAAGTCCTGATATGGACCTTTTCGATCTCTTCCCAGGGAAAATACTCTCTTCCGAAGGGCCCTTTTACTTCGATGCCTTCTTTATCTACCGTAATTTTCCTGAATGAGGATATGAGACCTTTGATGATCGAGAAAAGGCCAAGGGCGCATAATATCGAGATAACGAGGAAGGTATTTGGAAATGTCTCCGAGAAGCCCATCGCGCTCATCAGAATAAGGAACACTATAATGGCGATCGCAGTCAGGAGAAGGACCGCTCTATCGATACTGGTGTATCTGAATGTTCTCCTCATCCATCTCCTCCGTACTCTTTGCCCATCGCTCCAGATTCGTGAATCTTGAAAGATGGAGCTACTCAAAGATAGGGGGTCATGTATCCGGACTTTCTCAGGAGCTTGTCCAGTTCTTCCCCCAACTTCAAATCCAGCTTTTTGTGCTCTTCAGAAACGAAATCCAAGGGCCTGAGGGATGGAGGGAGGCCGGAGTATCTTATCGGCCCTTGCGCCACAGCCGGGGTCTTTATTTTGTCGATCGGCACAGGTTTACTTTCGAGGATCTCCTCGATTATCCCCGATGAAAGTCCCGATCTCAATAGATCGCCCACCAGATCTTCGGAGAGGGGTCTGAAGCCAAAGGGGTGGGGGTTCCTCAGGATTTTGCCCTCGATCCTCCCGACCTTCGCACCCAGTCCGATGGGGTTGGGTTTATACAATGTATCCAATTTGATCTGCCATGTTTCTCTTCCATGGGAGATGAGGATGTCAAAGAAGCGATCCTCGTGCCCCTTCCCAATCAGAAAATTCCAGCCTTGCGGGTTCTTATTGTACCTCTGGAGCAACTTCTCTAATAGCTCTTCGGCAGACTCCATATCCATTCCTCGCCCAGTTCTTTATCGTATTCTTCGGATTTTTTTTGGAACGCATTAAATGGACCGATATCCGACTTCATTTAGAGGAATTATGGTTAACAACGGCAAGGGGATTTAATAGAGGTGCTACCTAAAAATCGACTTGCAACAAACCATGGCTCAAATGAACCAATTAACTTTTTCTCTATAATTTTCTCGATCTCTTTCATACCCCTGACATATTCGTCCTTTTTTGCCGCTCTTTCCCATTAAATAATCAGATTTTGTTATATGTGGGGGGTTATCCTCCTGTCGCTATGTGCCTTCCCGCAGCTCGCAGGACGTATCCCCTCCTGCCTTCTTTTTCAACCGTAACTTCCTCGAAATGCCCCTCAAACTTGGTTTTGGCTATCGCCGAGTCTGCACCTTCTGGACCGAAATCCAACCAACTTCTGGCTGGCTCGACCTCGACTAGAACAACGACGCCTTCTTCGACGATAACTCTACTCAGATCCTTGACAAATCCGTCCCTATCGCGGATTTCGTGGTATACCAAATATATCAAAACCTTTTCGAATACGGCTTGCTTGAACGGGAGATCGGACGCATCGCACCTCACCAGAAAGAGGTTCTTTATGCCTCTTTTCTTGGCCTTCGCCATTATGCCTTTCAAAAAGTTGTGACTGATATCTATGGAGAAGGTCTTTACATTGGTATCTGCCAAAGGAAAGGTGAAGAACCCCGGTCCGCAACCCACCTCCAATACGATGCCGTTTCGAAACCCCAACTTTGATAACCGTCGCTTGGGCCTCGTCAATATCCGCCTGATTGGATTGTTGAGGAAGATGCCGAGTATCTCGGGAAAGAGAACCCCCGCCTCCTCTTCTTCATCGGCCAAATAAGACACCGATAACCATTAAATTTAGGCTGCTTAATAAAGATTGTAGGTGCCAGTGGCGACTCTCACAAAGCCGAACTTAGTGAGAGATATGTGAAATGCAATCGTAAAATTAAAGTGAAGAAGTGAACGGAAGAAGATTCTGCCTCCTTTTGATAACCATAAACTTGGAATGTATAACCATGACCTTAGAATCGGGTAATCCGACAAGTAACAAGTCAGGTAACAAAATCTTGCGGAGATCCATTGAGATTTACCTTTTTTACGGCTATATGGGTAATCAACCGATGGAATAACAATCTCCGCAAAATTCACTAGTCTATTCTACCTCGATGACCAAGCGCTTTTTGTCTTCGGGCCTAATGAGAATGTCTTCCCCTTTTTTTAGCTCCATAAATTCGGCCACCTTTTTCGGGATTCTGACAATTAGGGAGTTGCCGGAATATCCTATTTTTCCTCTTCTCTCAAGCCCCCACAGACCAGCCTCTTTCGCCTTCTTATCTATGGCATCTGAAGCACCCTCGGTGAAGAAGATTTCATTGCAGGAAGTACATACATCGGCCTCAAAGGTCCCGAGGCTAACGCCCTCTATCGAGTAGGGAACCTTTTTCCTTTCCAGATTTCCTTCACAAATTGGGCAATCCATGGTTCACCTCCAGTAAGCGGTTATTACAAAATAGTGGCACGGTTTTTTTAAAAAGACGACCTCCACCTTTCCATAAAGGCCGATAATTTTTCCCCCCTGAAACCTCTTTACCCCCTTCAAAACCGAGTCCATAATCTCCTTTTTTGAAATACCCCTCAATACCATCTGATCTTTTGCGTGCTTCGAAGGCTGGAATTCGCATTTCATATCATATCACTTACATTAACTTACAAAAAAGTTATTGTATATAAAATTTCCTTTCCAAAAGCTCGTATTTCTAAGGGCCGGCCCAGATGGTATACGCAAGGTTTTAAAAAACCTAACTTAATAGTTTCGAGTTTAGCCATTAGAATGGGCAAGCAAACCGAGGTCAATTCGAGCTTCTTTTGTAAAGCATAAACCTGGAATGTATAACCGTAACTTTAGAATCGGGTAATTAGCCGGATAATGGCTGAGGTAATACGGATTTTTAGTTTGCTGGTAAATAATTATACTCGACGTCTTTTTCTCTCAAGTATGCTCTACATACTTCGGAAGCCTTCCAAACATAGCTTTATGCTTTCATCA
>JBHIFP010000074.1:0-7609 GCA_046761145.1 Hydrothermarchaeales archaeon (SeqCode)
CGTCGTAATTGTATCTCTCCTGCAATAGCTTTACGCAGATCGATGTGTCCAGTCCGCCGGAGTATGCCAAAACTGCCTTCATCTCGCGTCCACCTTTTCGATTGAAACGTCTTCCTTATACTACTTGAACCTTTTCACCCATATTCCAAGACCAGATGCACGGAATCTATTTCGAAGTGTTCGTAACAAAATCTTCCAATCTCAGTTCGTGTACATGATCACGGTGGTATTCGTTCAGCGAGTGTATGGCTATCTCTCCTTTCTTTATGCCTTCTATGGCTTTGACAGCCGCTTCTGCGCCGGATATCGTGGTTATATAGGGGGTCTTGAGGTCGACGGCATACCTCCTTATATAAAATCCGTCTGTGTAGGGTATCTTGCCTCCTGTAGGGGGGTTGATTATCAGGTCTATACTCCTGTCCCGCATCATGTCGATGACGTTGGGCGGGCCTTCGCTTACCTTCTTTACCAGTTTTGCAGGAATCCCGGCATCCTCTAAGAACTCACGAGTACCTTCCGTCGCAATGATCTCAAATTCGAGCTCGTGGAGCCGCTTAGCTATCGGCAAGATCTTTTCTCCATCGCGCCTCTTCACACTGATGAATATCTTCCCTTCTATGGGGATGGTATTCCCGGCTGCCAGTTGGGCCTTATAGAACGCCTTTCCGAAGTCGAAGTCGATGCCCATGACCTCGCCGGTCGACTTCATCTCCGGGCCCAATACCGGGTCGACGCCCGGGAGCTTTATGAAGGGAAAGACCGCTTCTTTCACGGCCACGTGTATTATCTTGCGCTCCCCTATATAGCCCAGTTCTCTCAATGTCTTTCCCAGCATGACCTTTGTGGCGATCTTTGCCAAGGGCACTCCTATCGCCTTGCTGACATAAGGCACAGTTCTACTCGCCCTTGGATTCGCTTCCAGAATATAGACATCGTCGCCCTTTATGGCATATTGTATATTCAGGAGGCCGACCACCTCGAGCTCTTTAGCGAGTTTTATTGTGTAATCCTTGATCTTTTGAATCACGCCTTTGTCCAAGCTTTGGGGGGGCAGTGCACAGGCCGAGTCTCCGGAGTGGATGCCGGCGTGCTCTATATGCTCCATTATGCCACCTATGAAGACGTCCTTGCCATCTGATACGGCGTCGACGTCTACCTCTATAGCGTCTTGGAGGAATTTGTCCACCAATACTGGGTGCTCTTCGGAGACATCTATCGCCTCTTCCATATACTCCTCCAGCTGCCCTTCATCGTACACGATCTCCATAGCTCTACCGCCCAAAACATAGGAAGGCCTGACCAGGACAGGAAAACCGATTCTACCGGCGATATCCTTTGCATCTTCGATGGAGAAACCAGTACCGTAATCGGCCTGAGGGATACCAAGCTTGTTCAGAACTCTCGTGAACTTCTCCCTATCCTCTGCCCTGTCTATATTCTCCGGAGAGGTGCCGAGAATGTTAACGCCTGCTTTTGCAAGGGGAACCGCGAGATTTATGGCCGTCTGTCCGCCGAACTGGACTATAACCCCGAAAGGCTTCTCTTTCTCTATGATATTCATGACATCTTCGAATATCAATGGCTCGAAATATAGCTTGTCGGAGGTGTCGTAATCCGTAGATACGGTCTCGGGATTGTTGTTTATTATGATCGCTTCTATGCCGTCCTCTCTCAGGGAAAGAACCCCGTGTACACAGCAGTAATCGAACTCGATGCCTTGGGCGATCCTTATGGGCCCTCCTCCGATGATAACCACCTTCTTTCTTTTCGATACTTCGACTTCGTCGACTTGCTCATAGGAAGAGTAGAAGTAGGGGGTCTTTGCCTCGAATTCTGCAGCGCAGGTGTCCACCATCTTATATGTAGGTGTTGCGTCGCTTTTCCTCTTGGCCCTAACTTCTTCTTCGGTACACTTCATCAAGTAAGCAAGTTGCCTATCGGAGAAACCCAATCTCTTTGCTTCTCTAAGCAAGGCAGCGTCTATGCCCTCTATGTTGCATTTCTTCAATTGCTCTTCCATCTCCAGGATGTTTCCTATCTTGTACAGAAACCATGGATTTATGCCCGTCAACTCTCCAATCTCTTCTACCCCCAGACCACTCTTCAGCGCGTCATATAAGTAGAATATTCGCTTGTCTGTCGGGGCCTTCAATCCTTCCTTTATCTTCTCGACGTCTCTCTCGACTTCCCTTCCTTCCCCGCATATACCGAACCTCCTGATATCCAAGGAACGAATAGCTTTCTGTAGGGATTCTTCGAAGGTCCTGCCTATCGCCATGACCTCGCCCGTGGACTTCATTTGCGTGCCTATGTCCTTCTCCGCATCGCGAAACTTATCGAAGGGCCAGCGCGGTATCTTCGTGACTATATAATCCAAAGCTGGTTCGAAGCTGGCGGGGGTCTCCTTCGTGACGTCGTTCGGGATCTCATCTAATGTCATCCCGACTGCTATCTTTGCGGAGATCTTCGCGATGGGATAACCCGTGGCTTTCGAGGCGAGGGCAGATGACCTGGAGACCCTCGGGTTGACCTCTATCACATAGTACTCCCACCTCTCAGGGTTCACGGCGAATTGTATATTGCAGCCACCTTCGATCCCCAATGCACGAATGATCTTCAATGCTGCAGACCTCAGTTTCTGGTGATCGACGTCGCTCAGGGTTTGAGCAGGAGCAGTCACTATACTCTCGCCGGTATGAACACCCATGGGGTCGAGGTTCTCCATATTGCATATCGTGATGCAGTTATCGGCAGAATCTCGCATGACTTCGTACTCATATTCGTACCACCCAAGGAGGGATCTCTCTATCAGCACTTGATGGATCATACTCGCATCTAAACCCCTCTTCACTACCTTTTCAAGTTCTTCTCCATTGTGTGCAACGCCTCCTCCTGTGCCACCTAGGGTATAAGCCGGTCTGATTATAACTGGATAGCCTATTTCATCGGCCGCTCTTTTGGCCTCTTCTAGGGAATCCACAGCCACGCTCATTGGTATGGGTTCGTCTATATCCTTCATGAGATCTGCGAATAGTTCCCTGTCTTCACCCCTCTTGATGGCCTCCACAGATGTTCCTAAGACCTCTACATTGTGCTCGTCCAATACTCCGAGATCCGCCAACTGTGCAGCTAGGTTAAGACCGGTCTGGCCGCCCATGGAGGGGAGCAATCCATCGGGCTTCTCTCCCTCTATGATTTTGGCCACTATTTCCGGGATTAAAGGCTCTATATAGATGATATCCGCTATCTCTTTGTCGGTTTGAATCGTGGCCGGATTTGAGTTGACCAATACCACCTCATAGCCTTCTTCACGCAAAGATTTGCACGCCTGACTGCCAGAGTAGTCAAACTCCGCGGCTTGGCCTATGATTATCGGACCTGATCCTATCACCATGATCTTCTTCAAATCTGTGCGTTTCGGCATTACTCCCCCCTCACCAACTTCAAAAATTCGTCGAATAGATAATTGCTATCCCATGGCCCAGGATGCGCCTCTGGGTGATACTGAACTGAGAAGATGGGCAGTTCTTTGTGGGTCATGCCTTCGACAGAGCCGTCGTTGGGATTTATGTGGGATACCTCAAAACCGGTCCCTTCCAGGCTCTTTGCGTCGACAGCAAAGCCGTGATTCTGGGAGGTGATGTAAACCCTACCTGTGGCCAAATCCTTGACGGGCTGATTGGAGCCACGGTGCCCGAACTTCAATTTATAAGTTTTACCACCAGCTGCCAGAGCTAGTAACTGATTTCCGAAGCAGATACCGAAAATGGGCAGTTCTTCGAGAAGGTTCTTTAGAGTTTTTACGGCGTAATCGGCCATCATCGGGTCTCCGGGACCGTTGGATACCACTATGCCGTCTGGTTCCAAATCCAAGATGTCTTTATGGGACGTATGCGCCGGGACTGCGGCCACATTGACGTCCCTCTTCAGCAGATTCTCGATGATACTCAGTTTCGTCCCGCAGTCGATCATAACGATATTCGGGCCACTCTTTTTGCCATATCTCTTTATCCTTGGAATGGTAACCAATTTCACGAGGTCCAGTTCGGATATGTCTGGCTGTTCCTTTGCCTTCACAACCAGTCCTTCGGGGGCGATCTCTTTCTTCGAAGTCTTCAAGGCCCCCTTCATCGTCCCGTACTTCCTGATCTTTATGGTCAGGGCCCGTGTATCTACCCCAGATATTCCGGGTATATAGTTCTCTTTCAGAAATTCATCTATCGTTTTTTCACCCTTTCTATGACTTGGAAAATGGCAGTATTCCCTTACAACGAAGCCTTCGACCTTTATCTTCTCGGATTCGAAATCATCCGGATTTACTCCATAATTCCCTACGAGGGGATAGGTGAGTATCAAGATCTGGCCTTTGTAGCTCGGATCTGTCAACGCTTCCTGATAACCACTCATACTGGTGTTGAATACCACTTCCCCCAATACCTCCTTCTCTGCCCCAAAACCCGCTCCTTTCACTACTGTACCATCTTCCAAGACCAAGCATGCATGCATAGAGACACCTAAAGCTTTATATATGATTCACATACATATATTTTGTGCCATATTTGAAACATTTATATAATAAATGAAATATTTGGTGATAGATGTGAATATCTCAGAGGCGACGAGGAGGGCCCTACAGAAGTACCCCCACATAGAGGAGTACTTCCAGATGGGGATAGTGAACTACAGGGCCTTGGCGAGGGTTATCTTGGACGATGTAAAGCACAGTCTCGGGAAGGAGGCGAAGCTCCAGAGCGTCGTTACGGCTGTTAGGAGGTTTCCCAAGACAAAGGCAAAAGCGGGAAGAGACAGAGTGGCAGATGTCTTGGCTGGGAGTGACGTCAACCTGAAGTATGACGTCAGCGTAGTTACAACGGGCCTCGATCGAGAATCCCATAGGAGGGTAGAGGCGTTGCATTCGAGGATTGCGGGCGAGGAGGCGGTGCAGGTGATACAGGGCCCACAGACCCTTACCATAGTGACCGAGAGGCGGTTTCTGGATACGGCCAAAAAGATATTTTTGGGCAGGATCTTGGAGTCCAGAGAAGACTTGGCCTCCATCATAGTGACGAGCCCCAGTGCGATAGTCGAGACTTCCGGTGTAATAGCCCACCTCGCCAGCATTTTGGCCCTAGAGAAGATAAACGTGGTGGAGATGATGTCCAGCCATACAGAGACCCTCTTCATCGTCGAGGAGAAGGACGCCTTGAAGGCCGTGGAGGTCATAAGGGAAGAGATCAAAAGGGCCAGGGGCAAGGCCTGAATCAAGATCAGCAAGATTTTTATCCCATAGCCCACATATGGGAATGGAGGTGGCAGAGCATGGGGCTCAAGGTGCTCCCCGGTGAAAGGGTCGTCGAATTTTTAGAGGACTTGATTTATGAGAAAACGCAACTCCAAGAGGATGGGGTAGATCTAACGGCAAAGCATATCTATATTATAAATATACCCGGTGGCCTCGATTTCGGGGGGAGCGAACTCGAGATCTCGAAGAGGTCGAAGTTCAGACTGGAGAAGAGGGATCCCTCCGATAAATATGGGTGGTGGAATCTCCCTTCGGGGCAATACATATTGGAGTTCAACGAAAAGTTGAATCTGCCCAAAGGCAAGGTTGGGATACTCCAGCCCAGATCTGAACTCATCAGAAACGGAGCCCATCATTCGACCTTGGTATTGAGCGATGGCTTACCCGAGGTAACCCTTTCAGTTGGTTCTGCTGGAATAAAGATAAAGCAGAATGCTAGGGTATCTAGGTTGATGATCCTCGATGTAGAGTAGATATTTACGATTTTTTAGCATAATCCATGTTATAAGGCTCTTGAATCGTTTAAGGTGAATGGAGGGGCGTGATCAGTATCAATCGCTTTTGTATTTTATTCATTCTTCGACATTAACCCAAATCGAGATAGGGGGTCGTTTTGAGATTAGAGAGAAATAGAAATATTTATAGGTAATCCAGTTCAATAATAAAATAGGGTGAAGAATAGATGAGCAAAATAATGCTTGTGGATGACGAACCGGATATCTTGTTACTCGTAGGGGAGATGTTGAGAGGAGAGGGCTACGATGTCGTAGAGGTCAAGAGTGGCGTGGAGTGCTTGGAGAATATCAAGAGAGAGAAACCTGACCTTGTGCTTTTGGACATAATGATGCAGGATATCGATGGCTGGGAGGTCTGCAAGAAGATCAAAGAGGATGCAGAGACGAAGGACATTCCCGTCGCCATGCTAACCGTCAGGACGAGCGAGGAATCCAAGATAAAGAGCTTCAATTATTCATCCGCAGATGCACATATCGACAAGCCCTTTGACAAAGAAGAGTTGTTCAGCATCATTGAGGGGCTTTTAAAAGAACGCGGAAAAGAGTGATTTTACCAAGTACAGTATTATGTGATGCAAAAATCGCGCAGAGGGGATAGTTTATATCTTTCAATTTTTCTGGCAAAAAATGCCGATCAATCTAAAATGTAAATTCTACTCCCCACTTATGATAGCTACCCCTTTGGTTTATGGCAGAAGAAGGTTCGGGTCGATATCGAACCCATAAACTGAGTCCATTTTAAAAAAGGCTCAAACGATGCGGGGGAAGGGATTTGAACCCTCGAACTCCTACGAGACAGGACCCTGAATCCTGCGCCTTTGGCCAGACTTGGCTACCCCCGCAAGCTTCAGAGACTTTGAAAATCATCACGTAAAAATCTTTCCTTGCCGGTCCTGTTTATCTTTTTATGCCGAATTTATCTAGCAATCTCAAAAGCTCATTGGAGGTATTTTCGTCAATCGCGCCATCTTCCTTTTTGTGTAGTATGTATTCCTTGGCCTCTTTTATGCCGATATTTGTGGATTTGGTACATATATTCGCGAATATCGCTCCCTTATCTTGGGGATCTGGTAAGTCATCGAGAAGATTCTTTAGGTTCCACCTGAAACTCTCTATTCTACCCATATCCAACATATTTTTTCTGGAAGAATCTCCATTTTTCTTTCTTTGACCCTTTGTTATCCTTTTTTTCATGTATCTCCTACGTCGTGCCATCAGGGAGCCTCATTTAATACCTTCTCTTCTGATAGCACTCCCTGCAATACACGGGTCTATCCCCTCTGGGCTTAAAGGGCACCTCGGCCTCTTGCCCGCATTCTGAACACGTTACCGTGTACATCTCTCTCGACCTAAAACCTCCACTCCTCCCACGTTCTTTCCTTCTAGACCTGCAGGGCTTACATCTCTTGGGGGGCTGAAATCCCTTTTCTAAGAAGAATTCCTGTTCCTCTGCAGAGAATACAAATTCCTCTCCACAATCTTCACAAGTCAATACTTTGTCTCCATATTCCATGGTCACACCTTCTTTTTTGAAGCCAAAAAATAAGAAAGATCAGACAAAAAGTCTAACCGATTCTTAGTTTTTACTTTATAGCAAACATGATCTTGATGTATTTAAATAATCTGGTTGTTAATGATTCGAGTTCTGCGCCTTTGGCCAGACTTGGCTACCCCTGCGTTGAGAAGTTGGCTAGATAATTTCGAGGCTAGTCTTTCTATTTCAATCTTTTGAAAATTAAGAGAAAAAAGGAAATGAGAAGCTACTTTTCTTCCAACAACTCACCCTTATACA
>JBHIFP010000075.1:0-7527 GCA_046761145.1 Hydrothermarchaeales archaeon (SeqCode)
ATTTTCTTTTCAACCCCTTTTGGGATAACAAGAGAGGTAGCCCCACTGTCTACATAAGCCTTAGTTTTAAAGGAATCCTTCTTGCCCACCACCTCGATCGGAACCAAGGGAGCATTAGCTTCGTAATCCCAACTGCCGATTTCCTTCAATAAATCACTAGGAAATGCTCGGTATAAGGATACCCAACCCTCTTGAAGTAAAAGAGCTTTCCAGGGTATTTTTTCATGGCCTCCTTAGCTGCCGCCACTATAGAATCCCCCTTCCCGCTGATCTCTCCTTTTTCGACGTTTATAGCCACAACTTTCCCAAAGAACTTTCTCTCCAACTCCTCCTCTTTCTGCCTGTAAACTTCCTCTCCTTTTTCGGCTATATCCTCAGGCATAATGCTCACCTTGATGATCTATCGGCTTAAAACTATTTAAATATTATTGATGAATAAAAATGGGTAGGATAGAGAGCAAACTGACACGATCACCAACAATGCAAGGGCTAGACTTTTGGCGAGGGTGTTCTTTTTGGTTTGTGTGAGTGCACCCCCGACAATTCTTGCTTCAAATATCATTCCTAAATCTAATACCGCATTCCTTAACTATAATAGGCACTACTCCTTCTCCAATACCTCTAATCTCTTCTACTTTCTCCTTTTCAAGTTGAATATTCAAAACTCCTATGAAAGACCCAGGCAAAACTTAGAATCTTTCGAAGATTGTGGGGCATAGCAGGGGATCCCTCCAAGAATTCTCGTCATTACTCTGATCATCTGGGCATGGGCGGGGATATGGCGGGATCTGGACAGCGTTGTGCCTAACCCAAGACGTCTAAAAATTGGAGAAGGGCCTTTTCGTTTTCCCAAGTGTCAAGTCTCCAAGGGGGAGACAGTCACCCGCCCAATGCCGACCTCTACCTCCCCGACGGGCTCTTCTGAGAAGAGCTCGAGGGTGAAGGCTAGGATCTCTTCGTGGCTCCGTCGAATTGCGATTCCGACACCACCGGTCACCGCTCACTTCGTTCCCTATAGATCGGCAGAATTCTCTTCCTTAAAATACCAAGCCGGCCAACACAAAACCATGGCGCCCTTCTTGAGACACGGGGGATAAAAGAACCACGTTGACACGTTTATTCTTCTTGGATTCTGGATTATCCCCCGGGTAGCTGGAAATATATTTATATCTATTGGGAAGAGGATTACTCTATGGAGATTAATAGAGGGCTCGTAAAAAGGAGAGCAATTGAAATCAAAAAAGCGGTGGGAGAGCTAAAATTCATCGCATCGGCTGGCAAAGAGGAGTTCCTTTCAAGCCCCACAACCATCGATGCGGCAAAGTATAAGTTACTTGTAGCGATAGAAGCAGCGCTATCGATATGCAATCACATTGCCGCCAGGCTGGGGAAAAAGATACCGGAGAGCTATTTCGACTGCTTTATAATCATTGGAGAATCTGGCTTGATTTCTAAAGATCTTTCTGAGAGGCTGGCAAGGATGACAAAGTTCAGAAACATGCTGGTGCACATCTACTGGGAGATTGACGATGAGAAGGTTTTCGAAATAATCCAGGAAGACCTGAAAGACCTGAAAGAATTTGCAGTCGAGGTAATTAAATTATGAAGGCGCATCAGCTTTCAAAAAAGGAAAAGGAAGAGATAAAAAATAGTCTCAATTCCATTCTTGCGGGAAGGGGGGAGGTGGTCTTCGCCTATCTCTACGGCAGTTTCCTTTCTGCCAACTGGTTCAGGGACGTGGATATAGCCGTCCATATTGACGAAAAAGGAGTAAGCAGAAAAGAAGCCTTAGAGTATGAAATAGCTCTCTCTCTTGAGCTGGAAAAGGAGCTCCACTTGCCAGTGGATGTTAAGCTCTTAAATTACGCCCCTCTGAGCTTCAGGTATGATGTAACAAAGGGCGAGGTAATCTTCAGTAGGGACGAGGAGACAAGGTTCTCCTTCATTGAGGAAACCTGGTACCGTTACCTCGATTACGCGCCTGTGGAGAGAGAGTTCATAGGGGAGATGTTCCAATAGAAGACGAGCGAGAAAAAAATATTTCACATAGACCCTATTGCGTCAAATATGCGTTGGAATGATATCAGGCAAGCATTGCTGCCCATTCATAGCTCTTTGGGATGGGAACAGCATCGTTTCCGGCCGTAATCTCTACCAGATCTTTTGATCATTTTGGTAGTGAAAATATGTACACTACGATAAGGTGTCTATTCGCTGGTCGCAACAAACCCAGACAAAGACGGTTTCCACTCCAGTAAATGCCCTAGAGTCAATGCCAATCTAGCCCGAAATCGCTTCGAAAATCCAATGGACATTTGACGCTATAGCATAGACCACCTCAAGGAAGCCTCTAGATATATTGGGAAATGTATTTGACAAACTCGTAGATCGATTTTCAATTTTGTAAATTGCGCCAAACGCAATAAATGGTAGTCCCCCTTTTTCGTTAGGTTTTGCCAATATGGGGGAGAATTTGGCATATTATCAATTCCTCGCCGGACCATATGCGGTTTCTGAATGAGGCTCTTGTGGAGTTTGATGAAATTATTGACCTAATGAATGGGGGTGACTACCCGATTTTTGCCCTTGGACTATTGAGTGTTCTGGGAAAATCTGACGAGATAGAGACATGTGCTAGATTTTGGCTAACTTACAATTCATAAAGGCAATAATAATATAAACTCCCCTATATTAATCATAACCATGGATATCGGAAGGGTCAAGAGGTACAAAGATAAATTGGATTTGATCCGAGAAAGGATTGGCGATATTGAAACATGGATTGATAATCTCACTATAGGAGACTTTTTGGATGATAAAAAGACTAGACTTGCGGTATACAAGGCGACGCAGGAGATAGTAGAATCTGCCATGGATATCTGTGCCATGATGATCAAAGATTTGAAGTTGATCCCAAAGGATGACTACACCAACATAAATGTGCTCTATAATCATAAGATAATGGATGGAAAACTAAAATCTGCGTTGACAGAGGCCAACGGACTAAGAAACAGGCTCATTCATAGATATAATGTTTTTAATGAGGAAATCGTTTTTGGGTCTATAAAGGAACTACTTCCCAGTTTTAAGGATTTTGCTGGGTTGGTATCAAAATGGTTAAAAAGAATATCATAAAAAAGTTGAGAAGCGATTTCTCATTTTTATTTGACAATAAAGATGTCCTAGCCCTTCTAATTTTTGGTTCTCATGTAAAAAATGAAGGAAGGGATTTTGATATCTGTATTGTGGCACCCGAATGTAAAAACAAGGGAAAATTGGTTAGAAATGTATACCGAAATGTGGATATCTATAAAAATAATTATGATGTATGGCTTTTCGAAGAGCTACCCATCTATATGCGAATTCAGGTGATTGAAAGCCATGAAATAATATACACGAGGGAGAAATTCGAACTCTATGAATATTTTTATTTTTTCAGAAAACTTTGGAAAGACCAAGAGCAGAGGCAAAAGGTGTCCAAAGAAGAAATTTTAAAAATGCTTCCTTGATTTAAATCGTTAATTTTCCATGCATGATGGGCATTTTCAAGCGCCTTAACCTTGCGTGAGGAGACTGCGCACCCAGTTATGATACTCCTCCACCTTCTCTCTGGAGAAAGGCATGACCAGTGAGATGTCAGAGATTTTTCTGAAGCTTTCGTCCAGCGAATAAATCACTGGAGCCTTGAAGCTTCTTGCCATTGATACAAGGTAACCGTCCCACGATTCAATGTTATGTGCCATAGCAATGTCCAACGCTTCCTTTACTATTTCTATCGAAGCGTCCTCAACAAAGGCAGGCGATGAAAGATTCAGCGTCTCTTTTATCTCTCTTGCAATGAGGTCTTTTGGACAGTGGAGATATCTCGTGGCGATGTGATACGCTCCCAGAAAAGTGGAAGTCGGAATAGCTGCAAGATTCTTTCTCGAGAGGACTTCTCCTATAAACTCTACCGCATCGTTTCTGAGGGGATTATTGAAAAGGGAAACCAGAACAATACCCACATCAACTACGCCGGAATACCTAGCTTCTTCCGCACCCAATCCTCGCTCAACCATTTAGCTTCTCCAGGTTCAAAGGTTTTTGCTTCCACATCAAGACTTTTGAGTCTTTCCTTCCACTGCTTCACACTTTCTTCGAGATCTCCACCCACATCGATGAATATGCGATTGTTCTTTTTCTTCAGAACGATGCTTCCACCACGAGCTACCCCCAGATTACGCCTTATTTCTATGGGAAGAACAATCCTCCCCTGTCGGTCCACCTTTAGAATGTATGGCATTTTAATCACCACATCCATAATTTATGGTAAATAACGTCGTAATGTATTATTGCTAATCATTCTTGCACTATTGCTAACATCACCTTTGATGAGCTTGATTCACATTGGGGTTTTAAATATTTAGTGTTTGTAGTTGGGAAGGATTATGTAAGGGTACTGTGTAAATGGCCCTAATCTTTATCCATGTTCGGATAACAATGCGAAGATTCAAGGGCAATAATGAATACAAACCAAAATGGGAAGACCATGAAAATAGACTTGCACGTCTGCACCACACATTCCAAACATCCAGATGAGAATCCTGCATCTCCCCAAGAAGCCATCAGGATAGCTATCAAGAGGGGCTTGGACGGGATAGCGATTGTTGACCACGACACTTTAAATGGTGGAGAGGAGGCAAAGGGGCTTGCTCCAAAGGATTTCTTGGTTATCACAGGAAATGAGATCAGCGCAAAAGAAGGACACATCGTCTTGTTTGGGGTAGACAAAGCAATTCAAAAAGGCACACCATTAAGTGAGATTCTTGACATAGCAAGAGATCACGACGGGCTTGTGGTACTCCCCCACCCCGATATAGGATCAATGGAGTCCTCTATCTGTGAGCCCTTGATAACAAAACACAGAGATTGGATCGACGTTTGCCACCTCCTTAGTACAAGACATCTCCTCTTTTACAGGACTTTCAAGAAGGTGGTTGAGACCCACGGATTCACCCCAGTAGGGTGTTCTTATGCCCATAACTGGAATGAAATAGGCACCATCTTTACGGAATTCGATGATCTAGGTTCAGAGGACGACCTCCTCTATGCCCTTAAAAAAAGGGAGGTAAAAAAGATAAGCTTCCTAAAGACACCTTCTGGTTTGCAAAATATAGCCATGGCAAATCTCAAGGTAATAAGAAAATTCTTCTACTGGAGGAGATACTTCCTGAGGGAGAGGGTACCGATTTATTACAAAGACATACTCAAAGCTATTGACGAGAAGGAAGATTTTACCCTCGATGAGATAAAGTCCTATCTTAATGAGGTCAAGAGCATCCCTGAAGTGGAAAAGGATGTAATATCCCTGCTGACCCTCCACGAGACTCTCAAATACCTGGAAAGGAGAGGCACTATTAAAAGAGACAAGAGATTTCATTTGAATAGAGATTCGGCAGAATATCCGCCATCAAAGATAAACAGGCTTTTGTTCTACCGCATTTCTCTTAGATACTTTTCCAATTTGATTTTCAGATAGCTCGTTCAATTTCAGAGGCCCATTTCAGTGGGGATTATTCAGTGAAAATAAACGAAGATATATTTTCTGTCAACCAAAAGACTTTTCAAGATGAAAACCTTATTCGACTCTAGTACCACATTATCTAAATTGACTAAATCTAGCAAAATGGAAATCCCTGGCATATGCTTATTTTGAGACTAATGTCCAAACTCAATGGTTAGTGCTAATGAATAGCCCATAAATCAAGCCCATTGCAAAGGCAATGGTTCGCAGGGTTATCATTATGGGCGTTGCCAACCCCGCATTTTTATCCTTCTTGAATATCTTGAAAAAGAGCGGGAGGGTAAGTACCAAGAATACGAGAAATAAAATAAAAGGGAGATAAATGGTACTATAAAAGGGTGAGAGGATTATCGAAAGTAAAAACAGATAAAAAATTCCTATCTGTAGCTTGAGCAGTTGTGGCGTGTAGGACTCCTTAATCGTCTTCCTATAATTTTTCTTATATAAGGGTACTCTCCAACGCGCCCTGAAGAATTTCTGTTTCACGTACTCCCCAAGAGAATCGGGGTGGTTATGATAGACAATCGCGTCTGGGTTGAACACCATCTTGTACCCCTTTGAGGCCAATCTAAAGGAGAGATCGGGATCTTCTCCAGAAGCTATAGGGAAGCTTTCGTCGAATCCCCCTTCACCCAAAAAAACATCTCTTCTGTAGGCAGCTGAGTAGCTTCCGATGAAGTCGATAAATTCATTTTTCTGCATCCTTTCATATCTTTCCTCGATCTCATACTGCGCAAACCTCGCTACAATTTCGTGTTGCTTGGTCTTATATCTCCCCTGCACGCCAACTACTCCCTCATCCTCGAGGGGCTTTATCATCTCCACAATCCAGTCTTCGTCTGCGACGCAATCGGAGTCGGTGAATAAGATGATGTCGCCTCTGGCTCTCCCTGCTCCGAGATTCCTCGCTGCAGCAGGGCCCTTATGTTCTTGGGTTAGCAAGGCGATCTGTTTCTGCGTTTTTTCAGCGTATCTTTCGATCATCTGTCTGGACTTGTCCGTAGAACCATCATCTACAAGGATGACCTCATATTCTCCGTCATAATCCTGATTTGAAAGAGACTCCAGACATCCCTTAACCGTCTCCTCTGCATTATAAACCGGGACTATTATAGAGATCAATTCGCAGCCCCTTACCAACTCTTTTTGGAGAAAGATCCCCTGTAGAGGTACTTGAAGAAGGTCTTACTCGACTTCAAGATCCTCTTGGATTCCCTTGGATGGACGATCATCTGCTTCAATTTAGAGAGTATATAGTTTGGTCTGAGGTAGAACCGTCTTCTCGCCTCATCGCATAACTCCACCAACTCCTTATTGCTGAGTCCGGGTCTGCTGATGAGGGTGTTATGCACGCCTTCAGGAGTTAGCCACTTGGAGTAGTCTTCCGTCAATAGGTAGTTGTTCTCCTTTGCCCATTCATATGCCTCGGTCCCAGGATAGACCATGATCGGGAAGAATTGGGCGGTATCCGGGTTCAGCTCCTTTGCAAATTCTATCGTCTTTGCTATCGTCTCTTTCGTCTCTCCGGGGCATCCGAGCATGAAGCAACCGTGGACGAGCATGCCCGCCTCTTTGACGTCGCGCATGAACCGTCTGATCCTCTCTATCTTGGTCCCTTTGTGGATATTGTCCAAGATCTCCTGGGTTCCGCTCTCAATTCCGACGCAGAAGAGCCTGCAGCCCGCGGCCTTCATCTTCTTCATAGTTTGAAGGTCCAGATCGGCTCTGGAGTTGGCAGACCACGTAATCTCGAGGTTCCTTTCCAGAATGAGGTCGGATATCCTACGGCACCTCTCTCGATTCGCGGTAATCGTATCGTCTTCGACGAATACCTCTTTGACCTGCGGGAATTCTTCTTTTATGTACTCGAGCTCATCTACGAAATTCTCTGGGCTTCTGAATCTGTATCCTCTACCATTGAAGGTTTGGGGGAGTAAACAATAGACGCATTTGAAGGGACAGCC
>JBHIFP010000076.1:0-7446 GCA_046761145.1 Hydrothermarchaeales archaeon (SeqCode)
TGATCTTCCTGTTTTTTGGAATTCTTTCTCTATCGTTGGCCGTTATTCTGCATATTCGATCCGGACAACGGCCTTAGTAATACTCCATCTGAAGCACGTGATGCACTCGAAAAGAAGGCGAGGTTTTCGAAATTTATAAGTACCATTTTAAAAGATGACAAAACGCCTGTGGGTCACACCATCCTTTTTTCTCCAATCCCACAGGCCCCCTCCCCCATAATTGCAAACCACAAGAAGTTACCCGTGATCTATTTTGAAGCCTTTATCCCCCCGTAATGGGTTCTCCTATCGATTCAAGGCAATAAGAAAAAGAAAATTTCCCTGATCAGTATCCCCGCTATCAAACCAACGATGAGGCCGCCCAGTATCGAGGTCTTGGTTCTTTCCTCCTGATATAACAGGGTAGCCCCTATGAATGAAAATACCGCATATGTGATTGTTCTGTAGGGGACGAGGTAATACAAAATGCCCATGAAAAAAGCGAGCGTCAGGAGAACTAGAAATGCGATTCCCGCAATCTCGCCTATGGTGGAAAATAAACCCCGCCTGAACATCGACACTCTGCTTGGTTTTTTGTGGCTTATAATCCTTTCTGCGAAATGTACCTGTGCGTTATCGTTGATGGAATGAATAAAAAAAATAATTAATGAGGTCCGTTGTGTCCCCTACTCACTAACGCTCACGTTCATAGCTTGGCTTCTGGCCAAGAGCTCTCATGAGGAACCCTCGAGGAAGGATTGCCAACGAACCCATGTTCTGCGCTGGGGTTAGCCTCACAATCACAGACAGCTTTCAAAGCGCCCTCATGTGGGGACCTATACAGCGCAGTGTGCCCCTCTGCCTTGCCCCTGTTATCACAGATCAAACAGGTCTTCGAGCAAGGGGCATAAGATAAGAGTTTTCCTAACGATTGGAACTATAATGCAAAATTTTAAATAATTTACAACGTTAAATAAGTCAACATCCCATACTTTTGAGGACTGGTTATGGAACTGGAAAGAGATACGGTCAGGCTGGAGGACTGCAACCCGAACTTCATCGACGAAGTGGCCGCAGCCGGAGGGGAGAATATTTATTCCTGCTTCCAATGTGGCACCTGCACCGGTAGTTGCCCAGTGGCTTATGTGATGGACTACCCTCCCAGAACGCTCATGAGGATGATCCAACTCGGGATGAGGGACGAGGTCCTTTCCAGCGCTACCATCTGGACCTGTGCATCCTGCAACACCTGTATAACTCGTTGTCCTAGAGGCGTCCGCATACCCGAGATCATGGGGGCCTTGAAAGGTATAGCGATCAAGGAGGGCATAAAACCGGGATATCCAAAAGGCCCGATCTTCTATACCGAGTTCAACGACGAATTGAAGAAGTATGGATTGCTGCCAGAGATGATGCTCTCCTTAAAATTTGCTTTCAAGGCATTCGGTATATCGCCGAGCCTGATCAAGAATCTTTTGAAAGACGCCCCCATGGGCCTCGCTATGTTTACCCACGGGAAGCTGACCATCAGGCCCCACAAGGTGAAGAATATAGACAAAATCAAGACCATTTATGAAAGCTCCTTAAAGGCGGGTGGGTAGGGGTGAAGTACGCCTACTACCCCGGATGCACCCTCATCTCCTCCGCCATAGAGTACGATATGTCAACAAGGGCGGTATGCGAGGCTCTGGGTATAGAGCTCGCCGATATCGAAGACTGGAACTGCTGCGGCGCCTCGGCCGCCTATTCCATCGACAACCTTTTGTCCTATGCACTGCCGGCGAGGAATTTGGCTATAGCAGAAAAGATGGGGCTGGATGTAGTAGCGCCTTGCAGTGCCTGTTCCCACAATCTCCTCAAGGTGAATAAAGCGGTTGAAGACGATCCCGAATTGATGGAGAAGGTCAACAAAATCTTGGAGGAAACCGGGGTTAGATACGAAGGTACTATCAAGGCAAAGCACCTTTTGGACGCCATTGTGAATGACCTCGGTATCGATGCTGTATCGAGTAAAGTTACAAGGGAATTGGAAGGCCTGAAGGTCGCCCCCTACTACGGCTGTCTCATCGTAAAGCCCCCGGATATAGCAAATTTCGATAGTCCCGAAGATCCTCAGAGCATGGACGAGATAATCACGGCAGTAGGCGCAGAGGTCGTTCCTTTTCGCGACTTCAAGACCAAGTGCTGTGGTGGCCCAGTGCTACTGACGAGGGAAGACGTCGCATTGGAGCTCACCAAGAACATACTCGAAGGGGCAAAAAGGGCAGGAGCGGATTGTATCCTAGTCAACTGCCCGCTATGCCATATGAACGTCGATGCCAAACAGCCTTCTATAGAGAAGACCTTCAAGGTCGAGATCAACTTGCCCGTCCTCTATTTCACCCAGTTGATGGGCCTCGCCCTGGAAATCGAGCCCAAAAAGTTGGGCTTGGATAAGAACCTCATATCCACCAAGCCCGTGATAAAGGCGGTGGCCTGATCGGCCTTTTTGCTTCATTTTTTAAATTTGAGTTGATACCTACTCCCTCTGATCCGTTCAAAACTTTTATATTCCAATTATTCAGAATTAAAATCGGTGAATTTTATGGATATGGAAATGTTGCTAGCCGTGATAGGTGCGTATGCCCTCATATTGGGGATCTTCTTATATCATGTTTTGGTCAGCAGAAGGCTGCTCGAGATGAACAAGGAGATATATGAGTTAACGGCCAACAACAGAAGGATCCTCGAAGCCCTCGAAGCGATTCAGGCGTATGTATTGGAGGGGGTTTACAAGGAAAAATAGTCGGCCGACTACACCTCTATCGTTCCATAAATACCCTTTGCGCCGCAGCCACGCCCTTGCCAAGCTCGAGGTCGTGACCGCTGCTCTTCAAGGTCTTTTCTAGAGCGTCCAATACCGATAGCAGGTCCTTTTGGTTTACGTTGCCCATGTGCCCGATGCGGAAGATCTTTCCTCTCACCTGGTCCTGCCCGCCAGCAATGAGGATACCGTAATCTCTTTTTAATCCCCCCCTGATATCATCGTCGGTCAAACCATCGGGTATCTTCATGGCTGTGACCGTGTTTGATGCATGCGCCTCGTCTGCAAAGAGGTCTAAGCCCATCGCCTTTATGGCCTCTCTCGTCGCCTTTGCCAAGGTTCTGTGCCTCTTTATCCGATTCTCTAGACCTTCCTCCTCTAAATTTTCCAATGCCCTTTTCAAACCAAAGATTAGAGGAACCGAAGGGGTGAAAGGTGTCGTCTTCTTCTTCATGGATTCCCTGTAGAGTAAGAGGTTGAGATAAAAGCTCTTTGGGGCGCTCTCCTCTATCACTTCCCATGCCTTATCGCTTACGGCAACCATCGCCATGCCCGGAGGCGCCGCGAGGCACTTTTGAGAGCCGGTAATACAAATACCGACGCCCCAGTCGTCGGTCTTTACTTCATCGCCCCCTATCGAGGTTATGCCGTCCATTATGAATAGCAAGTCATGTTCCTTGGCGATCTTTCCAATAGCTTCCGCGTCGTGCAGAATTCCGGTAGAGGTCTCATTGTGGGTCAGGGTTATCGCCTTGGCGTCGCTCTCAGAAACTACTGCCTCTACATCATCCGGCTCGACGGCCTTCCCCCACTCGACTGGGACTTCTCTGACCACGCCACCGAAGGCCTTCACGATCTTGACAAAGCGCTCGCTGAACTTCCCCCCGGTTATGCAAACAACCTCTTCGCCTTCTCCTATCGTGTTGGATATCGCAGCGTCCATAGCCGCTGTCCCAGAAGCGGTGACCAATAGAACGTCGTTCTCTGTCTGGAAGACCTTCTTTAGGGTGTCCCAACAGTAGATCAAGATCTCATTAAAATCCGGGGTCCTGTGCCCGATCAACGGCCTCGACATCTCCGCCAGAACGTCGGGTGATAGTTCTACTGGCCCGGGGATCATCAATTTCATCTTCCTCATGCCGAAACCTCTTGTGTGTTTAAAGAGAATGACTTCATTTTTAGTACTTCTATCACAGACTTATAAACACATGCCTCCATATATCGGATCCCCTATTCCGTAACCACAATAAAAATCTATTGGCATGAACAAGGATACCAATTTTTATTTTTCATAACGATTATAACTCGGTTCTGCATGGGCTATGGCATCGCACTTGGACCATTATGGGGGGCGGATTGTTGTGATATCCCTATCTGGGTTCACCATGAAAACTCTGGCAACGGTCCGTGAGACAAATTACCCTCCCTATCTAGAGGAGAATCTAGGTAGTACTCCTCGGCAGATATTTTTTGAAAGCGTCAGAGAGAAATTTGCATATCGGACAGAATTGAATGATCCCGGTTACAATGCAGTATGTGGCAAGGACCCCTATTAATACTACATACTGAAGGAGTGGCGCATAAAGGAGTGCCATGCACAGAATGATGCCCGCTATAACCCGTATCCCCGCGTTAACTTCCCCTACATTCTTCTCCATTTTCTTAGACCTCTCGCTTATAGGTTTACGGAAGGTTATAAAGTTCATTTCGCATATAAATAATTTTGTAGAATTTTTCTTCTAATGGGATATTTATCAAGTTATCAAAAATTCCATTATGAAGGAGGAAAAGGAAATGGCAGAAGGTTCTCTATATGATTTTATCTCTTTATGAATTCTATACCAACTCATAGGGGAAGATCTCGGTAATGTTCATCATTATCCTGTTGTCGTGGATTATGTCGTAGTTTCTCTTCAATAACGATGCCCCAACCCGAACTCCAAAGAGATTGGCCAGTTTTTCATCCGCCTCTATCAGAGAGAAGTCCCTGATCTCCCTCCTGGCCTCGATCTTCAGCTTGGACATGATAATGCCTATAGGGGTATCCCCCTTCATGATGTCCTCCCTGAACTCTTCCCTGAGACCTTTTATCGGTGTATACGAGATCGCGTGGACCAAAACTCTCTTGGAACTCTTGAGGTTGACAACCCTGTAATTGACCTCCTCCCCTTCGGCTATATTCAAGAGTTCAGCTATCCCCCTATCTGACTTTATGACCTCTTGGAACTCGGTCTCCACTTCGACCTTTTCTCCGACTAGGGCTTCCAGTATCCTGGTTATCGACCCGTCCGTGGTAAGGAGGATCTTATGCACGGGATTCAGTTTCTGAACCTCTTCGATCCTTTTCAGCTTATCGATCATGGTAATACCTCAGCCATAAAGCATAAATTTCTTGTGCACGATAATAGATAGAGAAGTGAGGACCATGGAAGATGCGATAAAAACGAAGGGCTTGACCAAAAAATTTGAGGACTTGATAGCTGTAAACAGGGTCAGCCTCACAATTAGAAAAGGGGAACTCTTTGGCTTGCTCGGTCCCAATGGCGCTGGTAAAACAACCTTCATCTCCATGCTTTGCACGATCATAAATTCCTCTGCGGGCGAGGGAGAGGTATGGGGATTTGACATCGAGGGGGAGGCTGAGAAGGTCAGAAAGGCCATAGGCATAGTCTTTCAAGACCCGAGTCTGGACGAACAACTGACTGGGAGAGAGAATCTCGACTTCCATGGCAGATTGTATGGCTTAGAAAAAGAACTCAGATCCGAGCGCATCGACGAAGTCTTGAAGCTGGTGGAACTCGAAGTTAATGCGGATAACCTCGTAAAGACCTACTCTGGAGGGATGAGGAGGAGACTCGAGATCGCTCGAGGCTTGATGCACCGCCCCAAGGTCCTGTTTCTGGACGAGCCCACGTTGGGTTTGGACCCCCAAACTAGGAGACGCATATGGGATTACATCTTGAAGTTGAACAAGGAAGAGCACGTGACGATCTTATTGACCACTCACTACATGGACGAGGCTGATTTTCTCTGCGATAGGATCGGAATCATCGACTATGGAAAGATAATTGCATTGGGCACTCCTGAGGAGTTGAAGAAGGCGGTTAGAGGGGATGTGGTTACCCTCAATGTCCAAGACGGATCCAAGCTGTTGAAAGTGTTGGAAGATAAAAGTTGGATAAAGGAGTTGAAGGTCGTCGATGATGGCATCAATCTCAGCGTAGACGATGGTGAGGGCCTTATCCCAAAGATCATCGAACTTGCCAGAGAACGAAACATCGTTGTGGACTCCGTGGGGCTGAGAAAACCTACGCTAGAGGACGTCTTCATCCACTATACTGGGAGGAGTATAAGGGAAGAAAAAGGGAGCCACAAAGACAAGATTAAAGCGATTTTGAGGGCGAGAAGGAGGAGATAAGGCTACCCCACCACTATGTCTATGACAAAATGGTAGATCTTCGGTGCATAGGATTTGACTATCCTACTCTGGATAGATTTTACAGTATGCCCCTCTTCCTCCACAATCCCAGTGATGGTTTCTTCGACCTCCATAATGCCACCTTTGTGGGATGTGGTGTGATAATGTACCACCCCGCCCTCATCGCGTAGCGCATTGATCGCCGAGGGCAGATACTTGTGGGTGTCGAATAGATAACCCATTACCACCCTGTGCGCCACCTTTCTCGGACTTACCCCCCTACAATCGCCCAAGATGGGGTGCACATTTCGGAAGCGGTTTATAGCTATATTCTCTTTCAGGAAATCGAAAGCTATGGGGTTCTTCTCGATGGCATAGACCGCTTTCGGATTTGAGTGCTTCGCCATGGGTATGGAGAACTGGCCCACACATGCGAACATATCGACTATAGTTTCATCTTCATTAGAGATGCTCGCCATCCGCTTCCTCTCCTCGATATTGCCGAAGGAGAACATCACCTTGGTTGGGTCGATCTTGAAGATGCAACCGTTCTCTTTATGTAAGGTCTCGGTTTTACTTCCTGCGATGACCTCCACTTGCGGTTCTCTGAATACGCCTTTGATCTCTGCCCTGTTCAAGACCGTCTCCGCCTTTGGATGTAGCTCCAAAATCTTTCTTCCGATCAGATATTTCGCCCCCTCCAGTTCCTTGGGTAATTGGATTATAACGATATCGCCGAGGAGCTCCCATCCCGATATGAACTTGAGGTCTTCCTCTCTCAACTCCCACCTCAAAGCGCTTCTCAGTCTATCGACGCTCAAATGTCGTCTTACTGGATTTGAATTGCTCAATATCCGTCCTACTTCCATCTCGTCCCTCCAAAAAAGAATCACGCGTTCAATATCCTCGCGACTGCCTTGATGTCTTTAACTTCGATGGGCCCAAATAAAGAGAGGAGCCCTGGTTCTGCATCTTTTCCCATACGGAGGACTAAGTTGCCCTTGTGCAGAATATTGATCGTATAACCCCTATCCCTCAGCTCTTCTGCAAACTTCCTGAAGCTTTTCAACCTCTCCATCTTTTGTACTCCTCTTTCAGCTTCCCGAACTTTTGGAGATCTAAGATATTCACGTCTACATTATTCCCAATCACCTTGATCTCTAGGACCTTTGATTCTTCTACAGAGATGGTTAGTCCTATGTTGCCCTGTTCCAGAAATTCGATTATCTCTTGGGGATCCATGCTC
>JBHIFP010000077.1:0-7138 GCA_046761145.1 Hydrothermarchaeales archaeon (SeqCode)
ATAATTGGCGACCGTAGTTGTTATGCCTTTATTTTTGCTGTTCTAAAGCCCTTACTAGTTTTAATGCAGTTCAACAGTACAGCGAAATAAATCCTGAAGAATAAGGATCAAAAAAGAATCTAGGCCCAAGCGGGAAAGGCTCACAGTACCTCGTCATACGCCGGCTCCGCATAGTTACCCATACGACTCCAGTGCACGACTCGATATCGTTTGACTCTCCGACAAATCCAGTCCAGAACACTGCGCAAATCCGCCCCAAGGTTTGTGCAAGCACGAACCTCATTGCGAATTCTTGCCGTGAAAAGGTCCGAATCCGCCATCGCTTCGCAAGATATCCGAAGATACCCTGCTAACAACCACTTGGATTGCCCTTCGCTATTGTTTGGATACGTTACATTATATATGAATTTTCATTATCTCACCTTTGCTTCGACTGCTTCGACTGGAAGTCTAGGATGAAAATTACCCTAGATACGGATTTAGTTCTAGAGTCATTATGAATTTTGCTGCTGCTTTGTGACGAGGTCTTTCATCCTAACATATCTGACGTTGAATCTATCCAAGAAGTATAATATATCGTCGAACTCTCCCTGTAGATATTTCCCGGCTTTGATATCGCTGGGTTTGTTTGGCAGATCGACCATGAGCCCGGGGTGGAGATACAAAACCAAGGGCGTGCCCTCGAGTTTGCATTCGAAGATGGCAATCAGGAGCTCGATCTCTGTTATAATTTTGCCCTGATATCCCAAGAGCGTGTCCAGATTTCCGTTCAGAAAAACGGGCGTTAGAGGCACTTCGGTCAAGCGCATACTACCTACGAGGAAAGGGTTATGGGCGTCGGGGCGATAAGGCCTTTCTGGAGAGGATGGCGGGTGAGCATAAAGATACCACCCGGCAGCGCTTGGAACGACGCTGGAATCGTATAGGAAGTTGAGTTCCTCCAACGTTGATAAAGTGTTGGAGTCGATCCTATGCCCCGGTGCCCTAAATCCCAAGGGGCTAATCCCCACCGAATCTTTTATATAATCTGCGGTCTGTGAGATCATATCCCTCTGCTCTTCTTTTGTTAGGCTTACGAAAACTCGGTCGTGATAATAACCTCCGTGCACCCCAATTTCATGCCCATCCTCCTTTATCCTTACCAGAGCCTCGGGATACCTCTCGACGACTCTGCCGGTGACAAAGAAGGTGCTCCTTACGTCGTGTTTGTTGAGTATCCTCAAAATGGCGGGGATCTCATCGATGCCTCGAAAAGTTATTTGGTTCTCATTGGCAACGGGCGGATCCCTCTCGACATCGAAGCTTATGCTCACGAGCAAAGGGGCATATAACAAAAACGTCACTATCGATATCATCAAAAAAATGGCTAGACCTAGGACGACTTTGCCATCTTCCATGGTCATTCAATCGATTTCCTATTTTAAATGGTTTCGTACAAAAAAGAATTTAAATTCCGGAGTTTAAGCTCTAGTTGTGAAGTCCGATGAGGATCGCGATCATCGATGTGGATAGATGCCAGCCGAAGAGGTGTTCGAAGGAGTGCATAAGATTTTGTCCGGGAGTCAGGATCGGAGATGAGACCATAGTCTTCGAAGAAGGCAAGGCGAAACCCACCATCTCAGAGGAGCTGTGTACGGGATGTGGGATATGCGTCCATAAGTGCCCCTTCGAGGCCATCTCTATAGTGGGCCTGCCCGACGAACTTGAGCATGATCTCATCCATCAGTACGGCGAGAACGGATTCAGATTCTATCGTCTCCCCTACGCCAGGGAGAATGCAGTGACGGGTTTAATAGGGCCAAATGCCATAGGCAAGACCAGCGTAATAAGGATCTTATCCGGTGAGATGAGGCCCAATTTGGGGGATTATGAAGGAGATGGCCGAGATATCTTGGAGTACTTCTCGGGCACCCAATTTCATGATTACTTCGAGGATCTTTACGACGGGGAGATCAAGGCGATTTATAAGCCCCAATACGTCGATTCCCTCCCCAAAGCGGTCGAAGGCGAGGTGGGAGATCTCTTGGAAAAGGCCGACGAAAAGGGGGAGTTGGACGACATCGTGAGGGATCTGGAACTCCAGAATTCCCTGGATAGGGCCATAACGGATGTCTCCGGGGGAGAGCTCCAGAGGATCGCCATCGCCGCAGCGTTGTTGAGGGAGGGAGAGATCTACGTCTTCGACGAACCCTCCAGTTACTTGGATGTGCGGCAACGCCTCAACGTAGGGAAGATCATCCGCAACTTGGCTAGGGAGAAGAGGGTTCTCGTTGTGGAGCACGACCTTATACTTTTGGACTACCTAGCGGATTATGTCTGTATGATGTACGGGAAGAAGGGCGCCTATGGCGTCGTGTCCCAGCCGAGGACTGTGAGACAGGGGATCAACGTTTATTTGATGGGTTATCTAAAAGAAGAGAACATCCGAGTCAGGAAAGAGCCCTTGAGGTTCGAGGTACGACCTCCTTCTGCTGGCTGGGAGAGCGAGAGGTTGGCGCGCTTTGACGATCTGGAAAAGACCTATGATGGTTTCGGTCTCAGGGTAAAAGGCGGCGAGATTTATAAGGGCGAGATCGTGGGTATTCTCGGCCCAAACGCCACTGGGAAGACCACCTTTGTAAAGATGCTTGCGGGTGTAATCGAGGCGGATCACGGCGAGGTCGATATCGACGTCAAGGTCTCTTATAAACCACAATACATCAAACCAGAATTTGAGGGCACAGTCGGCGAAGTTTTGGAGAAGACGGTTAAGGACTTTGGATCCAAATTATTCAATTCGGAGATAGCAAGACCCTTGGAGCTCGAATATATATACCCTCTATATCTACAGGATCTGAGCGGGGGGGAATTGCAGAAGGTTTCGATTGCGATGTGCTTGGGCCAAAAAGCAGAGATATATCTATTGGACGAACCATCTGCTTATCTAGACGTAGAGCAACGCTTGAACTTGGCGAAGATGATCCGAAGGATCCTAGAGAATAGAAAGGCAGCGGGCATAGTAGTAGATCACGACATCCTATTCACGGACTACATCTCGGATAGACTCATGGTCTTCTATGGCGAGGCGGGGGTCAAAGGCACCTCGACGCCCCCCATGGAGATGAAGGAGGGGATGAATAGATTCTTGAAGAATCTCAAGATAACCTTTAGACGGGATGCAGAAACGGGCAGACCCAGGGCAAATAAACTGGGAAGCCAGAAGGATAAGGAACAGAAGGCGAAGGGGGAGTATTATTATCTGAGCTCGTGAGGCGATGAAATGCTCTATATAGGCGTGATCGGTAGCAGTTCTGCAGACGAAAAACTCCGCAAAGCTGCGGAGAAGGTCGGGGAAGAGTTAGCAAAAGCCAGTTGCATCTTGGTCTGCGGGGGGTTGACGGGCGTTATGGAGGCGGCTGCCAAAGGGGCAAAAAAGGAAGGAGGACTGACCGTCGGCATCTTGCCGGGATTCACCAAGGATGAGGCCAACAAGTACATCGACGTCAAGATCGTTACTGCCATGAGCCACGCTAGAAATGCCATCGTTGCCAGAACCGCGGATGTCCTCATCGCTGTGGGAGGGGAACTCGGGACTCTATCCGAGATCTCCTTGGGGTTGAAGATGGGGAAGCCGGTTGTGATCCTCGAAGGCGTTGGAGGAGTGGGCAGCCGAGTCGAAGGTCTCAACGAGAAGGTCCATTTCTCTAAGTCGCCAGAGGAAGCGGTAAAGCTCGCCCAGAAATTAGGAGGTGAAGGAGTTGAGAGAGAACCTGATTAGATTGAGGGAATTCTTGATCGAACAGCAGTATAGGTTCGATTTCGGAAAACAATTCTTTGCATACGTGAACTTCGCATTGCTGCTGATAGTAGCTTCGGATAAACTGAAGGCCATATTTCCCTTCAGAATACGGGATATGTTGGTAATCTTCATCCCCCTCGCTTTCGTCGGAACATGGATCTTCGGCTATTTCTTGGATAAGGTCCTAAAATTACCAGCGAGGCGCATCTATATGTCCGAGAAACGCAGCCCAACCTGGACACTGACACAAGAAAAGCTGGATAGGATAATCGCGCTGTTAGAAGGGACAGATTAATATATGTCTGGCGATAGATAAAAAGGGCATGAGACCGAGGGAATTGTTGAGTCTAGCAGAGGAGCATACCTTCTCATTGGGGGTTAGAGATCTCGCCTCTACACTCTCTTACCAAAATATGATGTACGGGTTGGGGAAGATCCTGCATGTGCTGGGCAATTGCCTCTGCGTCTTCGCCCCCGATGCCACGGTAACCAGGAATGTAAAGAGGTGGGAATACGGTTTTGGATATGGCGCCTTGATAAGGTGGTTTGAAAAGGGCATAATATTCCCCGAGATAATGCCCAATGCCTGCGGCATGACCATTGCAAGACTCGACGAGCTCCCCAAGAGGAGGAGGCTATTCGAGCGCATCAATACCTTAGATGAAGATTCCAACCTCTCTTTGGACGGTATCCCCTTAACGCCCGATTTTGGCTCGGGGAATCATTTTCTCGAGTTTTACAGGCCGTTGGAAGTCTCGCCAGAATTGGAAGATGCTATACCCACCGAGGACTACTATGCGGTACTACACTGCTCCTCCCCAGAGAAGAAAGGAGAGGTTTATGGTATGGTCGATGAGGGGGAGAAGATCGAGACACCGTTGGGGAGCATATCGGTACTCGAGGGAGAATCATCGAAAGAATATCTTCGATTATGGGAGGATTTCGAGTCCTTTTCCAAGAGGAGGAGAGAGCTCCTGCTCAAAGAGCTTTTGGGCGATTGCGGCATAGTTGTAAATAAGACCCATCAAGGGATGTTTGGCGAAGCCGAGGTGAGGCTCGGCTGTTATAACACCATGGATAGGTCAGACGGGAATGATCTGTTTCCAGTAGCCCTCAGGTGGGATCTTCCGATGTACATAATGAAAGGGGAAAGAAATCTTACAATAGAGGCAGTCGCAAGATTGGGCTTCACAGAAAGGGCCGAGAAATTGGGGCTAATGGAGGATTTGAAGAATGCGAATATCTTACCCCATGGAGGGGGATACAGATTCGATATACCCTATGCAGAGACGAAGATAGTTAGGACAGGCAATAAGAGGTATTTTATTCTGAAGGAGCCGAAAACAACCGCAGGGGGAGCGGAGGGGAAAAGTTTATCTAGATATGGCGAAATTACGTTCATAAATCCAAGGGAGTTGCCGTACGAGTACCGAGGGAAAAATGTCATAGAGAAGACCATAGAATACGACCTAGGGGTACCGTTGGGGAAACTCCAACCGATAGAAACTCTTAAGGTTTGATGGGAATTGGTAGGTGAGAGCATGTTCAAACGGAGATTGACCGAAGAAGAGAAGAACTTCCTCAGGAAGATCGTGAAATTCGTACAAGAGAAGCACCATGGGGGTGAGGGACACGACTACTCCCATGTCTTGCACATCACCGAACTAGCAATGGATATCGGCGAAAAAATACCGGATGAGGCAGATCCTTTTTTAGTGGCATGTGGGGCCTTGCTCCACGATATTGGTAGGATAAATAGGGAATCCGGAACTTTTCACGGACTAGAGGGGGCTGCCATAGTCGAGGAATATCTGGAAGCCAGTGAAATTGGTAGAGATAAAGTAGAGAAGATTACCAGGATCGTCGCTCGCCACACTCCAACTTCTATGATCCCTCCAGAATCGGTCGAAGAAAAGATAGTGTTCGACGCGGACACTTTGGATAGGTTGGGATGGATGGGCGTTCTGCGGGGGCTCTTGGGCAAAAGGGGGTCGATGGAAGATATATTTAACTATGTCATCAAAAAGAGAGAAAGTGACTACGACAAGCTGATCTTCGATGTGAGCAGAGAGATGGGAAAGGAAGACCACGATGATTTGGTATTCTTGGTCGATAAGATGAAAAATGCCCTCAAGAAGAGGCAGAAAGATATAGAGGATATCGAATTTCTGGAAATGAAAATCTCGTGATATCCAAAAATCCGAGTCGCTTGAGGGGTGGACCAAAAAAAGGCAAACATACATATCTTTTGCATACTCGGCTGAGGTCTAGCAAGGTCTAAAAGACCGCGTGCAGCCTAGTTAGCGGTGTTGGATGTCTCGGGCTTTAGCCTGATTGGTGGTTCACATTCTGGGCACAACCCATCCAAACTCTTCCTTAATTATCATGATCGCCGCTTGTGGTGGTATCGCACCTTTCTCGGTAATTATGAGGTCCACATACTCCGGCGGGGTGACGTCGAAAGCGGGGTTCCTTATCGTCACCCCCTCAAACTCCTCTGGATCCGCGACTTCCTCCGATGGACGCTCCTCGATCTCCACCAACTCTCCAACCAAGGTTTCTGGATGAAACTTGTAGGTCTCAGCAGCCACGAGGAACAGCACTCTCGCCTCTTGCGCGGCTAGTGCTATCTGGGATGTCCCGATCTTGTTCACCACTGCGCCGTTTGCCGCTATGCTATCGGCCCCAACAATGACTTTGTCGACATCTTTCATAAACGCCCTAACCGCCGAGTCGACTATCAACGTGGTGGGGATACCCTCCTTTGCCAACTCCCTAACCGTCAAGTGCCCCTGATATCTCGGCCTCGCCTCGGTTGCGAGCACCCTGATGTCTTTCCCTTGGCCCCAAGCAGATTTTATCACAGCTATAGCTGCCGAAGAATTGCAATGCGTCATTATGGTATCTCCATCCGAAACCCGCCTTGCACCGATCTCGCCGATCGTCTCTATGGCTTTGTTGGAGTTTTCGATGAACTCATCCGCCGCTTCTATGGCGATCTTTCTCACAGCCTCCAAGTCTGATACTCCCCCAGAGTTTACTTTATGCAAAACGAATCTGACTGCATTTGGCAATGACACAGCAGAAGGTCTTGCGGAGATCAACACCTCGCCTGCCTCCTCCAATTCGTTCAAGAGTTCATCACTGGTTTTGGCCTTCGATGTCTCTGCACAGATCTTGAGGGCCAAGGCCGCGTTCCTCCCTACCTTACCTGCCCCCCGAATCTCCATGCCTCGAATCTTTTCTTCGATCTCTACAACATCCGGACAGACCATATGAACCCACTCTACCCTTGATATCCTTCGCTTATTAGGTTTACGGTAATGGGCTCAAGCTCGGGTTCTCAACTCTAAAGTGAGT
>JBHIFP010000078.1:0-7092 GCA_046761145.1 Hydrothermarchaeales archaeon (SeqCode)
GCCGTTCATAAAGTTTTCTCAGCTGTTTCATCTGATGGGTTAAACTTTCAAAAAGAAGGCTTGAGGATTGACTCGGAAGAGACGGGGGATAGGGGGTGGGCTTCTGTACCCGAAGCCCTTAAGCTTCCCGATGGCAGGATAAGGATTTACTACGTTTCTGGTGATTTTGAGGCATTGGGCGGGATAATGTCAGCAGTATCTCAAGATGGACTGGACTTTCAGAAAGAGGAAGGCGCAAGGGTTAAAACGATGGTTGACCCCGCGATTACTATTTTGCCTGATGGCAGATATCTATTGCTGGCAGTCGTATTGCCACCCCCACCAGATAAACCACGATTACTTGAACAGGCTACAGGCATCTACAGTTTTACCTCTGATGATGGACTTGTCTTTGAAAACCAGCAACCCGTCCTTTTAGAGGAGGGCGTGTACGACCCCTCAATTGTGCAGTTGGACAACAATACTTACAGAGTTTTTTATGGTAAGGACATTGGAGAAGCAGGTCGGCCCAATATTGTTGTCAAAAGTATTACTGGTCAATTGCGGAAAGAATAACCTAGTTTTAACGTTGATGTAAACCCAAAGTCCATATAACTAGGGGAGAGGATTAGATTGATGGGTTAAGCATGAGGCTACATGTCTGGATTTGTCTGGCGGTCCTTATATCGTTGCTCAGTCTTGGATGCGTTCAACCATCTCAAGAGCCAGTGGCATGCACTGAAGATGCAAAGATATGCCCAGACGGCTCGGTTGTTGTGAGGGTCCCTCCCGACTGTGAGTTTGCACCATGTCCAACAGGCCCACCGACCACAACTCCCTTAACCACTCCTCCTACCACAACACCTGCTCCAACAACTACACCAGCGCCGACAACAACAGCTCCTCCACTGACTACCGCACCATTGCCGTCACCTTCTTCTACTACTCCAATACTTAAGCTGATAAAGACCGTCACCGTTTCTCCAGATGAGAATTATCCTAGGGGTGGATTTTGTAGGGTCAACTATGTTCCTTCCACCGACAAATTCGTCGTTACTTTTAATGATGGCTGGGGTGAGATCGGATATTCATATAAGGAATATACCTCTGATTTTGAGCCTACTGGTAGGCATGGTGTTTTTTCGCGCCAGGGCACTGATACTGCGTCGGTGATGGTCGGTGATGTTTATTATTTTCTAGTGGGAGCTCCGGTGGGGTGGAGGATTAGGAAGTATGACCCTGTTTCTTGGGAGCTTTTAGATGAAGTGGAGTTTGAGCTTGATCGTGAGTATGAGATGAGTAATGACCAGATGCTTGCCTATGTAAACGGTATGTTGGATGCTAGTAGTTTGTATTCTATTAATAAGAAGCTTGGGCGTGAAGGGGGCGCGCATATTGGTGAGGCTACTCATCACCGGTTTTTCTCCCTTGATCTTGTGCCTCAGGGTGATATGCGTATCCTTGATGATACGCCCCATGTAAACGGCATGTCGGCTGTGTTTGTGGATGGTGTCTACTATTATGTCACATCCACGGCCTACTTTGGCGATATCATAGTGATGAAATACGACGTGGACTGGAATTATCTCGGCTCGAAGACTCTGGCAGAGGATGGGCGTTGGTCGATGGGAACAGCGTATGATGAGAAAAATGATCGATTCTATGTGGCATATGTTAAAGGAGATACTAATGCGCATTTAGGCATCTTCGATAGGGATTGGAATCTTATCAGTGATATCGCTGTAACTGATTTGGCTAGGCCTGGTGATGAGCATGCGGACAGGCCCTCTGTCTTTTTGCATGATGATCGCGTGTATGTCTCATATGATGTGAGCACCCATCGCGACTGGCAGTGTATAGTTAGTGTTTTTGAAGAGGCAAGTCCTACCTCAGCTCCTGTTCCGACGACTGAGGCTCCTCCGACTATCCAACCCTTGGCGACAGTGGCTCCTAGTGGGAGTTCAAGTGGCAGGTTTGACTTGGACGTAATATATAAGGTTGATGATACTCCTCGGCCTGGTTGGGTTCCAGTGGATCCTGAAAACCCGAGTCCGGCATGGGATGGTTCTATCTATCTTGTCAGGTCAGATGATGGTTTGACGTTCACTGATGAGCGGCTTTTTGTCCATCATGGGGGTGTTCCTAATCTTCTTCTTACAAGGGACAACAAGTCGATTGCTACTTTTCAGTACTTCTCTTTCGAACATGAGGAGATGTTCGACGTTATAGCCTACACCGTTTCTGAGGATTTTGGAAAGACCTGGTCAAAGGTAAACAAAATCTACTTTGAAGGTTTGCCAACAATTGGTTTCGGTGGCCCCAATCCAGTCGATCCTACCTTGGTAGAGCTCGAAAATGGCTCTTTTAGACTCTATTTCACCTATCATACGCCTGGCAGAAAATATCCGGGGTTATATTCTGCTATCTCCGATGCCTTGGACACTCCTTTTAAAAGTGAAGGCCCTCAGCTTGAGACCGATAAGATGATCCTCGATCCCGCGGTGGTCTACTTCAACGGCCTCTGGCACCACTACACAGTAAGACACGGCGAGGAAAAGGACGGCAAATCCGTCAACGTACATTCCATCTCGACCGACGGAAAGAATTTCGAGCTGCAGGATGATATACTTTTAAAGTTTCAGCTCCTTGGACAGGTGATCGAGGACGGTGGAAGGCTTCGATTTTATGGTTCGGGAGACGGTGTCCAGTCTGCAACCTCTTCTGATGGATATATTTGGACTGAGGATTCAGGCAGAAGGGTCATGGGTGCTGATCCAGGCATTGCGAAACTGCCGGATGGGAGATATTTGATGATATATACAAAGCTCCCTCCAAAATAACTTCTTGCTTGGTAATTAATTTGGCTTGGTTCCAATGTGCGTTGAAGTCGAATTTATTTCTCGTCAGGAAAAGAGTGCAATTTTTGAAGTGAAAATGCATTTATATGTTGGAAATTAGATTCTACGCTAGGTGTCAAAGATGAGCATCAGGGCTGAAAACAAAAGAGAGTTCAAGGAATTAATAGAGTCCTTTGGCTATGAAAGCGAGGAGGAGTTCGTAAAGGAGGCCGTGGAAGACAAGATCCTTGAGCTTCAGGAAAAGACTTTTTTCGAGATATCAGATAAAGTTAAAGAGGGTCTAATAAAAAAAGGGATCACTGAGATAGACGTTCTGAAAGCCTTCGGGGATTAAATGAAGATACCACTCGTGGTAGATGCAAACCCCATTGTCTCTGCACTTATTGGAGGAGCATCAAGGGAACTGTTCTTCAAAAAGACATTCAAGTTTGCCACGACCGAGTTTACAATAAAAGCCCAAAAATATGAAGGGGGAGCTCCGAACCTATAAAAAGGCTCTGAGGGCTGGAGAACCGTTAACTTTAAATAACAGTTGTTAATTATAATTAATGGATGTTAACTGAAAATAACAAGTTTAAGGTCTTGAGACAGTTTTTCATCAGGCCGACCAAGGAGTATTATATCAGAGAGATATCCAGGATAGTGGGCCTATCACCTCCAGGGGTAATGAAAATTCTCAGTGGACTGGAAAAAGAAAGATTGATAATAAAAAGAAAAAATGCAGTGACGACCAACTACAAGGCGAACCTCAAAAACAGAGACTTCATCGCCTTGAAAAGATCCTACAATCTGTACTCCATACATAAGTCCGGACTCCTCGATTTATTGATAGAATTTTACGATACTCCTGAGGCGATCGTACTCTTTGGAAGTTATGCGGCAGCAGAGGACCTGGAAAAGAGCGATGTAGACATTGCGGTGGTAACCTCAAAGGACGAATACCCCCCTCTAGAGAAGTTTGAGGAGGAAATCTTCAGAAAAATAAACATACATCTGGTAAAAAATGTAGAGAAAGCTGAGAAAGAATTTATAAATATCCTCGCAAACGGGGTCGTATTATCCGGATATCTAGAGGTCGTTTGAATTGGTTTATGATTTTGACCACTACCTTAAAACCGAGCTGGTGAAAATCTTGTCCGGTACCTACTCCCCAACCTTCGCGAGCATCGTCACCTGATCGGACTCCTTCTTTATCGCCTCCACCATTCTGGTAGGACCTACGATGGTGAGGCCCATCCTGCTCTTTGGCAGATACCTCTCCACGCCTTCAATTCCCCTATCCGAGAAGAACTTTACGAGCCTCCCGATGACCCCCTGCCTCTGGTGACCCATGCGATAAAACTCTATGCCGAAGAAGTCCTTCGAGTCGATCTCCGCCATCGTAGTTTGAATGAGATCCGCCTCCACCCGCGGGTCGAGCGCCTCCTCCAGCACCACGATTATGTTCTCCTTCACCTTTCCCAAGATGAGCTGGAGCTTCTCCTCCGGGCTCTTGGAAGCCAACGTCTCTGAGGATATGAAGTTCAGCTGTATCTCCCGATTCTTCCTTTTGGCCCTCTTCCTCCCCCTCCTCTTCGCCTTGGAAATCTTTTTCGGCACGCGATTCCTCCTATGTTAGATGCTCTTGGATGGCCTGGTATAGCTCATCGACGTTCTCGCCGGTCTCGGCAGAGATCGGCACAACTACATGTTGGGGGAAGGCGTTCTCTATGCTCTCCGGCGATGCCTCCTTCAGGTCTATCTTGTTCGCCACTATGATGAGCGGTATGTCCCTGGCCTCGAGGTTGCCTATGATCGTTATATTAACCTGGGTATAGGGATCTCCTGCCGAGTCCATGACCAGGAGCACAGCGTCGACGTTGTCCAGCCATTTTATCGCCTCGATGACGCCTTTCGTCGCTTCCTTGGCTCGCTGTCTGGCCTCTTCTTCGTCCAGCCCGTACTTGCCGAAGACCTTGTAGTCCACCTGGGTTGCTATGCCGGGCATATCTATGATGTTCATGTTGAGGGAGCCGTTGTTCGTCTTGACGACGCAGTTCTCTATCTTCTGCACCTCCCTCGTCTCGTGGGGTATCTCGGAGACCTGTCCTACCTCTTGGCCCAACCAATCCATCGATATCTTGTTCGCCAGTGTGGTCTTGCCCGCATTTACCGCGCCGTAGAACCCGAGTCTGATCTGTTTTCTCCTCCTCAACAGATTCTTCATCCCATCCAAACTGAACAATCTTCTGATCCGCTTGAACATCGAAAAAAGCTCTCCTTTTTCGTCTAGCGTTTTACCCAGAGACAGTTAACTTTCGGTGGTATATAAACCCTTTCGTATGCCGTCGCAAAGAGGCGATCTGTAACCTTGAGATAAGCCCCTTTCCGCGGGTTTTTTCTCGGTGCCGATTCATCTTTTTTATCAGAGATCGGGGATCTTAAATACACTTTCTAATTATTGGAAAAACACGGAGTTAAAGTTACAAAAAAGCAGATAGAATAGAAGATACGATCCTAAGACCAGATAAAGCAACAAAGGGCAGAAAAGGGCGTTTGATCGCCCAAAGGAAAATGGACGAAAAACGTCTGCTAAGGGTTATATACGAGAAAAAAGAGAATATTGAGATAATAACTTTTTATCCTGCAAGGAGGAAAAGATATGAAGGTTAAATATAGCAGGGGGGAAGATATCCTTCTAATCGAGGTCTCTGATGAGCCGATAGAGTATGCAGAAGAAGTAGGCCCTATAATTGTTCACTTTACAAAAGCTGAAAAACCTGTGCTGCTTGAAATCCTCGATGCAAGTGAATTCTTGGCGGAGGCAACGAAAATAACAATGAAGCCAAAAATTGAAGGGGAAATCGAAGCATCTATCTAGAATTCGCCCCTACTACAATTGCTACCTAAAATGCCCAGGATCGCCCTTCAGTTTATCAAGTGGGATCATCTTCCAGTGACTCAACCTTTCCATAGATCTTTTATGCCCTCTTCCAGCGTCGTTCTGGGCTCCCAGCCCAATATCTCTCTGGCCTTCCTGATATCCAGATAGATCCTCTTCACCTCGCCTTTCCTCTCGTCCGCATACGATGGTTCTATCCCCCTCCCGATCACCTTTGACATGATCTGGACGAGCCCGTTCACTGAAGTTTCGACCCCTGTACCTATGTTGAATACCCCCTCCCTCTCCATCGCCAGGAGATTCGCCTCGACGACATCGGTGACATGGACGAAATCCCTCGTCTGCTCCCCGTCCCCGAAGATTATCGGCCTCTTATTTTTAGATAGCCTGTCCAGGAATATCGCTATAACGCCTGCCTCGCCCAGCGGATCCTGCCTTGGACCATAGACGTTCCCATATCTCAGACTGCAGGTCTTCAGGCCATAGGTGTAGCTATAATAATCGAGATATTTTTCACCGACCAGCTTTGAGATACCGTATGGCGATATGGGCTCTGTTTTGTGATTCTCGTCCACCGGGAGATACTCCGGCTCCCCATAGACTGCTCCTCCGGATGAGGCATATATCATCCTCTCCAAGTCCGGTGCATTCTCGATCAGATTTATCGTACCCTTGCCGTTCACATCCAGGTCGTACATGGGGTCCTCGACCGACCTGCGGACATCTATCTGGGCGGCGTGATGGAAGATCACCTCGACATCTCTCAAGTCCTCTTTTATGCCCTTGTCCAAAATGCTCTTTTTATGAAGGACTATCCTCTCCCTCACATTCTCGAGGTTCTCGAGTTTGCCGGTGCTCAAGTCGTCGATGACCACGACGTCGTGATCGTCGCACAACGCCTCGACGAGGTGGGAGCCTATGAAGCCAGCTCCGCCCGTAACCAAGACTTTACCCATCTCAAACATCCCTCGACATTCTACTACGCGATCCATATAAAAAGGTTTCAATCGAAACGTTGCTATCCAAAATGGGCATTCACCGAGTTTTTTGTAGGGCATAACGCTCCTCCATCCGAATCTCGAATCTCACTCCCACCTCCCGAATCTCAACCACAACACGCTTATGAACCCGGCCACCACGTTGGATATGGCGATCGCCAGCCAGATCCCTCCAACACCATAGCCAGAGATCTTGGACAGCAGATATGCCCCGGGGACCGCGATGATCCACAGCCTTATGGAGGTGATAACGAGGCCGGGTATCGCATCCCCGCTCCCCTGAAAGGCGCCTCCGACGATTATCGATATGCCGATGAAGGCATAGGTCAGGGCCACCATCAGGAGGTAGGATGCCCCCATCGATATGACCTCGAGG
>JBHIFP010000079.1:0-6816 GCA_046761145.1 Hydrothermarchaeales archaeon (SeqCode)
TCTTGGGCGATGGGGACGCCGATCCTTGTGTTCAGGCACCTGACGGAGAGGATCGGGTTTCCCCTCTTGCTCTGCTTGAAAGAGTGCAACCTTCTGTCGAACCTCACGGTGACTTTCTTATTCTTCGAGCCGTTGCGCCTCCGCTGGTTCCAAGCATAGACGCGGGCGGAGATAACGAGCTGGGCGGGTATGCCGAGACCTCTAAAAGGATAGTAAAAAGACTCGTGCACCTCCTTTCTCGTCGGGATGTTCTCTTGGATATATCCTCCGAGCTCTTCAACCATGCCAAAGTATACATCATAGGTTTGAGAAAGGGCATTCTGCTTGACCTTGGTAGGCTCAAGAACATTAAAACCGAGACACTTCATTGCCGCACTCATGTTAACTCATTTGATCCCGGTAGATATATGCGCTCTGCGGAAGAGCACGTGAAAAGTATTCCCCAATTCCTCCACCCTTTGAAAAGGGTGGTTTCCTTGAGGCGGTTATTATGAAAATCGCTATCATCGGCGGAACCGGAGAGTTCGGAAGGGTATTTGCCAGAATTTTCAGGGAAGAGGGTCATGAGGTAGTGGTAACTGGGCGGGACGTCGAGAAGGGGGAGAAGGTCGCGAAATCTGTAGGGGTGGAGTTCTCGAACGCTAACATCAAAACCGCCAAGGAGAGCGATGTAGTCATCATCTCGGTACCCATCGAGAGCACGAGAGAAGTCATAAAGGAGATCGCACCCCATCTCAGATCTGGATCTCTACTTGCGGACTTCACCTCGGTCAAGATAGAACCCTGCAGGGCCATGGAGGAATTTGCGAACGAGGGCGTTGAGATCGTCGGCATGCACCCCATGTTCGGCCCGAGGATAACCACCCTAGAAGGGCAGACGGTCATCTTGACCCCCATCAGGGCCTCGAAGTGGATAGAATTCTTGACGGGATTTTTCGAGAGGCACAAGACCAGGGTCTTCATCTCCACGCCTGAAGAGCACGACAGGATCATGAGCGTCGTTCAGGGTTTAACCCACTTTGCGTACATAACTGCAGCGTCGACCATAAAGGAGCTAGATGTGGATGTGAAGTTCTCCAGAAAATTTGCCTCTCCGGTATACGAATTGATGCTCGATCTCATAGCTAGGATAGTGGGCCAGAATCCGCGCCTCTATGCATCTATACAGATGCGCAATCCAGAGGTCAAAGGGGTGCACGAGGCGTTCATAAAAGAGGCCACAAGGCTCCAGAGGATCGTCAGGGATGAAGATATGAAAGGTTTTGTCAAGACCATGGCCAGTTCCGCCAAGGCGTTGGGCGATGTAGACGCGGCGATGGGCAGGAGCGACAAGGCGATCTCCGCTTTAAATGCGGAGCTGAAGAGGCTGAAGGAATCCATCGGGGAAGAGGTCGCAGTGAGACATATCTACTCCGGAGCAGTGCACCTCGGCAAGGTGAAGAGCATCGGCCCCGAAAGCGTTACGTTGACCACTCCCAAAGGCGACACCAAATTGAAACTTTCGAATGTGGAATTGCTGGATGACAGAGAGGTGCAAAAGTGGAAGGCCGAAAATTTCCCTGTAGTGGAAAGGGACTTTTCGGTCCTCCTGCCCAAGCATGCCGACGAAGAGATCCTGAGGGGGGTAGTCGAAAACTCCGACGATAGAATCGTCTCGTGCGATGTGGTGGATGTCTACGAGGGAGAACAGATACCCAAGGACAAAAAGAGCATTACATTAAATGTAAAAGCCGTGGATTTTAAAGCACGAGATTTCGAAAAGATTTCGGGTCTTTTGGAAGGTATTGGGGGGGTCTTGAGGTAGAGGCACAGAGACTAACTGTCACTCCCAAAGACGTCCTTCACGTCCTTCTTCATCCTCCCGAAGAATCCACCTTTAGTTGAGGCAGTTGCTTCTCTACTCAGCTCGTCAAATCTCTCGAGCAGTTCCTTTTGTTCGGGGGTCAGCTTCTCAGGGGTCTTTATCACCACCTTGACGTGTTGATCGCCACGGCCATGCCCGTGTAGATTTGGGATACCCTTTCCCTTGAATCTGAATACCGTTCCGGTCTGGGTGCCTGGAGGGATCTTAAGTTTGGCGTTGCCGTCCAATGTAGGGATCTCGGTCTCTGACCCCAACGCGGCTTGGGTAAAGCTTATCGGGACCTTGCAGAAGATGTCGCTACCGTGGCGCTCGAATATTTCGTGTGGACGGACATATATGACTACATAGAGATCGCCCGGTGAACCGCCCCTTTCGCCGATCTCCCCTTTCCCGGCGATCCTCAATCTAAAGCCGTTGTCCACGCCTGCTGGTATCTTGACCGAGATTTTTCTATTTCTCTTCACCTTGCCAGAGCCATTGCACTGCTGGCAGGGGTTATCTATTACACGGCCTTCGCCATGGCAATTTCCGCAAGTGGTTATCGTGGAGAATTGGCCGAAGTGCGTCCTTCTGGTATGACTTATCTGTCCACTGCCATTACAAGAGGGGCAGGTCTTTGGACTGGTCCCGGGTTCAGCGCCAGAGCCATTGCAGACGTCACAGGTCTCGGTCAATGGCACCTCGATCTCGGTTTTGGTGCCGAAGGCAGCGTCTTTGAAGTCTATCTCCAGGTTATAGCGCAGGTCCGCCCCTTTCTGGGGCCCGGCCCTCCTCCTAGTTCTGCCACCGAAGAACGTGTCAAATATATCCCCGAATCCCCCAAAAGGGCCAAAGCCCAAATCCCTGAAGATGTCATCAAAATCGATATTTCTGAAGATGTCTTCTGGGGTATAACCGGCCATGCCCGCGTGGCCGAAGCGGTCGTACTGCCATCTCCTTTCATCATCAGATAGTACGGCATAGGCCTCAGATATCTCTTTGAACCTCTCCTCTGCATCTTCAGCTTTATTGACGTCTGGATGATACCTTCTAGCCAGCCTACGGTAGGCCCTCTTTATATCCTCCTTCGAAGCGTCCTTTCCGATACCAAGAACTTCGTAATAATCCCGTTTTTCCATGTAGATATCCTCGATCGAGAGGCCAATATCGAAACGAAAATGAACTTATGCCTTTTTGTGGATCACCGATTTAAATCTATTTACCTTTATCTTCATCCACCACTTCGTAGTCCGCATCCACGACGGTCTCGCCTTCTTCGCCCTTCTTCTCTTCCCCCCCTGCACCTTGGGCTTTTTTGGCCTCTTCCGCCTGCTTTGCAGCGGCCTCTTGATATATCCTCGTTCCTATCTCTTGCATAACCTTTGAGAGCTCTTCCATGTCTGTTTTGATCTTCGATATATCCTCGCTTTTCATGGCTTCTTTGAGGTTCGAGACCTTCTCCTCGATCTTCTTCTTCTCCTCTTCAGAGACCTTGTCTCCGAGCTCCTTCAGGGTCTTCTCCGTAGAGTATATCAAGGCATCCGCTTGGTTCTGTAGCTCCACCCTCTCTTTATGTTTCCTGTCCTCTTCCGCAAACTTTTCGGCTTCTTTTATCTTGGCATCTATCTCCTCTTGAGAGAGTTTATGCGGGGCGGTGATGGTGATCTTCTGCTCTTTACCGGTGCCCAAATCTTTTGCGCTGACGTTGAGTATTCCGTTTGCGTCTATATCGAAGGTGACGTCGATCTGGGGAATGCCCCTCGGCGCCGGTGGTATGCCCACCAGATTGAACCTTCCAAGGGTTACATTACCCGCGGCCATGGGCCTCTCTCCCTGGAGCACGTGGATCTCCACGCTCGTCTGGTTGTCCGCAGCCGTTGAAAAGATCTGGCTCCTTTTTGTCGGTATAGTCGTGTTTCTCTCAACGAGCTTTGTGAAGACGCCCCCCAGGGTTTCGATGCCGAGGGATAAAGGAGTTACGTCCAATAGAAGGACTTCTTTGACTTCGCCGGCGAGCACGCCTCCTTGAATCGCGGCACCCATGGCCACGCACTCCATGGGGTCTACTCCTCTTTCGGGATCTTTCCCGATGAAGTTCTTCAAGTATTCCCTCACAATAGGCATCCTCGTAGGCCCGCCGACGAGGATTATCCTACCGATGTCGTTAGCTTGAAGCTCTGCATCCGCCAATGCTCGTTTCATGGGTTCCGAGCATCTCTCTATCACCGGTTTGACCAGCTCCTCGAGCTTTGCCCTCGTTATCTTCATCTCCAAGTGCTTTGGGCCGCTTTCATCGGCGGTTATGAAAGGCACGTTGATATCTGTACTCAATGTGGTCGAAAGCTCGATCTTGGCTTTCTCGCAGGCATCCCTCAACCTTTGAGAGGCCACTTTATCTTCTCTCAAGTCTATCCCCGTCTCTTTCTTGAATTCTTCCGCCACGTAATCGATCAAAGCGTTATCCATGTCGGTGCCACCGAGTTGTGTATTCCCAGCTGTAGAGATGACCTCAAATACCCCCTCTCCCAGTTCCATCAGGGTAACGTCCAATGTCCCTCCTCCAAAGTCGAAGACCAGAATCTTCTGCTCCTCCGCTTTATCCAGACCATAAGCCAGCGATGCGGCTGTGGGCTCGTTTATGATCCTCACCACGTCTAGGCCGGCAATGGTACCGGCGTCTTTTGTCGCCTGCCTCTGGTTGTCGTTGAAATATGCGGGAACTGTAATCACTGCTTTTTTCAAAGGCTCCCCTACAAAAGCCTCTGAGTCCTTCTTTATCTTTTGGAGGATAAAGGCGGATATTTCTTGAGGGGTATACTCTTTCCCAAAGACCTTGAATTTATAATCTGTGCCCATCTTCCTCTTGGCGGCCATTACCGTGCCCTCCGGGTTGGAGACGGCTTGCCTCTTCGCGGGCTCGCCGACGAGGCGTTGCCCCTCTTCGGTGAAAGCGACGTATGATGGAAATGCCTTGCCATATAGCGATATCCCCTCGGTACTGGGTATTATGATCGGTCTCCCAGCTTGGATAATTGCGGCAGCGGAATTGCTGGTCCCCAGATCTATACCCAAAATCTTCTCTTTCTTCGCCTTCTCCTTCTTTGCCATTATATCACCTCAATCCTTCTCTTCGGTATCTCCTTCTTTCGAAATCTTGACCTTCGAATACCGTATCACCTTATTATTTAAGGTATATCCCCTCTGTAGTTCCTCCAATATCGTGTTCTCTTCTACATCGGCTCTCACTTCGCTCAGCACCGCCTCGTGCCTGAAAGGGTCGAACTTCTCCCCCACAGCCTTTATCGGTACCAGTCCTTCATTCTCCAGTATGCCCTTCAGTTGCTTGTAGGTCATCTCTATACCCCGAATAAGGCCTCCATCGTTTTTGTATTCTCTACTGTTCTCTATAGCTCTCTCAAGGTTTTCATAAACATCCAGCAGTTTGAGTATAATGCCTTCGCTGGCATATTTTACAAAATCCTCCTTCTCTTTCTCTGCCCTCTTCTTGTAGTTTTCGAATTCCGCTTGGAGCCTCTGCATGTGAGAGAGAAATTCGTCGGCTTGCTTCGTCTTCTCCTCGAGACTCTCCTTTAATTTCGATACCTCGTCCTCGAGGGAGACCAGTTGTCCCTCTTTCCTCCTCCTTTTGGCGAGTTTGATTTTTGTACCTTTCGTCCGGGTCTCTTTGGGTGGTCCTTTCTTGGCTATAAGAATACCCTCCAAGTAATTCTCGGATTTTCCTCTTTATCTAGACATTAATCTTCGTGCCCCTTAACAAGATAAAATATTTTAATAACCAAAGGTTACTATATCCCTCTACAGAACTTTATGGGAGTATTAAAAGCATTGTTGCTTTGGAAAATGAGAGACACATACCACCTATATAGGAGACTAGAATAAATGAGACGCTTATAAGATAACAGGGTAGAATATAGTACCTCGTTGGAAGTGAGGAGGAGGTTCAGAGAGAGGAAAATAAGCCATAGACCCACAGGCGCCTTGATATCCTTTAAAAAGGTACTTAAAATTTTTGAAACCCCCGGCTCCTTTTCAACCCCATCTGTGGGACAAACATTTTTTTAAGGTCGTGCAACTTATTGCATTATCTACCCATCTATCAAAGAAAAGATATGTTCAGCCCATTGAATTTACTAACAAAAAGTTATTATAACTTTACGCACGTTAAAATTCCAAAGGTTAGATATGAGCTTCGAGGATATTCTCAATATCTTGGGCAATGAGACCAGAAGAGAAATTCTCCAGATGCTCTCCCATAGCCCTTGTTATGTGAGCCAACTCTCAGAGGAGTTGAATATAGGGCAGAAGGCGATCATCCAGCATCTCGAGTTGATGAGGGCAGCGGGTATTCTACAGTCGAGAAATGAGAAGGTCGAGAAGGGGCGCCCAAGGAAGTACTACACGATATCTAGAGACTTGGTAATAGAAGTGAACATGGGCTCGAGCCTCTTCGACATAGAGATCGACTCCCCTCACATCGATGAGAGCGTTTTAGACAGCTTTCCCAAGCTCAAGAATATCTCCATTGAACTGGAAAAGACCAGCAACCTGATCGGAGGGGAGAGGATCTTGAAGCTGGACGATATCTACAAGAGGCTAGCAAACGAGAGGGAGAACATAAACCAGGTAAAGAAGGCCATCGATTACTTGATGGGAGAGATCAGAGAGGAGATCAGGGAAGAGGCCAGAGAAGAAGAACTCAAAAGAATGCTCTTGTGACGCCCTCCCCGGGCTAAAGAGCTGTCTCGTAATTACTCTGACTAATCGAAATATTTCTTATTTTTGAATTTAAAGCTTAATTTGAGATTATTTTTCTTGAAATTTTGAATTGTGAGACAGCCTCTAAACAGTAGTTCCGAATATGCTTCTTTTGGTGAGCAATTTTGAAAAATATGTGTAGTTGTGCAGACTTCACGCACAAGTAAGTTTTTTATAGTTTGAGGGAACCAGGATAA
>JBHIFP010000080.1:0-6772 GCA_046761145.1 Hydrothermarchaeales archaeon (SeqCode)
CCAGGTACTTCGGAGATATGAACTCCCTTTCTACGATAGTGAGAAAGAAGAGGGCGTTGAGAGCAGGAAAAGGCGTAACCGGTGCCCAGCCGAGCGTGCTGTACTCGTAGGCAAAAAATAAGGGGATTCGTCCCCTTCTCTTTTCTTTTTTGGATTCTATTTTTGACCAGAGCTTGTTTTCTTCAGCTATCGTTCTGTCCGAAAAGAGATTTGGGCAAAAATTTGGCAAAATCTTAATTACGTTATCGATATTAATAATAATGGGAAGGAAAATGAAGAGAATAGACTTGATTTTCTGCCTCGTCTTATTGGTCATATTTATCTCGGGGTGCATAAGTGGGGGAACCAAGATAGAAGATCCAGCCTCACAGAGAACCCTTACCCCTACCTCACCAGCACCCATTACGACACCCCCTCAATCCCCATCGATCCTTTCCACGATCTTGGAGAAAGGATATCAGGATATCTCCGTTCACGAGGTAATGAGGAAGATCGAGAATAAAGATGACTTCATCCTACTTGACGTGAGAACACCGATGGAGTTTGAAGAGGGATACATAGAGGGAGCGATACTTATACCCTACATGGAGTTGGAGAGGAGGCACCTCGAGCTCAAGGCCCCGAAGGACAAGGAGATCGTGGTTTACTGCAAGGCGGGAGTAAGGAGCAAGAAAGGGGCCAAGAAGCTCGTGGAGCTGGGATATACAAACGTGAAGAACATGGATGCCGGGACAGACGGCTGGGCTGCAGCAGGCGGCGAGTTTGTCAAACCGACAACTACTCCGCAACATACAACAATGCCCCCTCTGACAGAGACGTCACCTCCTCCCACAACCACATGGGCACCTACGACTATGCCTCCGACAACAACTGCCCCACCTGCGCAATATTTTGAAGGAGAACCTAACATCGTCGTGCCAAAAGACAAAGAGACGCAATTTTCTATAATTCCATACGATGTAGTCCAGATAGGAGATGCCATGCTTTATTATACCTATGATCCTGGGCACTGCGTAGGATTGGCGACCTGGGAATTTGGGATTTTTAGGAAAGAAGAAGGTAACTGGCTGTATGAAAACACAGTGGGATACACTGAAGGGGCAGTTTATCCAGACATCCCTCCAACTGATTGGAGCCAGATGATCCACGACAAGACAGATGCCTTGGACAATTATGACATCCTAGTAAAGTACGGCACTGGTGGGAAACTTACCGTAACATCAATACCTAAATAAGAAAGATGGATTAATCTCATTTTTATGTTCGAACTGAAAGGACGAGTCTGCCACTCTCTCTTAAAATCTGCCAGATTTCGGGGAAATTCTTATTGATACCATATCAGGCGTCTAGTAAAAAATTTTATCACGTTAGGTGAAGCTATTTAGAGCGTGGTAGCTATGAACGATGACGAAAATCTAAGGAATAGCGAGGAAGAGGAGAAGATAACATCGGAGGGATTGGCAGAAGAGTTGGAAGAGGAGGTAGAGGAAGCGGAAGAAGAGGTCAAGAAGCCAAAGCTCGTTGTAGTCGATGACGACAAAAAGACTCGAAAACTGATCAAGAAGGCATTCAAGAAAGAATTCGATGTCATAGACTTGGAAGAAGGCGGGGAATGCGTGCAGGTCTTGATAGAGGAGAGGCCGGCGCTCGTACTCTTGGACGAAGACGTGCCGGGCGTCGATGGATGGAGCATCATCGCAAAGATAGAGGACGAATCCATTTATCGCAATGAATGGATGAAGAACTTACCGGTGGCGATGCTCTCCGATAAAGCGCCCACTCTGGAATTGCTCCAACGAGTGAACATAGAAAGGATCGTCGACTACATAACCAAGCCCTTCAAAAAAGAAGACATTCAAGAAAGGGTGAACAGAATCCTCAAGAGGCTGTCGAAGATCGAGAGGGTGAGGGACCAAGCCCAGCTCAGGAGCTATAGAGTCGCAGAGGAATACGAGAGGATCTCGAAGGCCCTATACCTGCGCCAAGGCTTGATTAAGCCCATAAGAAAAGAGCTGAAGAAGAAGAGAGAGGATGGGGATCTGGAAGAGGTCTTGGAACTTGAGAAAGTCATCAACGACCAGATGGCCTGGATAAACTTCTATAGAAAGAGGAAAAAAGAGATCGAGGATATGGCCGAGAAATGGTCCAAGACTCGATGAGACTCCCCTTGGAATCAAAAAATTGTTTTTGATCCTCCATATCCCCTCCGGAAAAAGTAACTACTCTTCTGCCCCGATTATAGTCTTCGTCGCCGTAATCTCTTCGATCTCCCTAATTTTATCGACGATGTAGTTGACCTGCCTCAATTCGTCCGTCTCTATTATGACCAAAAAGTCGTATTCCCCGAATAAATGCAGAAGTTCTCGTACCCCTTCGAACATGGAGAGCTTCCTCCTTGCCTGGGCCTCTTTCCCGAGTTCTACCTTTATCATGCAGATAGCGACTACCATCTTATCACTCGGTCAAACGGCGTGCCGATTTATATAACTTTCTACAGTATCCCAACTCGCTCGAAAGTTTTTTCGCTCTAGTTTTATGAATGAACTAGGCAGAACGCCTTGGGCTTTTAGCCCGGGGAGGACGTCACATTTTCTCCTCTGCATATCCCAGCGCCTTCTTCGCATCCTCGATATCTAGGTTTATCTGCACTTTGTACTCTTTCAGCAGATCGAAGAATTCGGAAAGCGTCAGCCCAGCCATTTTCGCGCCCAAGCCGAGGCTTACCTTGCCCTCCTTGTAAAGCTCTATGGCTCTCATCTTTCTCCCACTTTCGAGCAAATCGCGGATCACTTCAGACCTTTTTACATTGAGAACCCTTGCTATAAAATCCAGCGCCTTCTTGTCTTTGAACCTAACAGAGATGGGATTCATCTACAGCTCACCTCATCTTTGTAGAATTTATATACTTGTCCCGAATACCTGCCGTAGTCAAACAATTTCTCCAGGTAGTCGCATGCTTCATTTTTAGATAGCAATTTTTTCTTGAACATGCGCACGACCACTGCCATTGCGCAGACGAAGGGCACGCCCGTTATTTTGCACAATTTTATAAGCTCACCATCATCTGTCAGAATTACATCTCCTTTCAATTCTTGAAAAAGCGCATATGTAGCAGCCTCTCCTCTATGCAACCTAAATTCCTCCAGAATCCTATCTGTTTTATTTACATCCTTTGTCTCTATTCTCCCATTTTTGACTTCTTTTTTGATTAATAGTGAATCAAGGGCGTCACTTTCCACAATCATCTCCTCAAAGACCTGAGCGGGAATGACCACCCTTTTGTACTCATCTAAAAACCTCTGCAATACGCTGACCTTCGCCAGAAGTATTAACGTAGATGAGTTCGAGATAATCATATTACAATTGTTTACATTTGTAGTATTTATATCTTTGCCCGCTGTCATTCGTGATCTATAAACCTTTTGTTCACAGACAACGATACAAAGTTCATGGTTGCTTCTCATTTATCCTAAGGAAGGAGGGCCAAGGACACGATAGCACTATTTAAACGGGGCAAGGGTAAGGGCAAAAGAGAAACCCAAGAAGGTTTATAGTGGATGGGCTTTGGGCTTATAGGAAGGGCTTTAACGAGAACTTCTACAATCGCTATAAGGAGAAGCGAGTGGAATTTATACAAAGAGCTGGTATAAGGGGGTTGGTGAGCAGTAACATAGTTGAAAGGTTGCATGGAACTCTAAAGGACAGAACGTAGAGCTTAACGATGACTGGGGCGATTTGATACAACTGGCTACGCTATACAAGACCAAGGCGGAGATAGCAAACACGAACTAATTTTTTTATTTATCCCATTATGAATAACTTGACGGGACCGCTATAAAACGAAAGTTTTTATCCTAGGCACGCCAATTTTGTCGTGAGGCAGGTAAAATGCCAAAGCTGTTCCTCAATAGAGACTTGATATTCAAAAAAAGAGAGGATTGCTATTATGTATATAACAATCGTACCGGTTCGTTCTTTTATGGAGATGAGGAACTTTGGCGATTCCTCAAATCTTTCAGATCCGGACGGGAACTCGATACCCTCAAACGAGAGCCATCTTTTCCTAAGTGGAATAAACTCCTCCCGAAGTTGATAGGGACCAAGTACCTCTTGTTCGAGGCAAGGAGCGAGATCAAGCAATACCTCAATTTTTTCCCAACCCGAACGTTCTACACCGTCTACTATGAACACGAAGGAGGGACAGACGTTGCTGTCCATCGGATCGGCCTCCATGGCGTAATAGACTTCGAGATATTCACCTTCAAAGGGACCACGGAGACCCTGTGGAATCTATGCAACGGGAATAACACGCTCCAACAGCTCATCTCCTTTTTCGTGGAAAATACCGGGGACGATTACGGGGCCGTCAAGTACACCATTTTCGAGAAGATGAGTGAGTGGACATCGCTAGATACTCAAATTTTGAGGTTGCTCCCCCAGCCCCTTTTATCCTACGAAACCATCCCACTGCATCTCCTTTCACCGGCCCCTTTCATCCCTTCACTCAAAGTTTCACCCTCCAAGCAGGTTAAAGATACTCGCAGATATCATATCTCTGGAATCGATGAGGGATACGACCAGTTTGAGCGAGTCGAATCAACCCTGTCTCACATCTACAGGGTCCCTCATCCAATTTTGGGGGGGAAAAGCTATGGCGAGGCGTTCCTTTCGCGCCTCTCTGAATTAAAACCCATGGAGGAAGGATGCCGCGTACTCGAGATCGGAGGCGGTCATGGGGATATCTCGAAAGAGATCCTCGTCGCACTGAAGGAGAAAAAACCGGATATATCTTCTACCCTCACTTATATCATCTATGACCTCTCCCCAGAGCTTATTAAATCTCAGCGGAGACTTCACAACGAAGCGGGCGTTCATGTCGAACACATCCACGGCGATGCGGAAAGCCTTGCCTTGGCAGATGCATCGGTCGATATAATCCTCAGCAACGAAGTCATAGCGGATTTCCCTACACCGGAGTTAAGTCTACGAGATTTAAAACGACTACTGAATAAATACGGCATCCCGATCAACCAACAATTCCTCGATTCATTAAAAGATGCCCCCGAACGTTTTCGGTTGAACTTAGGGGCCTTTCGCCTGCTCAAGGAGATCCAGAGGGTGTTGAAACCGGGCGGGATCGCGATCGTTACCGAATATGGTTATCGAGACCGCCTACCATTTCGCGCAAAGCATCTCGACCACGCCGAATATTCCATCCACTTCGGGCAGATGGTTTCGATAGCCGAGGAGTTGGGGGTAAAAGTCCGATTGACCGATGCCTTCAAATTCCTCGACTTCCAACTTGGAGTAGAGCTCATCACTCATCCATCCTTTCAGGCGGCCTTTCGGATACTCGAGCACCACGGAATCCACCTCCCCAACATCGTCTACACCAAGGAACTTCTCAGAGAACAGATCGGGGAAAAGGCCGACTCCATGAAGAATATCAAGTTTGCAAAGGCTACCAAAGACCCCATCGAAATGGTGAAGGTCCTCATCTGTGAAAAGCCGGCTGCGTGATATAATCCCGACATCCGTTACTAGGTGTTTTGGAGTCAAGAATCCGCTCCCAATCAAGTTGTTGTGAAAGTGAATCCTACGTTTCTTCCTATCATCGCCTAGTTTTCTGGTCCAAGCTCGACGAGTTTTTCCAAATCCTCCTCCGTATTTACGTTGATGAAGGTCAAGAGATCCGGGTCATATTCCTTAAAAGTATCAACGCTTACGAATTTCACTTTATTCAAATACGAGATCATAGTCCTGACCGCATATTTTCCCGATTCGAGGGCTTTCCTGCAGGCCTCTCTGAGTTTTGGGATCCTGTATACCCCATGCAAAGAATCGACTGTTCCATCATCGAGAATCGGTACAACGGCGTCATAACCTTTGCAATCCCGGATCATGGTCTCGAATACCTTGGGTTCGATGAAAGGGCTGTCCACAGATAACACTACTACGTATCGCCCTCTACAATATTGCAGGGCCGAGGAGATCCCGACAAGGGGCCCTTTGGATTTCTCTTCGTCGATCGCCACCTTAAGATCGGGTTCATCCTTTATTTCCCCTGCTTCTTCTGCCCCCAAGGATATCACGATCTCGTCCGAGAATTTTCTCGCCCTCTCGATTACGTGCTGGATAAACGATTTCCCTTTAATCTCGATGAACTTCTTGTCTCTACCGAACCTCTCGCTCCTGCCGCCCGCGAGGATTATGCTGGTGATCATCTTTATTCCCTTTGGTGTTGTACTCGTGATTCTAATAAATTTTTGGATTTGATAAAGAAGCAGCGCTTCATCGAGTGGTTATAAAACTCATTTCAAAAATAAAAATGCGTAAAATAAGCGCCTCAGTGCTCATAGGGTTCATCATCCGCTCTTTTTAAGAAGAGTGTAAGGTCGCCCATCATTCATCATCGGCGATCACATTTACAATCATCGGCGATATAAATATTACGCTGGGTAATAGCGTTTCTAAGTAAATCTATGGAGAAACGAAGTACCCGAGAGCGATTTTTTGGGAAAAGATCGATTTTATACTACTTGGCCTTAATCCCCTTTTTCTTCATCCTCTTTAAAAAATCAGCTTCAGACTCGGCGTTTCTCAAGGCTCGAATCTCCTTTGCAGTGCCACCGACCTTTGGGATGACGATCTTGAGAAATTTGACATACTCCAGAGGGGAGAGTTCCTTTTTCAAGATGTCTATCGCTTTCTCGAAGATCCGTATCTTATCAGGTTCAACAGCCATTTTTAGAACCTCTTTATAAACTACATA
>JBHIFP010000081.1:0-6760 GCA_046761145.1 Hydrothermarchaeales archaeon (SeqCode)
GAGATACCCATCTTGGGGATCCCGGCGGGGGTGAAGATGCATTCGGCCGTCTTTTCGATAAATCCCGAAGCAACGTCCAAAATACTCCTGAATTTTTTGGAGGGAAAGAGCGATCTCAGAGAAGCGGAGATTATGGATACCGACGAGGAGAAGTATAGGCAAGGGAGATTGGATTCCGAGCTATTCGGTTATGCACTAACCCCCTATGAGCCCCTTTTGGTCCAGAGCGGCAAGTTCGCATTTTATAGCACAACCGAAGAGTGCTCAAAGGAGGATATCGCGAGATTTGCAGCCGAGTTCATGAGGGATGACTCCCTCTATATCTTGGGTCCCGGTTCTACCATAAAGAAGATCTCGGATCTATTGGGCATCGATAAATCGCTCCTCGGCGTGGACGTCGTCAAGGATCAAAAACTCGTCGCCAAAGACGTAAGCGAAAGGGAGATCTTGGACATCCTCGAGAATGAGAAAAAAGCAAAGATCTTGGTCAGTCCCATCGGTGCGCAGGGCTTTGTCTTCGGTAGGGGAAATCAGCAGATAAGTCCGGAAGTGATAAGAGAGGTAGGCAAAGAGAATATCATCATCCTGGCCACGCCACAGAAGTTGGAGCATACCCCGGCCCTGCTTGTGGATACAGGCGATTCGGAGTTGGATAGGCAACTGAGCGGCGATGTTCAAGTTATCTCCAGCTATCGCCTCGCCCAGAGGAAGAAGATAGAGTACATCCAATAAGATAACGAAAACGAACCAACTTCCCCCCTTTTTCTTCGAGAAAAGCTTTTTATTACAAGACATATAATGGCTCTCAATCTGCGAGTGATCCTGCATGGAATCCGAAGAAAAACCGGAAGAGAAGAAGGGAGAAGAAGAAAAACCCGAGGGTAAACCCAAGATAAAACTGGAAGTTAGACCCGAGTTCAAAGATCTATTTGTAGGAACGGTAGGGCTGGGATTGATAGGCGGTGGACTTTTCGGGTGCCTCGTCTTTTTTATCCTCTTTAACCTCGTCGCTATCCCCTGCGTGGCGGATTCCTACATCATCAGCGAAGGGGCCAACATCGCATACTTCTCTTTTAAACTCTTATTCGCCATCGGTCTTTTGAGCGGCCTTATCTTTAGCTTCATCTATCGCAATGTCGAATCCGGCAAATTTCGTAAGATACTGATAGCGGTTTTCGCGGTGGAGGTCCTGTTCGCAATCTCATTCGTCCTGATCTTCGAGGTCCCCCACTGTGAAAACTTCCAGACGTTGATCGGTTCAAAACCGATATCCCGAGGAGAGATCACGATCATCGACGAAAGACAGCTCACAACGGAGGAGGCATGGGATACCTATCCCTCTTGGAGCCCAGACGGCTCGAAGATACTCTTTTTGAGAGAACGGCCAGGGGAGTTCGATATAATAGGTATCTGGATCATCAATAAGGATGGAAGTAACCCCAAACGGATGATATCGGCTAGGTTAGAGGTCGAACATCCCTCTTGGAGCCCAGACGGCTCGAAGATAGCCTTCGCATCTTGGGAATCGGGCAATCGCGATATATGGACAATCGACATCTATAGGGGCACTTTAACCCAGTTGACGAAGGGCGATGAAGGAGACATCTCCCCAGTTTGGAGCCCCGACGGCTCAAAGATACTCTTTGTAAAGGTCGGGACCAAAGACCAGGACATTTGGATGATGGATAGTGATGGAGGAAATGGAGAACAACTGACGAGCGGGAAAGCCAATGATAAACATCCCTCTTGGAGCCCAGACGGCTCGAAGATACTCTTTGTGAGGGATGAGTCGGGCAGTTCAAATATATGGACGATGAATAACGATGGTAGCGGTCTTAGGCAACTGACATCGGATAGAGCTACGAAATCGCATCCCTCTTGGAGCCCAGACGGCTCGAAGATAGCCTTCGTGTCGCGACCACCCACCCGTCCCGAGAGTCTGAAGTTCGCTCTCGGAGGGCAGGCCTCGGATTATGATACTTTGTGGGTGGTGAATAGCGATGGTACTGATCAGAGGCAGCTGAGTCCAGATCGTGTCGATGACGTATATACATGGAGTCCAGATGGAGATATGATCGCCTTTGTAAAGATACAGCTAAATTACGCAAAACTCTGGGTAGTAAGTAGCGATGGGAGCTATGAGAGAGAGCTTCCCATAAGCCAAACATTCCCCATAAACCCTGCCTGGAGCCCCGATGGATCTAGGATGGTATATTCCGTTTTCGGAACCGGGAGGCGGAACCTCTGGGCGGCGATACTGAGCCAGTAAAGTCGTCGTTTGTGAAGACGGAAAAACTTATATTACCTCACTTCTCTTCTAAATTGAGAGAGAGTGTTCATAATTGGAGGTGATTATGCATGGTTGAGACAAAAATAACATTGGACGAAAACGAAATCCCGAAGAAATGGTACAATATATCGGCGGATTTGCCAAGACCTTTGGACCCGGTAATACACCCGGGAACAAAAGAGCCAATAGGACCTCAAGACTTGGCGCCACTCTTCCCCATGGAGCTGATAAAACAAGAGGTTAGCCAAGATAGGTGGATCGATATTCCGGAGGAGGTTCGGGACGTTTATGCACTTTGGAGACCGACGCCCCTTTACAGGGCTAAGAGGCTCGAAGAAACGCTCAAGACGCCTGCAAAGATATTTTATAAATATGAGGGCGTTTCCCCACCGGGAAGCCACAAGCCGAATACAGCTGTAGCCCAGGCATACTTCAACATGAAGGAGGGCGTCGCGAGGATCACCACTGAGACGGGTGCCGGGCAGTGGGGCTCGGCGTTGAGCTTCGCTACCAACGTGTTCGGTATGAAGTGCACCGTCTATATGGTGAGGATCAGTTATGAGCAGAAGCCCTATAGGAAGAATTTGATGAATGTCTGGGGAGCCGAAGTAATCCCCAGCCCAAGCGAAAGGACGCAGGCAGGTAAGAAGATCTTGGAGAAGGATCCAGATACAACTGGAAGCTTGGGAATCGCGATCTCTGAAGCGGTGGAAGACGCGGCAACTCACGACGATACGAAATATTCTCTGGGGTCGGTGCTGAACCATGTTCTGTTGCATCAGACAGTCGTAGGGCTAGAGGCAAAGGAACAGCTCACAAAGATCGACGAATACCCGGATTTGGTGACCAGCTGCTGTGGGGGTGGAAGCAACTTCTCCGGCATAAGTTTTCCATTTCTGCACGATAAGCTAAGGGGAGACAAAAGAGATCTAGAAGCCATTGCTGTAGAGCCGACGGCATGTCCTACTCTTACAAAGGGCGTCTACCGCTACGACCACGGTGACACCGCAGGGCTGATCCCCTTGGTCAAGATGTATACCTTGGGGCATGATTTCGTGCCGCCTGGGATACACGCCGGTGGTCTGAGATACCACGGGGATTCCCCCATCGTCTGCCTCCTCTATGATGAAGGTGTCATAGGCGCAAAGGCATACCACCAGAACGAGGTCTTCGAGGCCGCGACGCTGTTTGGGAGGACTGAAGGAATAGTCATCGCGCCGGAGACGGCCCACAACGTAAAACTGGTCATAGATGAGGCGAGGAAGTGCAAAGAGACGGGCGAAGAGAAAACTATATTGTTCAACTGCTCTGGCCATGGGCACTTCGATATGGGTGCCTATGATGCCTACTATGAAAAGAAGCTAATAGACTACGAATATCCAGAAGAGTTGATCAAACAGGCGCTCGCCAACCTACCGGAAGTATAACCTCAGACATCTTAAAAAGAGCAAGAGAAGGGCACCCCCTTCTCAAAAATTTAGATCTTTGCCGCAATCAACGTTTCGGTATAGGTCACGCCATCTATCTGCCGGATCTTTGAGACGACGGTATTGGCGGCTTCGTCCAGGTCTTTGGCCTCTATCATAGCAACCACATCGAATCTCCCGAATACGGCCTGGACGCTTATCATTCCCTCCAATTTTCTAAGTTCCTCAATCGCACTCTTCGTTTTTCCTGGAGCGGTTCTTATCAAAACCCCCGCAACAACCATAGATTCACCTCCTCTTTTATTTCTGTCCTCCCCTCTTATTAAACTTATCGAATGTGAAATTGGGACTAATGCGTCTCCAGAAATGCGGCGATCAATAGCAACGCCTGAATTGTGAGAGTCGGTAGCAGGATATTTTTATCCCTCATCGCATTTTCGATCTTATTTTGAAGGGCCGCCAGGTCCCCTTCGGAGATCGGATCTTTAAGGGCATCGGCAATGAAGAACGCGATGATGGCGCTCGCCAGCATTGCGGGAATTTCGACAAATGCATGGGGGTACATCGAGGCAAAAAATAAGGCCGATAAACCCTTCAAAAGGTACCCGCCAAATAGAAATCCGAAGGCCGTGCCGTTGACGATCATCGCAAGAACTGGAATGAAATATAGGTACAGGAAACAGGATCTGAAGAAGGGTTCGAGTTCCGAAAATTTGGGGAATAACCTTCTTAGGATTCCGTATAGCGGATCCGTAAGCCGCTCCAAAAATGCGTAAGTCGTGGGGGAGACCCCCATATAGACCCTTAACTCCAGAATGGAGAGCAACAAGCCCAGAAATATCACGGTTAATGAAGCGAGGGAGTTTTTAAAAAATATCTTCGCCATCGGAGCTCTCAGCGGCATTGCGCCTGAGATCGTATCCAGAGTCGAGATTACGACCCCAGAATAATATGGGGCGGGGGCGAGATAGGAGAGAGCTATTCCCAGAAATATACCAACTACCCATATCTTCAACACATCTACGAGAATCACGATCTTGCGAGAGGTCATTTCGATTCCATGGGGTAGCTGCCGAGGACCTTCATGTGGGCCGTATCCTTCTCCAGCTCCTCCAATACCCTCTTTACCGCGGGCTCCTTTCTGTGCCCTTCGAGGTCGATGTAGAATAGATAGTCCCCCAGGGCCCTTCTGGACGGCCTGGACTCGATCTTTGTCAGGTTGATGTTCTCCTCCGCAAATGGGCGGAGTATCTCGAAGAGCGCGCCAGGTCTATCCTCTTTCGCTTCCAAAATCAAAGAAGTTTTGTCGCGGCCGGTCTCTTCATGGTCCCGATCGGCGATGATAAGAAACCTCGTCTGATTCTGCTCATCGTCCTGAATTCCCTCCCTCAAGATCTCCAAGCCATAAAGCTCGGCGGATATCCTTGGAGCGATGGCCGCGATGCGCCTTAACCCCTTCTCTGCGATCTCCTTTGCAGCCTCTGCAGTGCTTGCGAAGTTTCGCGTCTTTACGCCCAAATCTTTGAGGAAACCCTTGCACTGAGCTAGAGCATGGGGGTGAGATACGACCTCCTTTATCTGCTCAAGGCTAGATCCTGGAAGCGCCATCAGGTCGTGCTCTATATCGATGACTATCTCCCCGGCGATCTTCACGTCTCTTTTATGAAGAAGCTCCAAGGTCATCCCGACCGAACCTTCGAGGGAGTTTTCCACCGGCACAATACCACAATTCACATCGCCATCGATGACCTTCTCGAAGATATCCGCTATGTCCGAACACAGGACCAACTCCCTATCTCGGAATCTCAGAGATGCCTCTTCACTGAAGGTTCCCCTAGGCCCCAATATCGCTATCTTCATCTTCCTCTTCTCGCGTGTTGAATCTTCTTGCTATATGAGAGGATCAACTTTGCCAAATCTCTGACGAACCCCTCTTCCAACCTGCCCTCTGCGGCATCGGTGCAATTCTCCATCACCTCCCGCTCTCTACCCTCGTCCTCGATCTCGATCTGTAGATCTCTCTTGATATCGGCGATCTCTTTGACGATCTCGAATCGTTCGCATAGGAGGCTGATCAATCTCGCGTCTATGGCGTCTATATCAGACCTGAGTTTTTCGATCTTCTCGTTCACCGTATCACCCTTGCGCCATCGTTGTTGGGTCTCGTCACTATTACTTCACCCCCCAATTCATCCCAGGATTCCATAATATCCCCCTTGGATTCTCGCTTACATAAAGCTATAACCGCAGACCCCGTACCCGACAATCCAGAGGCTATGGCACCTCCCTCCAGTGCCAGTATTGCAGGGGTAGGGGGGAAGCCGAGGGAGGCGCAGTATATCAATCCATTCAAAGTCATCGCCCTGTAGACATCTCCGGCCAAGGCTTCGTTGAAGGCGATTTGCACCTGTTCGTGGAACAGTTTCATACGCCGAACATTCGTCTCCGTGGTATGGGCCTTTTCTTCTGGGCAATATATGAGGACGGTAAGGTCCCGATCCATATCGAACTTTTTCAGGATATCTCTCTTCACGTTGTCGGTAATTATACACCCCCCAAAATAAGATGCAGATGCGTCGTCAAAGGCCCCTGTTATGGTAACGTTGGACTCCACGGCGGCGTCTATGCCCAGGTTTATCGCTTCTAGATCATCCAGTCCTTTGCCAAGCGCCGAAAGGGTCGCCAATACGGTCGCATTGGCGGCGGCGCTACTCGAGGATAAACCTTTAGCGAGGGGGACATTGGACTCCGTCTCGACCTCAGCGCCATACTCCAAGCCAAATCTATCCAAGACCTTCCGAACGCACCTTTCGATCAGAGTGGTCTTCTCTGCGGGGGCTTCTCTGATACGCCCAGTAATAATGCCAGAGTCATCGAGCTTCACCGTGGCCTTTACCTTCAAGTCCAAACCGAAAGCCGCGCCCTTCCCGGTTGCTATTGCGTTTATTATAGTCCCAGAGCCAAGGGCATACGCCTCGCCTATCATAATGCATCGCCTTATCATTAGCTTTGTTTGTTAAAAAGCTTTTGTCAAACCAGAGGG
>JBHIFP010000082.1:0-6286 GCA_046761145.1 Hydrothermarchaeales archaeon (SeqCode)
TTTTGGTTAGAATTTCAAACAATGCTATTATCTGAATAATTCCACATCTCCAATCACTGGGTTCCTCGCAAGGTTTATATGCTGGCCCCCTCCATGCAACAAACATGAGCGAAAAGATCTTGGACCTGAAGGAGGACATCAGGCGCTACGAGATGCAGAAGGAGCTGATTAGGAGATTCAAGGAGAAGATGCGTTTCACCTTCCCCGACAATTGAAGAGGATTGGGACCCTCGTGGTCTTCCTCGGTTCTAGTGTTACCTCCGGCTTCACATCAGTGACACATAGTTTTCAAATAGAGGGATTGGATACATGTATACTATGCCTGTGGGTGCGCTAGCAAATATTTTTAATCGTTGAGCATTTTGCCCCATTGCCCACAGGCGCCCCCCCTTGGGGGTTTGATGCAAGAATTGTGATGGTATGGGCGTAGTTGAGGTATCTGCATGGATTTGGAAACCTTACTGGCAGTGATAGGGGGATATGTTCTCATATTGGGGGTCTTTGTCTATCAAGTTTTAGTTAGCAGAAGACTGTTTGAAATAAACAAGAGGATATATGACCTGACGGTCAATAACAGAAAGATCCTCGAATCCATGGAAATGATACAGGCTTTTGTATTGGAAAGGGTGTACGAAGGGGAAGGAGACAGAAGGGTCGGCTGACGATTGATTTCGGCTCTGGGTTCATCTGTTAGATGGACAGCAAACTTATTCTTGGAGGGGTTATTATCGAAAAAATGTTTCCTTTAGAGGAAAGGAAAGTTCTAAAAAGTTAACTATAAATTCTTGAATTCTTCTGTAAGCCTTATAGCTTCTCTTCCCCGCCTGGTAATTAAGTATACCGTTCTCGGAGGCCTAGTCTTGGTGATCATCCTCACGATCAACCCTTCTTTCTCCAATTCAGTGAGTCTATCTGCAAGGGTCCTACTACTTATCTTATGGTCATTTGTGCTTACCTCTTTTCCTATCTCATTAAACCCTTTGGAATCCTCGTTCAAGGTAAGCAATATCTCCTTGGACCATTTCTTGGCGATCGAAGCAAGTTCTACCATGAGAATACCAATTTTATATTTTTACATTAAGTGTATTATTGTAAAGTATATATATACTTTGCGGTTCGGAGTTTCGGTCAAGCTCTTTTATCCTCCAATAGCTCTGGTTGAGACACCTCCAAGGAGATGTTCCCTTTCCCTAAATTCTTTGATTCCATAATGTTGGTTATTTGATGGGTACTAACCCTTCTAACCTTCTGGCTAGTTCCACCTACATAGAATCGAATATGTCATGAATATACACTTACTGTAAAAAAGTAAAGCTGAATGAGTCTAGGATATGTGATACTGAAGGGTGATAGCTATACAATTATAAAAGAACGCTCTGGAAACGGAGTAAACAGAGCCATGCCATCACTATAGTTTTTCTCAACTTAAACGCCGAAGACGAGGAGTATAACGTTTTACGATCCTTTAATGATAAGTTTAATAAATGGACAACGACCTTTGAAATGATAGAGTAGGATGGATGTCACTATATGTTGTCCGGCATGCAAAAGGGATATCGAGAGAGCAGATGATGCAGAAATGCGAATAGGCGCTGCCAAAAAATGCCCGTATTGCAAAGCCAGTTTCGAAGTCACCGATGACGATATTTACGTTGATATCGATGAATCCTTGCTCACGGACAACGCCTGACAAAAACGATAGGGGGATCATCGCCTTCGAGGAGAGAGAATAAATGGATGATTGGAGTACCTTGATGATCTATCTGGTTATTGGGGCTGGACTTATCCTCCTCTTTTTAATTGTGTATAATCTCTTCTCCTTAATTTTGGGGAAAACATTGGGATTCATTGTAATTATCGGTCTGATAGTATTGGGCATATATGGATATCTTTTGAAAAAATAGAGTAAGCCTGTGTTGAGGGAAATATTAGGGTTTTTAAATTTAATATGCTAAGGGCAATATCATTTATTATTGGAGGTTTATAGTACGAAAATTTGACTATTAAGATGCCCCCCACCATCCTCGTCACTTCGTCCTTTCCGCCACAGTTCCTCTCCACCTTTCAAGATCAAACCAACTTTGGAATATTTAAATATGCCAATTTAGAGGCAGTAAGGTTTATGTTCGTTAGGTGGGATTATCCCACAGGAGGCATAGAAATAGCGAAGTTCTCTGGACGGGTGAAGTACATCGATATCTCCGGGATAAGGAAGATGTTCGAGCTCGCCAAGGCAGGGGGAATCATAAACCTCGGGATAGGGGAGCCCGACTTCTCCATCCCTCCCCAATCAAAGGCCGCAATAAAGGAGGCATTGGATGAAGACTTCACCCATTATACACCGAGTAAAGGTATAATGGAATTGAGAGAAGCCTTGGTCAAAAAGCTGAAGAGCGAGAATGGGATCATTTCAAACGTGGAGGAGATCATAGTTACCTCCGGGGCCTCAGAGGCCCTGGCTCTAGGGATACTGACAATAGTAGACCCGGGCGAGGAGGTTATCATACCCGATCCAGGCTTTGTTTCATATCCCCCTTTGATCAGGACCGCCAATGGAGTCCCAGTCCCCGTCCAAGTAAAAGAAGAGAACGAATTTGACTTCGATGTAAACGACATTGAGGAGAGGATCACCACAAACACAAAGGCGATAATCATAAACTCGCCGAGCAATCCTACTGGGGCCGTCTCTTCCAAAGACGTGATAAAAGGGATAGCCCAGATCTGCGATGAAAAGGGGATATTCGTCATCTCCGATGAGGTATACGAAAAGATAATCTACGAGGGAAAGCACCACAGCATCGCGAAGTTCACCGATATGGCAATAACCATTAACAGCTTCTCCAAGAGCTATGCGATGACCGGTTTGAGGCTCGGCTACGTACACAGCAAATTGGAGATCATAGAGGAGATGTTGAAGATCCACCAGTATCTCCAGGCGAGCACCTCCTCCTTATCTCAAAGGGCAGCTCTAGCCGCATTAAGGGAAGGCGAGAAGTTCATAAACGAGATGGTCGGGACCTTCAGGGAGAGGAGGGACATAATGGTCGAGCTATTGAACGAGATCCGGGACGTGGATTGTCTAAAACCGAGAGGTGCATTCTACGCCTTTCCGAACTTTTCAAAACGAGGAAACTCCCGGGAGTTGGTCATGGAATTCCTCAAAAAGGCAAAGGTCGTCGCAACTCCCGGCACTGCCTTTGGGGATCACGGAGAGGGATATGTGAGGTTCTCCTATGCCACCTCGAGATCGAATATAGAGGAGGGCATCAGGAGGATAAGAGAAGCCATCCACTGAATTTATATATCGGGGCATGCCATTATTGTCATTAAACTTCCGGAAAAGGGGGATGCACAACCCTCCCCTGGAGGAATTGAAATGAAGTCATTGTTGAAGAAGCTCTCTGAAGCCCATGGAGTTCCAGGTTCCGAAGGTGAAGTGAGAGATATAATGGCAAAGGAACTAGAAAAATATTGCGATATCGAGATCGATAGATTGGGGAACCTGATCGCCAGGAAAGAAGGCAATGACGAGAAGGTCATGCTCGCCGCCCACATGGACGAGATCGGGCTTATGGTCAAGCACATCGATGAGAAAGGCTTTGTCAGGTTCACAACTCTGGGAGGGTTTTTCGATCAAACCATCCTCAACCAGAGGGTGTTGATCCACACTGGTAAAAAAAGAATTCACGGGGTGATAGGATCCAAACCGCCACATCTGATGGAGGAGAAGGAGAGGAAGAAGGTAGTCGAATACAAAGACATGTTTATAGACGTAGGCGCCAAAGATGAAAAAGCAACGAAGAAGATGGGGATTCGCGTCGGCGACTACATCACCTTCGACCGCACCTTCAGGGAGTTGGGCGGTGACCTAGTGACCGGCAAGGCCTTCGATGATAGGTTGGGGTGCCTGGCCCTCGTCGAGGTTATGAAGAGGACAGACTCTAAGTGTACGGTATATGGTGTGGGGACCACCCAAGAGGAAGTTGGGCTGAAAGGAGCGAGGACTTCAGCATTTAAGATCGATCCAGATATGGCCATCGTTTTGGACGTGACAGCTGCTGGAGATTTCCCGGGAGTAAAGGTAGAAGAGTCCCCAATCAAGTTGGGCGAAGGACCGGCGATTACGATAGCGGATGCAAAGGGCCGGGGGCTGATAACTCATCCCAAAGTCAAAGATCTGCTTTTGAAGACCGCCGAGAAGAAAAAGATTCCATACCAGCTCGAAGTCGGCGAGGGGGGCACCACCGACGCCTCGGCGATCCACTTGACACGGGGAGGTGTTCCAAGCGGCGTCGTCTCAGTCCCTACGAGGTATATCCATAGCCCGGTCGAGGTTGCCAACATGAAGGACATCGAGAACATGGTCAAATTGGTAACACTCTCCCTAGGAAATATCTCGTAGTTTATATCTTCCTGAGCTTGGCCAAAAAGAAGCCTTGGGTATAGTGAATATGGGGGTAGAAACGTTTGGCCTTTTTCATATCATCACTCAACGCGATATCATAAACATATGAAAAAGCTTCTTCACCATCGGGGATATCTTCGAGTTCCAAATCGAAGTTGTCTAAAGCATTCTGCATCATCAGTTCATTTTCTTCCGGGAGCATGCTGCATGTGCAGTAGACCAGAATGCCATTTTCCTTTAACACGCCGATAGCAGCTCCTAAAAGAGATCTTTGTAGCGATGTGCAGTGCTTTACGTCCGCCTCCTCTTTTTCCATCGCATCGGGGTTTTTGAAGACCGTGCCTGTACCCGTGCATGGCGCATCCAAGAGGATTTTGTCGAATTCGATCTTTAACCCGCCCACCTTCAATGCATCCATCCTTATGGCGATGACGTTCTCCACCCCCATTCTGGTCACGTTCGATCTCAGGGATTTCATCCGTTGTCTGTTCAGTTCTATAGCCACAACAGTACCGCAGTTTCTCATCAATTGTGCCAAATAAGTAGTCTTTCCTCCGGGGGCAGCTGCCATGTCGAGGACGACTTCGTCCCCTTTGGGGTCGAGTACTTCACAGGCATACATGGATGTGGGGTCTTGAAGGAAGTAATGGCCCAATAGGTACTCGGTAGTCGAGCCCATCGAGAATGGCGATTCTTTAACAAAGTAACCGTGTCTCGTCCAAGGGACTTTTTGGAGTTTTATCCCTTTGTTGCCCAATCTTTGGATCAAGTCATTTTCCGAGATTTTAAGTGTGTTGATCCTAATAGATCGATCGAGGCGGGCCTTTAATCCGAGCACCGTTTCTTCATCAAAGAGTTCGTCGTACCTCCTGAGCAGAAAATCGGAGAACATGGGTTTCAATCTCCAAGCACGATAATAAATTTTTGGAATACCCACGATCGCATAGCCCAAATACGAAACTTATATCTTCAAAGTCTTTTCTACCTGGTGTTATGGCGTATCTTTAGCCTTATAGTGAGATAAAATTAAATATGGAGATGAACCTATTGCTAGGCGGTGTGATTATGGGGCCCCAGATGGTATTGATCCTGCTCTTCATTTCCGTCGTGGTCATCAATGTTATTGTGATGATGATAAGGGCAAAGAAGTTTCTGCGTTTGGAACAGGAGGTTTATGATTTTGCAAGATCAAAGGGCGGGGCGGTCACGCTGGAGGAGATATCATCCAGACTGGGAATCTCCCACCATGATGCAAAGATACTTATGCGGAAATCGGTTGCGAGGGGCTCTGCTAGGGTTGAAGATAGGAGTGGTAAAGAGATATACATAGTTCAAAAAGATTGAAGCTATAGGATTACTTTTCTCAAACTCTATCGCTTTTTTGATAAACCCCCCCGAGCCATTTTCTCCCATGTATATTTTTGAAAATGAGACCCCATCATGGCAAGAGTTGGAGGAACTGACAAGGAAAATTCTAGAGCTACACGATTTTGAAGTGGAGTTCAGGAAGGTATTCAGAAACAGCGAGAGAAAATTTGAGATCGACGTGGTCGCAACCAAAGCAGGTCTCTGTCTCGCAATAGACTGCAAGAGATACGGCCACTCTAGATATAGGCGTAGCCCATTGAGATCGGAAGCAGGGAAACATAAGGCGAGGTGCCGAGAATTTGAGCGAATATTTGGAAGAAAGGCCATCCCCATAATTGTGAGCTTCATCGATGATGACTTGCTTGTAGAAAATGGATGTATATTTGTCCCGATCGATAAGTTGAACGACTTTCTGTTGAATTTGGGTCAGTACCTAGAGTCTTTTGATGATAAAATTCAGAATAATAATTTTTCCTCTGGGACTGTTTAAGCTTAAAACAGCGTTGCCCTAGA
>JBHIFP010000083.1:0-6284 GCA_046761145.1 Hydrothermarchaeales archaeon (SeqCode)
TTCTGCCTCTAGAAATTCCTCAAAGGTTATCCCCGCCTCCCCCTTCTCCCCCCTATCCCTACACCTTTCATATCGCAATTTCGGAGGGGCATCGATGAATATCAATAAGTTGTTCTCGAAACTCCTGAGCATCTCCACTTCATTCTCGTATCGAATACCGTCGACGACGATTATATCGGAGTCGTCGCTCTCCAAATCTCTCTTGAATGCATCTACTATCACCTCCATGCCGAGGGTATTTCTGATGCACGCCCCCAGGTCTTGGAGATACTCCCGATCGTGGGGTAGGTAGAGCCTATCCAACAGATCCATCAAAACTTGAGAAAATCTATGCTGACTGGCGCCATATTTCTCGTGTAAATGTTCGCTGACGACGCCTTTGCCGGAACCTATTCTACCCACCAAACCGACCACGAGTTTCATCTCTTTACCTCTATATGAGTCACCTCTATGCCCGCATCCTCCAATATCCTCAAACCCTCCTCGTCAGAATAATCGCCGCTTACAACTACCCTCTTTATCCCGGCATTGACGATGAGCCTCGCGCATATTTTACAGGGGAAACCATTTACATATAAGGTGCATCCTACGCTATTTCTTCCCGCCTGAATGAGGGCATTCTGCTCTGCATGCACAGCAGGGCAAATGCCGTGTCCCATCCCGCTCTCTATCTCCATCTCGTCCTTGATGCACCCTATATCTATGCAATGAGGTGCCCCTCTCACCACTCCATTGAAACCAGTGGATACGATTTCGTGTTTGTTATTTATGACGGCTGCACCGAACTGTCTTTCTTTTCTTATGCAGGTTGATCTCGCCGCTATATCCTCCACGATCCTGGCAAAATATTGATCCCATGACGGTCGGTCCACCATCTCACCTCACTTATCTTTGAATTTATAATTTAAATAAACTGTGCCTTGCCTATTGTTGCGAAGGGAGGGCAAGGATCTTGAACAAGATCTTGGAGGCCAAGATTGGGGTGTAATTGTCGTAAAGGGGGGTTACTTCAACGATATCTGCCCCGATCAAATTGCAGTCTTTTAGTACATTAAATATGTAGAGAAGGTCCCTATAGCCCAAACCAGGTGGCTCTGGATTGCATACCCCCAATGCCTCCTTGGGATCCATCACGTCCAAGTCCAAGGATAAGTAAATATCCCTGCCTTCGATTTTACTTTTGACTCGTTGCATGGCTGTTTCTGGGTTCCTTTCGTAATCGAAGAACCCCACATAATCCAACCCCAATCTTTGGGCGTCGTCCAACTCCTCCTTCGATGCGCTCCTTACCCCCACGACCATAACATTCTCGATGCCGATCTCCTCGCCAACTCTCCTCGTTACGCAGGCATGGGAAAATCTCTCTCCCAAATACGAATCTCTAAAATCGAGATGGGCGTCCAGAACGAGATATACGAAGCCCTTTGACAGGACCTTTGTCACGCAGTAAGATATGGTGTGCTCCCCACCCAAGCATATCGGTATCGTGCCCTTTGCAATCACGTCCTTCAAAGTCTCTTCGACCCTTCTGCAGGTCTCTTCGAAGTTCCCGAAGGATACAGCGACATCGCCGAGGTCGCAGATCTTCAATTCGCTGAGATCGCGACCCTCTTCTATGTCGTATCCCTCTATCTCGCGAGAGGCCCCTCTTATGGCGTTGGGGGCAAACCTCGATCCTATCCTATAAGATTGACTGCTGTCGTAAGGTATGCCCAAAATCGCATAATCGGCATCGTCTAAACTCAACTCTCGCCCGGCAAAAGTAAAAGGAGATGCATACATCAGCCAGATCTCACCCTCACGATCTTTCTTCTGCCCATGGCCATGATATACTCCACCTCCCCGCCTTCGATGAAGGCTCCTTCGACATCCTTTGGTATGGGCACTTCGAAGCTCTCATATGACTCTAGATCCATGAGCCCCAAGGTGTTGCCGCTCATGTAATTTATCTGCGCCGATCTTCTCTCTATGACCGGGACATCGATCTTCGCATCCACCGGCTTTACCAAGCTCCTCCTCTTCTCATCGAGAATCCCTATCGCCTCTATTCTGGCCTTGGCGGAACCGTGCTTTCCCGTCTTTGCGGTCTGATAGCTCACGATCCTGCAGGGCTCTCCGTCTATGACTATGTGCCTCCCTACCTTGAGCGTTCTAACCGCTGCAACTTTAGTCGTCACTGGAATACCTCCATTTTTATATGGCTAGGGAATATAAGTATATAAAATTTCTTGTAGTGTCGGTGAGATTCTTGCTGGAGTTATTCAAGGAAGTAGCATTCGAGGTTAGGTATGCCGTCCAATCACTCGTTGGTAGCGAGGAGGCGGCGGAAGTATTACAGATGGGTGCCGATGGAACGCCCACCAAAAATATCGACGATGTGGCGGAGAAAGCGGCCATAAAGGCCCTGAAATCCTCGGAAATCCCGATGGTCGTCTTGAGCGAGGAGAGGGGGAGAGTTATCCTCGGCGAGGAGCCAGAATATATATGCGTCATCGATCCCTTGGATGGGACGCTGAACGCCACTAAAGGGCTACCCATCTTCAGCACCTCCATAGCCCTTGCCCCATATGGAGATGCGCGCACGATCGAGGACCTCGAATTTGGCTTGGTTATGGACCTGGCCAACGGCGATATTTTCGAGGCCAAAAGGGGAGGAGGGGCAGAGATGAACGGTAAAAGGATAAGGACCTCTCAAACCGAGAAACTGGAGGAGGCGGCTCTGTCGATCTATGCGAAGCCCGGGAGATTGGAAAGCGTCGAATCCCTGATAAAAAAATCGAGGAGGATCCGTTGCCTTGGTAGCGTTGCTCTTGAGTTGTGTTACGTCGCCATGGGAGGTTACGAGGCCATGGTGGACCTGCGAAGGGTCTTGAAGGTCACAGATATAGCGGCCGGGAAGTTGATCATAGAAGAGGCTGGCGGGGTTGTATCGGATAGGGAGGGAAAGATTTTAAACTATGATATCCAATCCCTGGATAGGGTCGAGATAATAGCGAGCGGTAATAAAAAGATCCATAGTAGTATTCTGTCCCTGGTGAGGCCGTGATATGAAGGTATTAATCGTGGTCAAAGAAGGTCAAGAGAACGCCTTGGATCTATGCAAAGAGATGGAGGGCTATCTAGAGTCGAAAGGCATCAAAACCTACTTCGATCGAGTGACTGCAGAAAGACTCGGATTGAAGAACGCGATGAAGTTGGAGGATGCGGGTGCCGACCTCATCCTCGTCTTGGGCGGGGATGGCACCATCTTGTGGACGGAGTCCAAGATCGGTGGTAAGGAGATCCCTATCTTTGGTATAAATTTCGGAGCTACCGGCTTCTTAACCGAGATAGGCTATGAAGACTGGAAGGAAGCATTGAAAAGGATTGTGAAGAAGGAGTATATGGTCGAGGAGAGGGCGAAGCTGAGGGTAAAGGTGAATGGCGATGTGGCCGGAGACGCGTTGAACGAGGCCGTGGTCAAATCCTCCCTACCCGTTGAGATGCTCCACTTGGAGATCCTCGTGGATGGCGAAGTGGCCGAAGTGGTCAGGTCGGATGGCATAATAATCTCCACGCCGACGGGATCAACCGCCTATTCTATGTCGGCAGGGGGGCCGATCGTAGACCCCAGGGTCGATGCATTCATCATCACCTCCATATGTCCCTTCAAATTGGGCGCCAGATCCATAGTCGTGCCGGGCGACTCGGATGTATCGGTAGGGATGGTGAAGAAAAAGAAGGGGGCCATGCTCGTGATAGACGGCGAGTACAGGAAGGAGCTCTCATATGGGGACATAGTAAGCTTCGGGTTTAGCGAGAACAAGGCCTACTTTATAAAGCTGGAGAAGGACTTTTACGGCCGGATAAAAGAGAGGTTGCGAAGGTAGCCCATAATAGCTCACGAGGGAGACCATTGAGCAGGGTCTTTATCTTGGATACATCCGCATTTATCGGGGGTTTTCGCCCTTCGCCAGAGTACAAAAATTACACGACCCAGGGGGTTTTCGACGAAGTAAAGGACAGCGGGACAAAACTGAAGGCCGAGTTGTACGTTGAAGGGGGCGTTACTATTCTCGAACCCTCGAGTGAGAGCATGAGGGAAGTAGAGAACGTATCGAGGAAGACTGGCGACTATGTGTCTATGTCCGAAACAGATCTAAAGGTCCTCGCTCTTGCATTGGACGTGAAAAAAAGAGGGGACGAAGCTGTCATAGTCACGGACGACTATCAGATACAAAATCTATCCAACGAGCTCGAGATCCCTTTTCTCCCAGTGATAGAGGTCGGGATCAAAGAGGCCTTCGAGTGGAAAGTCATCTGTAGGGGATGCAACAAGGAGTTTCCCGCCGAGTACAACAAAACGGAATGCGATGTCTGTGGATCGAGAGTCAAAAAGATCGTGTCGAGCAAACGGCGATTATAGAACGATGATGAAATATCAACAGCGCCCCATTCCAAATCATAAAATTTATAAACATCCCGGCGGTAGTGAAAGGGGGTAAAAGTTGATTCCAAAAAAATTTTTTTTGACCAAAGGTATCGGGAAACACAAGGAGAAGTTGCCGTCCTTTGAATTGGCATTGAGAGACGCGGGCATAGCGAAATTCAACTTGGTGAACGTCTCGAGCATAATCCCCCCGAACTGTGAGTTGGTACCCAGAGAAGTTGGGTTGAGACAACTAAACCCGGGGCAGATAGTCCACTGCGTCTTGAGCGAAAACTCAAGCAATGAACCAAGGCGCTTGATCGCCGCTTCTATAGGCGCCGCTATATCAGCGAATGAAGATCAGTATGGGTATCTGAGCGAACACCATTCCTTCGGGCAGACGGAAGAGGTAGCTGGAGATTATGCAGAAGACTTGGCGGCGTACATGCTGGCGACCACTTTGGGGATCGAGTTCGACGAAGATGTAGAGCAGAACGAAAGAAGAGAGATCTGGAGGATGAGCGGTAAGATCGTCAGGACAACGAATATCACCCAATCGGCCATCGTGGGCAAAGACGGCAAGTGGACTACGGTAGTAGCGACCGCGGTCTTTGTGGAATAGATTCTAGGATGTATGGAAGATGGAAAAAGTCCGTTTGATGAAAATCTCCCTTCGATGAGCGCGAATGACCTCACCTTGCAGTACGGAAAAGCAGGGGTTCTGAATGCCGGTAGCGTCGCCCGTGCCGTGGATATCTACGAAATCATGATCGAGGAAGACGCGACAATATTGGGGTGCACATGCAAAAATCATCGATTTCGCAATGTGATTGTGGAAAGTATAATTAAGATGAGAATAGCTCAGAGGCTTATGATCTCCCTTTTGATAAATCCGGCCCTGGGTTTGGACAGCTGCAGTTGACACTTCAAGCAAACCCAGACTATGTCTTCGGCATTTTGAGGGGATATCACCGGCATCCTAGATCCACATTTTTTGCACTTCGTATTACCCACCTCGCATTGAATTTTTTATGGTGGTTTGTCCCCTTAAGGTTAGCGTTAACATGAGTGGATCTCTGGGTTTACATTTGGCTCTGGAATCAAGAGATGACCAAGCGTTGAAAATGAGACAATAAAATCAATTGAGATGGCATGTTTTAAAAAAGAAGGGGGGGTTATGAATGCAAATCCATAGACTATAGAAACCCAGAAATTTGGCGCATAATTAGAAATTACTTCATTATCCGCCGTTCCAATATCCTCTTTGCCTTATCGATCATATCGACTTTGAGGGCGATCTCCGTCATCCCTTTCTCTCTGCCGAGGATGTAGATGCACTCTATGTTTACATTGGCATCCGCGAGTTTTCGGGAGACCTTGGCCAATTCCCCGGGCCTGTCTATCAATCTTATCGGAATTACCTCCGAAACGACGAATTTGTACCACGATTTTTCGAGGGCCCTCTTTGCAGACTCCTGATCTTCTGTTATCATCCGTATAATACCGGCCTCGCCTAGCCCTTCTGCTGAGATCGCCCTGATATTGATGCCGTTCCTCCCCATCACTTCGCAGACATCGGCAAGCGCCCCGGGTTTGTTTTGGACCATAATGGTCAATTGCTCCATCTCCTCACCTCATTCCCTTGTTACTGAACTGTTTATCAGTTTTAGAACTTAATTATTTCTATTCATTTTTTGAATGTCTTCTTAAGACCATCTGACAGTTATCGCTTTCTTTTTCATAACGCCCCAGAATCCCTCCTGCACTGGTGCGGGGGGAGGGATTCGAACCCAGATTTACAGGTAAACTTATGGAGTTATTTTGGCTCCCTTCTTTTTGAGCATCTCCATGAACTCTTCCTCACTGACAGTGTCCC
>JBHIFP010000084.1:0-6199 GCA_046761145.1 Hydrothermarchaeales archaeon (SeqCode)
ACGACGCCCGCCTCAGGAGCTTGATAGGCTACAAGATGCCCCAGAGGCGATTGGTATGATCAAATAACCACTAAATTTTTTCGATAAAATATACATTGGCGTCATCCATCCCCAACTCTCTATAGATACCACAACTTAATATCCTGTGACTGTGCCTTAAGGGTGCAGCCCTCTTCCCGGGCCCAATTACAGAATTCCTAAAGATCGTCAATTCGCCTCCTCCAACAACGGGAATTTTATCCATCAATTCTCCACCGAATTCGACCGATAAATCCGCATCGATTCTGCTTCCCTCTTCAACAGTTGCGTGCCTGCCCACTATGCATTTATTCAGATATACACCGGCCCTTATATCGGCAAAATCCATAACTATCGATTCCTTAATTGTGACTCCGTCCCCTATCACACATGTATGCCCTATGCACGAATCTTCTATCTTCACGTCTTCGCCAATGGTACAGCTCCTATCTATGATGGCGTTTCCCTTTATTTCGACACCTTTTAATCCGTCGTTCCTTTTGTAGGTGGTTGGGTGGATCCATATCCCTTTCCTAACTTCGTGCTCCAATCGGATATTCGGTAGCCTTTGGTGAAGTATGTCCATCGTGGTCTTCCAAAACCTCTCCGGGGTACCGACATCTGCCCAGTACCCTTTTATCATATACCCATAGACGGGGTACCCATTTTCCGTGAGATATGGTATGACGTCATGGCCGATATCTTTTACCTGATCACCCATTTCTCCAAATACATCTCTTATCTCTGGGGAGAAGAGGTATATCGACGTGTTTATAAGTCTAGACGGTTCTTCTCCGGGATTTGGCTTCTCTACAAAACCAGATAGCCTCATATCCTCAGCGACTCTAGCAACGCCGAATTGCGACACATCTTCGTTTGGCTCTAACTCTTTGAGTCCAACTGTCAAAAGAGCATTTTTCTCTTCATGGAGATTCACCAATTTCTCTATATCGATATCCACCACGTTGTCTCCACTCACGACCAAAACCTCGTCATCTATGCCGTAGTATTCCATACAGTATCTTACGGCGTCGGCATTTCCCATGTCGCTGTAATTGGGCTGGTACTCAATCTCCTCCCACTCTTCTATCTTGAGTCTCGTGAAGAAGCCCGCCCCTGCTTTGAAATATTTGTTCAAATGGGAAGTGTTCTCCTCACCCTTACTCGCAATTATGATGCGCCTGCACCCCTGCTTGACTAGCGGTTCAAACATCCTCGCGATTATCGCTCTATTGCACATATCGACCAAAGGTTTTGGCTGATTTAAGGTCAATGGGAAAAGCCTTATACCCTCTCCGCCTACGGTGGCAATTACCGTAGGATAATCCTCTATGGTCATATAACCTCCCTATAGTTAATCTATTATATATCCTATATCTATTTTTCTTTGTCCAATCTTCAGACAAAGATGACGAAGCCTATAAGCATTGAAAAGGGCGGAACATTCTGGGTTTCTTATCCTTTTTTCGGTAGGCTAAATTATATATAATTTAAATTATATAGATATTATATCAATTCAAATTAAGGGCTAATAGAAGTTTTGTGGATGGAGGAAAGATGGAGGCCGAAGTAAAACCCAAATGTAAAGATTGTACCTTTTTCGTATTGAGTAGCGAGGGGGTAGAAGTGGATAGGTGTGAGTTTTTCGATAGGGACCTTACTCGGGAGGAAATTGTGGTGGGGACGGATTGTCCCGAGTTTATCCTTCGAGAAGAAGGGCGTCATGTTGAGCACTACTTGCCCGATAAAGAAAAGACGAAGGCCGGATACAGACGGGAATATCTAAAGTATACTGTAGCTGCAACGGTCCTCGTTATAATTGGCATCGTCTTTTTGATATACATCTCAACTTCGCCCTAAAGTAGTCGGGGTTTGCTTGTATTATTCGAGGCCAATAAATTTGTCCTTTTTATTCTGATGATACCCTTTTTATATTGTGACGAAAGTAACTAAAGGTAGGGGTAGTATTGACTGAAGCATCGTCCGTGGATAGGTATAGATTGAAAAAAGAGCTTGAGATCTTAGAGGCCAAGAAGGGCAAAGGCACGGAGCTCGTTAGTCTCTACATCCCCCCAGATAAGAACCTAGACGACGTTATGAGCCAGATGCGGAATGAGTATTCCCAGGCCTCCAACATAAAGTCGAAGAGGACGAGAAAGAACGTACAGTCGGCATTGGAGACAATAATGCAAAGGCTCAAGTTGATAAGTAAAGTTCCGGAGAATGGCCTGATATTGTTCGTCGGCACAATACCCAAAGGTATACAAGACCGAATGGAGGTTCACCTCGTCGAGCCTCCTGAACCGATAACAACTTATACTTACCATTGCGATTCCGAATTTTTGCTCGGCCCCATAAAGGAGATGCTCGAGGAGAGAGAGACCTATGGGTTGTTGGTTTTGGACAGGAGGGAAGCTACCATCGGCCTTCTTAAGGGCAAGATAATCGAGACGGTGATGAAACTTACATCGGGCGTGCCGGGCAAGACGAGGAGGGGGGGTCAGAGCGCGAAAAGATATGAGCATTTGAGGGAGATAGCAGCCCATGAATTCTTTGTTAGAATTGGAGAGCACGCGAGCAATGTCTTTCTGAATACGCCCGAACTCAAAGGTTTGCTGGTTGGAGGCCCCGGCCCTACCAAAGACTATTTCGTAAAGGAGGGATACCTGCACCACGAGGTTCAAAACAAGATCTTGGATGTCTTGGATGTCTCTTATACCGAGGAGTTTGGTTTGCACGAGTTGGTGGATAATGCCTCTGGATTGTTTCAAGAACTGGGGGTGATGAAAGAGAAGAGGTTGGTCCAAGAGTTTCTCTCCGAAGTGATAAGAGATAATGGTCTAGCGGCATATGGCGAGAAGGAGGTAAGGGAACTTTTGCAAAAAGGGGCTGTCAGAACCCTCCTGATCTCCGAAGGGGTTGAGTCTTTTAGGGCATCGGTAAGATGTTCGTCGTGCGATTACCAAGAAGAAACAAGCGTGAAAAATATAGAACTCTTCAAAAAGAAGTTGACCGACCGCCCATGTCCGGAGTGTAATGAAACGAGTCTATGTGTAAACGAATTTAAAAGTAGCTTGGACGAACTCTCGGAATTGGCCAAAGCTACAAATGCAGAGGTGGAAGTGATCTCGGGAGAGACGGAGGAAGGACAGCAGTTGAGGGCATTTGGTGGCGTTGCCGCGATCTTGAGATTTAGACCGGGGTGATGCCATGTTCAAAGAGGTTATAACCCAGGCGAGAGAAGCGGTTCAAGAAGTCTTAAAGATCGAAGGGATAGATCACGAGGTCGAATTCGAAGAGCCCATAGAGGAGTTTGGGGATCTCTCTACCCCTCTCTGTTTTGAATTGGGTACAAAATTCAAGAGATCTCCAACGGATATCGCAAAAGATTTTGTGGGCAAGATGGATATCTCCTCTAAGAGTTTTATCAGAGAGGTAAAGGCGATAGGTGGCCACATCAATTTCTACTTGAATTACGAGGAGTTTGTGCCTTACGTCATCGAAGAGGTAAAGAGACTCGATAGGGAGTACGGCAAAGGACAAAAGACCGGGAAGATCGTCCTAGAGCATACGTCGGCAAATCCCAACGGCCCGCTCCACATAGGTCATGGAAGAAACGCGATAATAGGTGATACCCTCGGCAGGGTGCTGAGATTCGCCGGCTATGATATCGAGACACAGTATTACGTGAATGATATGGGAAAACAGCTGGCAAAGGTCGTATGGGGGGTGAGGAGGTTCCGGTCAAGAGAGAAGAAGAGCGACCACAAGATTGCGGAGGTATATTACAAAGCGAGTAAGGCCATTGAGGAGAACCCAGATTACGAGACCGAAGTCTCCCGATTGATGAGGAACTATGAGGGGATGGAAAAGGAGACTATGAAAGAGTTCGAAGATGCCGTGGAGTCCTGCCTCGGGGGGGTCAAAGAGACTTTGGGGAGGTTGAACATAAAACATGATGCATTCATCTGGGAGAGCAGATTTTCTAGAGACGGTTCGGTCGAGGGGGTTTTGAAAGAACTTTCGAAGACCAAATATGCGAAAAAAGACGATGTATTGTATCTGGACTTGAAGGATTTCGGAATAGAAAAGGAGATGATACTAACTAGAGGAGATGGCACGACCCTCTATCCCACTAGAGACATCGCATATCACTTGTGGAAACAAAGGGGAGGGAAAGTCATCGATATATGGGGCGCGGATCACAAACTTGCAGCCCAGCAAATTGGGGCGGTTATGAGGATTCTTGGGAGGGAAGAACCCGAATACATCATCCATGAATTCATCTCATTGCCAGAAGGATCGATGTCTACTCGGAGGGGCGTCTTCATATCGGTCGACGAGTTGATCGAGGAGTGCGTGAAGAGGGCATATAAAGAGGTTGACAAACGGAGGAAAGGCGAAGACGAGGGATTCAAAAAGGAGATCGCAGAGAGCGTTGGTATAGGGGCTGTCAGGTTCAACATCATAAAAGTGGCACCAGAAAAGTCGATGATCTTCAAATGGGAGGAGGCATTGGATTTCGAGAAGCAAGGCTCTCCCTTCATCCAGTATGCCTTTGCTAGGGCATGTAGGATATTGGAGAAAGCGGCGGCTCCGGCCACATTTAAAGTGTCCAGACTCTCGGAATTTGAAGAGAAACTTATAAAGACGGTATCGAGATTTCCTTTGGTAGTGGAGGAGGCAGCGGAGACGCGCAAGCCCTCTCTGCTCGCCACATATGCATTGGACCTTGCAAATGCGTTCCATAGATTTTACATGTACGATAGAGTCATAGGCTCTGAGGAGGAGGATTTCAGATTAAACCTGGTAATGGCAACGAAGGTAACCTTGGGGAATGTCCTCTCTCTACTGGGGATAGAGTCGCTGGAGGCAATGTAGTTTTTTATTTCAATTCCAAATAAGGAAATAACGATAAATAGACCTCGAAGATGAAACATCTCCGGTTACTTGCCAAATCTCCTATCCCGCTGTTGGTATGTCCTTATTGCCCTCAAAAAGTCGATCTTCCTGAATCCGGGCCAATAGCTCTCGCAGAAATAAAGCTCGGAATAGGCGCTCTGCCAGAGCAAAAAGCCGGATATCCTCTCCTCTCCCGAGGTCCTGATAACCAAATCGGGGTCGGGGGATCCATTTGTATAAAGGTTCTCGCTCACCGTCTTTTCATCGATTTCGTCGATATCGAGCTTTCCCTCTTTTACATCGTTTGCGATCTTTTTAACCGCATCCACCACCTCCTGTCTCCCTCCATAGGCCATGGCGAGATTTAGGAAGAACCGGTCATAGCCCTCTGTCGCGTCTTCGGCCTTTTTTATCGCCCTTCTGACCCTCTCTGGAAATAGTTCAACCCTCCCTATTGCCTTGACGCGTATCCTATTTTTGTGGATACCTTCATCTTTAGCGATCTTCTTGAAGTACTCTTCAAATAGGTCAAAGAGGTGCTCCAGCTCTTCCTTAGGCCTCGCGAAGTTCTCCATAGAAAAGGCATAGAGCGTTATCGTCTTTATACCCAGTTCGATGCACCAGTCTATAACATCTTCGGCCTTCTCTGCCCCCATCTTGTGCCCTTCCCATGGCAGTATCCCTACCCTCTCTGCAAGCCTTCTATTGCCGTCCATTATGATGCCTATATGTCTTGGGTTTTTACCGTTCTTTACTCCTCTCTCCAAGGCCCACTCATAGCCCTTGTATATAGGTTTTAACAGCGCATATACCATTCTGATCCCCGATTTCCCAGTTATCTAGCAGTTTATCATTTAAAAAATTTTGCATGGCGAATTCGAAAAAAGGTTAACTTAGAAACTCTTCCCGCAGCTCCCACAAAATTTTCCGGCCGTTTTGATCTCGGCTCCACAGTTCGGACATATTTCCAGTATTTTCTCTGTTTCATTGCTATGGATGTTAGAACGCTCTATTGCCGGTTCTTCCCATTTTTTGACATCCAATTTCTCATTGAATCTCGTCTTTTCGCGTCCGATCCCCAACAAAAAAAGTTGTGTTCCTATAACGATCATGGCCAATCCTAAAATAAAGTAGATGAAGAGGGATAGGAGATTGATCTCTAGATACGCAAAATAAATTAAAGCCAAACCCATACCAAAAACTGGGATACTGATCATCACATATATGCTCTTGCTCCTTACTATGGATTTCAGAGGCAGAGGAATCTGAGATACCCCCG
>JBHIFP010000085.1:0-6135 GCA_046761145.1 Hydrothermarchaeales archaeon (SeqCode)
TCTATCAGATATACCTTCGATGTATGGACCCCCTTAACCTCCTCGAATCCCAAGGTCTGGAGCCCTTTGAGGGTCGACTCTCCCTCCGTATCTTGAACCCCCGGTTTGTAAGTTATCCTCACTTCCCACAACATGAAATCACCGCTCAAATACCTTTAAAAATTCAGAAAAGGGAGATATAAGTTTTTGGCCATCTCTCAAATGTTACCGAGGATCTTGGAGTAATGCGCATCCTCGCAATTCGCGGCGTTCCTGCCAAGATCGTCGAGGGTGTAAAGGGTTTCGCGGCCCTTCTTGATCTTCAGTCCCACGACTTTGGACGGGAACTCATTATACGAAAAACGGGTCCTCGGCGTCTCAAAGGTTTGGCAGATGTGGGCATGAGATGCGATCCTCGCTTCGATCTCCTCCCCTCCTCTGGTCCTACCTGAGACCCTCCACCTTGGGTAACCCCTCGCCCCTTCCATAACCGTCTCCGTCCCTTTTTTGAACTCGTATACCTCGTCCCCAATCTGGAAGTTGAGACTCCTGAATATGGGTACCAGGGCACGGGGCTCGTAGAAGTCGAGTTGGGCCCCACCTTCGAAGAATGCCCTGCCCCAACGCCATGGGATAAAGGGCATATTCAGGCTGACCTTTTGGATAAACGCAACCCCCCTGGATTCGATGTCGAGGATCTTCCCTTCGAACGGAAAGTATGCGTTGTGCCTATAGAAGGGGGTCCAGAGAGACTTGAATTGTAGAAAGTCCTCATCCCACTTCTCTTTTATGTGAATCTCGGTCCTTATCTCGTCCAACTTGAGGTTGTATCCTCCGATATCCTTCCTAAAGGAGAGGGTCTCGCAAGCGAATCCGTCCTCGTAATTCCTCAATATCTCGTTCTTCGTTATATGTAAAAGTTCGTCGCTCTGGTACCAATATGAGAGCCCCACCTTATACTCGGGGGGATCGGATGCGAATTCCATTGGAACTCCATTCACCGAGTAATTCGAGATGTTCTTCTGCCCGATCCCGATCATCAACTGGGTTCCTAAGTCGTAATCCAAAAAGAGTATGTATCGGTATATCGTCGTCCAATAATACAGCCTGTCGTCGAAATCGAAGAACCTCTGCTCGAAGGATTGATCGATCCTGCTTTCGCCAAATCTCCCCTCGAAGTCCAAGAGGGGGCGTTCAAAGGGCATATGGGACTTGATTCTCTCGATCATAGAGATGGAGATATAACATATATCTTAAATCTTTTTCGTTTCGATTACAAGGTACCTCCCAACTTTGCGGCCGCGAGGGGCGCCGTCTTCTCCATCTGTTTGGATATGGTATCCTCGTACCTCTTGAAATCCGCCAATCCCCGATCCGCCAATGCCCATGTCTCATCCCTGGCCTGATTTGTCTCTCCATCGTACCAATCCTTCGTCAATGTTATCACATAGGCATATCTCTTGGTCGTCCAGAGATGTGGATCCAGCGGCCTTTCTGGGCAGATCAATCCATATCTGGTACATATGGATTGCATGGATTCCGGATATTGGTAAGTTTCGGGGTCGTAGAAGAAGGCATACTCATTGACGGTTTCTGTGGTGAATGCCGTAGCCTTTTCGGGGGTCTCGACCCCAATGATGTATTCGGTGGTCACTTGATCGCCATATACCGCGAGGGAATCGTCAAACCGGAACTTGCCCTCGGGTAGAGAAAAGATGATTGCCCCGCCGAATCTATCCCCTATGAGCCTATGGGTCGGAAACATTTTAGAGAATGTTGCAGAGCCATCGTGCCATACCTTCCTCCCTTTGAATGGTACCGTCTGGACTTCATAGAAGGGTTCCCATGCTATTTGATTCAAATGATCCAGGTCTCCTCCTTTTATCACAGCGGAGTCATATTTTCCGGTTAATACCCAGCTATGTATGACCTCATCGGGGTTCCTATACGACCTCTGTTCTTGTACAATGCCCAGGTTTTGAAGGTTGTTAAATTCGTCGGCATTTATAAAGTAGGGTTTATCCGCAAATAGTCCAAACAGCACCTCTGCCTCGGCATCATAGCCCCTTGTTATATCGCCCGTTATGAAGTCCCAGCCTTCCGTCGTTACCAGTAAGAATCCATTCTCTCTGTCCTCACCCAATATCTGGTGGCGGCCTATCCCATCCACATCATCTCTTCCTGTGGTTGAGAACTGTACGACATTTTCACCGCTGTGATCCGCATAACCTATATCCGAGCCGGTGAGCATATCTATTGGATTCTCTACTCTGTCGTTGAAAACAAAGAGATCCAGCTGGTTTATCTTGTCATAAAGTAGATAATAGCTACGATCCAAGTTGACCTTGATTTTGTAAAACGGGTTCTCCATCTCCAGCCAGCCCTTCTTTGGGGCCTCTGGATTTATCAAGGGCTCCCATACCTTGATGTACGCCTTCTCCTCCTTCCCGTTCACAACGACGATCTTGTCTAGATTCAGTTCGTATATCAAGCCACGAGCAAGTATCTCCAAAACTATGGATTGACTTGTGCTCTTTCCCTGGCTGTCAGTGCCAGTCAAAGTTATGGTATGCACACCCACGGATAGGGCATCCACGCCGATGGAATTTCCCGTGCCCAGATCACCGTCTATGCTCGACTGCCAATGCATGGAGGAGCCCGGCAGAACATCATCCTCCTTGTCTTCGCTCGTACCGATAAAGGTTAGCGGTTGGCCGTATGATACTTGGAGGTTGTTTATGGGCTCCTGAATTTGTACGATTGGTGGCTCATTCATCAATTTTTCTGCAAACATGGGAAGGAGTATATCGCCAAATACCGAGGCACCGACGAACAGGACGACGGGTATCACAATGGCTACAATAGCTGCAAGTCTCCCTCTGCCCCCCACCTTCTCGGCGAGGACATCGTCTATCCTGAATTTACCCGTATATCCCCTCTTCTCGATTTCGACATTGATGAATGTCTCGTCCTCTTTGCCTAGATGATAGTTCTTCCTCAACTCTTTTATCACGTCCGATCTCAACTCATCCAACGTCTTATATCCGCGCCTGCTCTGGCATTTCTCTATGGTGTCGATGATGACGTAATCGTCGACCTTCCTCCCTTTCGGCACTATCTGGAACAGTTTTGCGCGAGTTTCTGCCACTATGCCTTCAAATCTGGATTTGGGGCGTTCTTTGATCTCGAATGCCCTCTCCCTCGGCGCCGCCTCCTCTACGGCTACAGGGGGTTCCTCTTTGGCGGGGGGCGCCACTTCCTCGACTTTGGGGGCCTCTTCGACAACTTCGGGTTTTGGAGCGGGAGGGACCTCCTTGATGGGAGGAGCAGCCTCCTCAACTTTTGGGGCTTCTTCGATCTTCGGCTTCTTTTTGGGTATTGCCGGTATCTCGGGGATCTTCTCTTTTGCGATGTAATCGCTCAGATTCACGCCGCAATGCATGCAGAATTTCGCGATGGCCTCGATCGTATCCCCACAGCTGGGGCAGAAGGCGATCTTGGACCCGCAATGCATGCAGAATCTGGAGATATCAGCTATCTGTTCCCCACATCTAGGACAGAGCATGGAGCACCTCTCCGACTTTATCGGTTGATAATCATTTGAAGCGTCAAATTATTTAAAGATTTTGAACTTGGCAAGATCAAAGACTTTGAAGTGGTTGGACATGCCCACAGGACAGGGTTACGACCTAAGAGAAATGATCCTCTCAGGGTCTGGAGACTCTAGCAGGCTGATTCCATCCCCTTTGCGACGTCTTCCACAAACTCGCCTATGTTGATTACGAGTATGCCTGTGCAAATAGACACAAAATCAAATTTACTTAAAATTCGTTATAACCGCCTTTCTTTTCCCCTAGCCCTGTTCTAGCTTAATGTGAGCGGGCAGGTTATCTCTCAGTCCAAGATGCAAGCCATGTCCATATCCACGGAGATGCTGGGGAGGTTATAAAGTCATACCTTCCCTCGTTCAACAAGTTCAGCTACAAAAGAAGGAGATTACATCATATTTATATAATATGATTAATACAATAGAATACATGAAGATGTTGATCGACTCGGATTCATTGATAAAACTGACCAAGATAGGCGCAAAAAAGGTGGTTGCAACGAATATAGACGTATACATGCCTCCAAAGGTTAGAGATGAGACGATAACAGCTTCCAAAAAAGAGGGATATTCCGATGCGTTCCTTATCGAAGAGAATCTGAATAAGGGATTGTTGAAGGTGAAAGAGTCAAAGGGGGATCAATATACCGAGGAGATGATAGAGCAACTCAACCTGGCGGGCGGAGAGGCCGATATATTCCGGGTATACAGGGCCCACGATTTCGACGCAATCTCGAGTGATGATGGGAGATTTTTGAGTATTTTGGATGAGTTAGATCTACCTTATCTCACGCCATCTTCGGTAATCGTTAACCTCTACTATAGAGAAATAATAGATGAGGAGGAATCGAAGGGATTCATGGAAAGACTCAAAGAAATAGTCTCTGAAGAGGAGTATTATTTGGCAATGGACTCGATAGGTGGTAAAAGATGAAGACAAAGACATTACGCCTGCCTGAGGATATCTTGAAGAGTGTTATATATAGGGCCAAGAGGGAAGGGGTAGAGGAATCAACAGCCATGCGCCAACTGATGAAGCTCGGGGCAATCGAATATGCGGTCCAGCTGTATAGAAGGGGGGAGATCACCATCCAAGAGGCAGCTGGATTGTCGAACACCAGTGTAAGGAGGATGCTCGATGTACTGTTGGAGCATGGGGTCAGGGGGAACATCACCTTAGGGCAGCAGCGGAAGGCACTGGATTATGCCGAGAAACTCAAATGAGTTAAGGAATGTGTTAAAAAAACCATTCCTGCTCATGCCCATAAGTTTCGATGACCTCACGGGACGCTAGACGACGCCAAGATAGTTTATCCTGTCGCAGTTGGGTCAGTGCCTGTGCTCATCGATGATAAAGACGCTCTTTGGAATGAGTTATAGAGGGTGCCGGCGTCACGGGGGCGACTTCCGGCTTGAGTATGGATAGGGTGAACGCCCTCTCGAAGGGCCTCTCCATCCGCGCCGCTCTGACCAAGTCGTCCCATTTCTCCCAAGTCAACTCCGTCCTTTCCTGGAGGGCATAAGCAGAGGTCAGATCGAGGAAGGTGCTATTTTCAAGGTTGGGGGAGAAGGCTGAAGGCATCGAACTACGGCTAGCGACGTCGCGTCGCACCTTCTAGGTCTCCTATGGCCTCCGAGATGTCCCAGACCTCGATGATCCCCTCCTCCTTTATTCTGTCGAAGTGTTCATCGTTGGTGATTAAGATGGAACCAGTTTGAAGGCATGTCGCTGCATGAAGGACATCTGCTTTATCCGGCGTGGAGATGTAGGGTCTGCAGGCTTTGATGTAGTTCCCTTTGATATCTACCATATCCGTCTTTGCAAGGAGGGCGCTGAGGATGGTCAAAGCGGTCTCCGACCTGAAGAGTTGGGCATATCTCAGCATCTCCTCCACGAGGAGATCATTGCCAACCAGCATGATACTGGGATCGTCTATGATTCTGAGTAGTAGGCCCAAGGTATTCGTATGCTTTTGGGGGTTTTTCACTGCGGCTATGAAGACGTTGGTGTCAACCAAGAAGGTCCGGATATCTCTTGCGGGCTTTTTCATCGATCTCCTTCCGCACTCTCTCCACGATGGCGTCCACATCCGTCTCTTTCAACTCATCTTCCAATCTTGCAGCGATCTCCTTTGGATCCAGTTTCTGGAGCAAGAGCCTGCCGTGCTTGCTGCTGGCGATCAAAAACTTGGCCCCTTCACCTATCCCCAACTCTTCGCGCATGGATTTGGGGATCACCAGCCTTCCGGCCTTGTCCACGGTAACGACGTCTGCCATCCTTTCACCTCGATATAATATACCATTTTTACCATCAAAAATCAATTATGCCAATTATGCCATCTAAAAAGATTTTGAGGGCCTTACTCCCCACGCCACCCAGATCAGAATACCCCCTTTATTCCAAGGATGAGATCGAAGTCACTGTCGTTCGAGTATATTCCATTGGAAACCTTTGAGATCGGAAAGCTCTGCTGTGCCCTCTACCCGCTTTCTATACCCCGCATCTTGGACTCGTCCTCTGACGATGACGTAATAACGCTTAACCTTTG
>JBHIFP010000086.1:0-6117 GCA_046761145.1 Hydrothermarchaeales archaeon (SeqCode)
TACAGAAGCCATGGGAGGATAACGCCGTTCTTGGGCCCCCATGCCCCATATACTTGCTCTGAAGAACTACTCCTAAAAACGAAGGAGTTGGCAGGGAGATACAAAACCGGCATCCACATCCACGTCTCAGAGACCGAGGAGGAGGTCCAAAATTCGGAGAAGGACAAAGGTGCAAAGCCCTTTGAGTACCTGAACGATATCGAATTTTTGGGCGAGAATGTGATCGCTGCACACTCCGTGTGGGTATCTGATGATGAGATGGAGATCCTGAAGAAAGAGAACGTCAAGATCTGCCACAACCCCATAAGCAATATGAAACTCGGGGCTGGAGTAGCTCCCGTTCCAAGGTATTTGGAGAGGGGAATTACCATCTCCTTGGGAACAGATGGCGCGGCCAGCAACAACAACCTCGACATGTTCGGGGATATGAAGACCTGCGCATTGCTTCACAAATCCCACAACAGCGATGCCTCTGTAGTTCCCGCCTCAAAGGTCTTGGAATTTGCAACCATAAATGGTGCAAAGGCCCTCGGTTTGGGTGATAAGATCGGCTCAATCGAGGTTGGGAAGAGGGCAGATGTCATAATGCTGGATATGCAGGGCTCTGCTCTGGTTCCAATGACGAACCCAATTTCGCACCTGGTTTACTCTGCCCAAGGTTGCGATGTGGAGACCGTAATAGTGGACGGAAAGATCGTAATGGAAGACCGCCAGATGAAGACCTTGGATGAGAATGGTGTTATAGAATTTGCGAGAGAGCAGGCGAAAGACCTCTTCGAGAGGTCCGGTAAAATGGACCATTTATTGGGCATCTAAATCACAAAAATTCTTTCAGTCTTTTTATCGCGTGATATCTCTCTTTATCATCCAATTTTGCGGCCTCAATCGCGTCTTTTAAAGTCTGGATAGAGTTGTCGTATACGTCCCTCTGGACGGGGAACGGATAACCGTCCTTGCCCCCATGAGTGAAGCTGTACTTTACTGGGTCCTTCCAGCTCGGCTCAGTGCCGTAGATCAGATCTGATATCAAGGCAAGAGCTCTAATCTTCTTCGGTCCTATACCTTTTAAGGCTACGAGCTCTTCGTAGCTCTCTGGCTGGATCTCATATGCCCTTTTCAGGACCTTCATTCCGGCCTCTGTCATGTCTATCTCAAGGACAGGATGATGTGGAGGCATACCGAACTCCACCCTTTTATCTTCCAAAAACTCAGTAAGCTGCCTCTGTTTTTGAGGCAAAAAATACTTCCTGAGGTGGTCTGGATTGTCCCTGACCAAATCCAGGCTGGTTTCCCTCGTATCCCTGCTATCTTTTGAAGTCATATCCAATACGATATCTTCAACTCTATCACAACAGATGCCCTTGTGGGGCTCCTCGACAAACTCTTTGATGTTATCGGATAGCCAGTGATATCTTCTTGCATAGCCACCGCTCATGCCCTGCTGGACGACGGCCCATTTTCCCTTCTCGGTAAGGAAAAAAGAGTGGTGGTAGAGCTGGTACCCGTCCTGTACGCAACTGTTATCTACTTTTGCTGCCATCTTACTCGAGTAAACCAAGTTCTCTGATTTTTTGGTGGAGAGGGAGAACAGCTCTGAGGCTTTTCCTATTTCCACTGGGGCTTTTCTGGAAGCCCGTCCTTTGCCGCCACATACGGCGATGCCATGCTCTTCTGCGTTTAAAGCCTCTTTCAAGGCTCCACATACAGTCGTAGTCAATCCCGAAGAATGCCAGTCGAAAGAGAGGGCACATCCCAAAGCTTGAAAAAAATACGGGTCTGCTATCCTCCTGATCAATTCCTCTTGGCCATACTCATAAACGATCGCTTCTGAGATAACACCCGCCAATTTCTTCATTCTTTTGAAAAGCCAAGGCGGACATTTTCCAGAGTGCAATGGCAGATTAACCACTCCGACTTTTCTCAATGCGTTCCACCAACCTTCTGAGTCTTCTCTCCTTTTCGAGATGGCAAATTTTCATCGAGGAGTTAAATTCCAATATTTCATCTTTTGGTATGAAAATACTTTGGTACCAAGTAAATGGGGCTATTACTTAGATAAATCCCTTTGCCGAGCGCGGGAAAAGTATGTCCAGCCTGCTTCTGCTATCGCTGGTGCACTGAAAAAGTAGTAAAAATTGGTATGGTAAAAAGGAAATTTAGTTATTTGTGAGTTCAACGAAAAGGTTGGGAAGTGGTGCATAACCTTCGAGGAGATCTCACAATAAAAATAAAGTGGGTGGCATAGCCACCGGACTTAACCTCTAATTGATCCCACAAATATATCTTTCGATATTAACCTTTATATATCTTGCAATCGAAAATTTAAATCGGTGAAGATTATGAGTTCAACAGTCGAGATTCCCCAGAGCGAATATAATGAGCTACTGAAGAAGGCAAAGATCCTGGAAAGTATAATAGACACCGAGGCCTTGACCTCGGAAGAGCTTAAGAGGCTTAAAAAGGCGAGGATGGGTCCAAGCATCACCGAGGACGAATTTTTGAAACGGCATCCTGAGCTCCAAGATTAAAATGTATGAGCTCATAATAAAAGAGCAGTTTGACAAATCCTTTTCCAAGATAAAAGATACCAAGGTTAAAAGGCATGTTTGGAAAAAGGTTTTAGAACTCAAGACGAGGGCGCCGATCGGGAAAAAGTTGGTTGGAAACCCTTACTGGTCTATCCGTGTTGGAAAATTCCGGATTATCTATATCTTGCATAAACATGCCCAAGAGATCGAGCTCATCGATATCCTGCCGAGAAAATACCATTACCGGGAGATAAGTAAAAAGTAATAGGATAAAATGGTGAGGGAAACTCGGCAAAGAACCATACTGATCGACCCACTAAGTCAGCGCGGGTTCAAATCCCGCCCCCACCGCACGGGATCGCTATTTTTTAGTTGCCCCTTTGCTCTGTCTTAGTGCAACATTTAGTTTTTTGCCCATCGAGCGAAAAGCAAGGTCAAAATAACAAGATAGAAAAGATCGCCCCCATCAATCCGCCGATGAATATGGGCGGTATCGCCGGCTGGGGCTTGGTGTTGCCGGTCCTCTGTAGATAGTACAGGAAGGCGCCTAGCGATAGTGTGGTGAATAGGACCATTATCATGGCAGCGGGGACGTTCTTATCGATATACGTCGCCACCGAAAGTCCGGTTGCAAAGATCAGGTCACCAAACCCCAGCCTTCGCCCCTCTACCCTCACGATCTTTCTATCCCCAGCTAGAACTTTTAGAGGTTCAGGAGGCTCTTCAATCGGCCTTCGCGGCCCTATATCCAGCGTGAGTAGGACGTTGTGCTTGTCGAGCATCTTCACGATCTTTGGTATGTGCCTCGTCTTCTTGACGAAGACGTAGTCGTAGAGGGACAAGATAGCTAGGAGAGCGAGGATGGTCTTCAAGGTGAAGAACGATGCTACAACCGCCCCGGCAATCGCGCAGAGGGATATCCCCAGAGCCACCCTGAGTACGGTCTGATATCTCTTGGTTAGTAGGAGGATCGACGGGACGATCAAAGAAGCTATAAATATCAACCCTTGGACCGCGACCATTCCGGCAGGTAGGCTTACAACTAAGCTGAGCAACGAGAGGGCTATGCCCACCAAAATCTGCGTTATTATGGCGAAGCTGAAGATGGCGGAGACATAGATGAACAACATCAATATCCTGGCGGCCATATCGAGCCTGAACAAGAATAGATAGAGGTTGATGGCGATGACGAAGATCAAGGCGAAGAGTATCAGGGGGGTACTCGTCTCCCTATAGGGCGACAAAGTCTCGGACTCCCGCTTTAGAATCCCGGGTTTCTCCAGCCTCTCTATCTCGAACAAAGTGAACTGGTACAAGACCCCAAGGACTTGGGTGGACGCGAAGAGAAATAGCAACAGTAGATATACTTTTGTTCTGTTTTCCAATGTAAAACGCTCCATTTCTCGCCTTGTCGAATGTGGTCACGAAAAGTTAACCACGAAAAGGTTGCTACTGAGGATAAAAGATATAAATCTCTCCCCCCAACCCCTTTCCATGGCCGCCCAGATAGAAGGGGTTGTCGAGGCACTGATGAAACCAGAAGCCTACGACGAGGACGTCGAAAAGATCGAGCTCATCCAGACCCACATCTCTTTCGTCTTTCTGACGGGCAAATTCGTCTACAAGGTCAAGAAGCCCGTGGATTTCGGATTCTTGGATTTCACCACCTTGGAGAAGCGAAAATTCTTCTGTGAAGAGGAGCTTAGGGTCAATAAGAGGCTCTGCGGGGACATGTACCTCTGCGTGCTCCCCATAACCAAATCGGATGGTGAGATAAAGATCAATGGTTCGGGAGAAGTAATAGAGTACGCAGTCAAGATGAAGGAGATGCCCCAAGACGCGATGATGTCAAAATTGTTGGAGGTAGGGAGGGTCACGAAGGTCGAGATAGACCACATCGCCAAGATGTTGGCGGACTTTCACTCGAAGGCGGAGGTGTATATGGAGAAGGGCAAATTGGGTTCGCTCAAAGTTGTGTCATTCAATGCCATTCAGAATTTCGATCAAACTAGGCATTTGCGAGGTACCATCGTTGATGCCGAGACCTTCGATTTTATCGAAAATAAGACCGTCGAATTCATGAGGTCCAACAGAAGGCTATTCGACAGAAGGCTCGGGGAAGGGAGGGTGAGGGAGACCCACGGCGACGTACACTCGGGGAACATCTTCATTTTAAGCCCAGAGGAGATATACATCTTCGACGCCATAGAGTTCAACCCCTCCTTCACCTTTTACGACGTTACCGCCGAAGTCGCATTTCTCGCTATGGACCTGGACTTTCACGATAGGCATGATTTGGCTGAGTATTTTGTAGAGAGATATGTCGAGTACAGCGGAGATGAAGAGCTCCTCAAATTGCTGGCATTTTACGAGTGCTACCGCGCTTGTGTTAGGGCAAAGGTGAACGGCTTCAGGTTGGCAGATCCCAATATAGGGGAAGAGGGGAAGAGGGAAGCGGAGGTATTGACAAAGAAGTACTTCGATCTGGCTTACGAATATGCAAAGGAATTGGGCCCTTAGTTCAGTCACAACTATAGAGCCAATATAACATACTGGATGATCAAAAACTTACTTAAGAAGTCCTTGATGGCTGACCGCAGTTCTGGCAGTAGGGCATTAAAACGGTCTTCAACTCCTTGCATTCTGGGCACTCTTCCATCGCCTTTTTTCCGCAATTCCGGCAGTACTCGCCTGTTATCGGAAAGCTGCACCAAGGGCACTGGTTCTGCCTTATCCTGGACATTGAGATCCTTTCGAAGCTGAAGATCTGCTTCTTCAGGTATGCTAGGGCGATCGCGGTGATGGACGCCCCAACTATGGAAACCCCGATGACATGGAAGGCCTTCCAGATGTGCTCTAAAATCATGTAAAAGAGGAGTAACGAAGCGAAGGCCATGAAGGCATTGACGTGGATCATGTACTTGCTCTTCTTGGCCCTCGCCCTCATAAAGGCGAAGACCGCGATGACCAAGAGGGGCACAGCGAATAGGAGCCTCACCGCTAGGACCTTCAATTCGTATATCCTCATCGCATTTCGAAAGTCTTTAAGAGCCAACTCCCTCTTACCTCGAGCCTCTCCCTCAACCCGCCTCAATCTTTCACTGATTTCATCATAATTACCTTGAGCCGCCTCGTATCTTGCCTTAGATTCCTCGTAGACCGACTTTGCCTCTTGATACCGCTCCTCGATCTCTGTGTCACTCCTCCCTTCCTCCATCATAACTCTGTACTCCTCTCTCCTGAACAGATACTCCTCATTGTTCCTGAGATGTTGCTTTCTAGCATCCTCGAGTATGGTGGATGCTATATTCAGTTCCTCTCTGATACCCCTCAGATCCTTCTCGATCGCGTTTACACCATATTTTATCTCATAGGTGTTTATGTTGGGCGTTTCAGGGATTTTCCTCAACTCTCCGAGAACTCTCACCCCGCCTATGAGGAGGAAGAGCACCATGGCTGCTGCTAATATCTTCTCCCCTCTGGTCGTCTCAACTTCCTCAAATTCGTCTAGCAGGATTCTTGCCTCCTAACCTTCTATCATGCTCAAGATTCAGTTCCAATCACTTCATGTAATTTAGTTATTTCAAAG
>JBHIFP010000087.1:0-5992 GCA_046761145.1 Hydrothermarchaeales archaeon (SeqCode)
GCTTTATTTTATCCCCTCCTTAAAAGAAGGGGTTTTAGCCGTGGGAGATGTTATACAAATCTTTCCTACAACTAAAAACTTATATATTCCAGAGCAGATTCTGATTGGATTGACATGGGCACCGAACTGATCGACGATAGGATTATAATAAAGGATGAAGCGCTGGCGAGCAAGCTCGAGCAGAGGGGATTCGGCAAGCTCGTAGAGGATAGGCTGGAGTTATCCTTACTCGAGGGGCTCTTCCTCTTGGAGAGGGGGACCATCTCCATCCGCGAAGGTGAAAGAGATATAACTCCCGAGGATATCCTCCAAAAGGTGGACAAAGAGGAGTTCATGCTGAGGTACGGGGCATACAAGGACCTGCGGGAGCGCGGTTATATAGTGAAGACCGGCTTCAAGTTCGGTGTTCACTTTAGAGTTTACGAGCGCGGCGACTATCTGGACAAGCATTCGACGTATTTGGTCCACGCGGTGCCAGAGAGCTATACCCTGTCGTTTCCCGAGCTCTCGAGGGCCGTAAGGCTCTCACAGAGCGTCAAGAAGAAGATGATATTCGCGGTGGTGGATGAGGAAGGGGGTATAACTTATTATACCATCGACAGAATATCGCCATAACGAGGTACGGCCATGCTGGAAGAGGAATTTGTAGTTACGCCCTGGGAAGTGAGTGGAGAGATCGACTACGAGAAGCTCATCGAAAAGTTCGGAACCCAGAGGATAGAGAAGGAGATGCTCGAGAGGATAGAAGGGTATGCAGAGTTGCATCCCATGTTGAGGCGGAATATATTCTACTCCCATAGGGACTTCGACTGGATCTTGGACCAATACGAGGCCGGGAATAAATTCGTGCTTTATACCGGTAGAGGGCCTTCTGGCCACACCCACCTGGGGCATCTGATGCCGTGGATGTTCACAAAGTATTTACAAGACGCCTTCGACGTAAAGCTCCTCTTCCAGGTCACGGACGACGAGAAGTTCGTATTCAACGGAAGGCTGAGCTTGGAGGATACCCGCAAATTTTCGTACGAAAATATCTTGGATATCATAGCGATGGGATTCGACCCGGAGAAGACCGAGATATTCTTGGATACGGAGTACATAAAGACGCTCTACAAGCTCGCGATGAAGGTGGCCAAACGGATCACCTTCTCCACCGCAAAAGCAGTCTTCGGTTTCAACAACGAGACCAACGTAGGGAGCATATTCTTCACTTCTATTCAGTCCGCCCCCGCATTGTTGGAGACCGAGAGGCAGGGCAGACCTGTGCCTTGCTTGATCCCCTGCGCGATAGACCAAGATGCCCACTTCAGGGTTACGAGGGATGTGGCGGAGTACATAGGTTATCCCAAGCCGGCTCTGATCCTCTGCAAGCTCTTCCCCAGCTTGGCCGGTTCAGACAAGATGTCCGCTTCAAAGCCCGAGACGAGCATCTTCACCACGGATGCGCCGGCATTGGCCAGGAAGAAAGTCATGGAGGCGTTTACGGGAGGGCAGGCTACGGTCGAAGAGCAGCGTGAATTGGGCGGCAACCCGGATATCTGCTCCATCTACCAATACCTATTCTACATCTTCGAAGAGGACGATGGGGAGATCAAGGAGTTGAGCGATAGGTGTAGAAAAGGGGAGATCCTGTGCGGAGAGTGCAAGGAAAATTTAGCGGGTAAAGTCGGGAAGTTTCTGAAGCTGCACCAAGTGAAGAGGGAGAAGGCCAAAGATAAAATAGAAGAGTTCATGATCAGAGATTGAGCATTTTTATATTGGGCGAGGGAAGCGAGTCTTATATCGTTTTCAGAAATTCATCTGGACTCTTAACTCTCTTTTTCATCCACTCAAAATCCTTAATGTTCTCAGTAACTAAAAGACCACCGTGCTTTAAAGCCAAACTTCCGATCATGTAATCCCTAGCATGCTCTTTGAAATCCCATCTACCAATGCTCGACTTAGAAGTAATTTTTGCACATTCCAAGTCGAACGGCAGTATCTCAACCCCCGTCGCTTTCAAAAAGGCATCCATGAACTCCTCATCTCTTCCTTTTTTAAGAAAGTGATAAAAGAGTTCGACATATGATATAGAAGACATATATGCCGTAGTTTTTTGCTGTTTTAGCCATTCTAAAAACTTTTTATTCGAGAAGACATTAGTATCAAGGAGCAGTTTCATTTGAATTCCTTAGCCAAGCCCTTGCGCATCTCTTCTATCGTTTTTCCTATATCTTTACACAGCTCAGCGCCTTCTTCAATTATTTCGCTCGCTTTCATTAGCCTATATCCTTCTTTTGATTTGATAAAAACTACCTCTTCCCCTATCTTTAATTTCAGATCATCTCTGACGAGTTTCGGAATTGTGACTTGATACTTCCTAGTAACTGTTACCACTGCTCTCAGCTCATTTGTATTACTTATTAAAAATTGTAGTACATATATTTTATCGTACGACTTTTAACATCAAAAAATATTTCAATCCCCATTTTACGAGTTTAGACCTAATTTTTGCTGTATCGGTGCGCCAAAAAAGAGTTATATCTGCTTTCTCTAGTCTAGGTTTTGAAATTGGACCAAAAAATTCATCGAAGATGAAAAGTTTCTCAAATTTTGGAGTAGACCTGAGCTCATAGGTCATTCTCTAAACCCATTTCCTTGACAAATTCTCGAAAGGGTCTCGTCTTTCCTTCTTCAACTTCCTTTTCAGATTCCTTTATCGCAATCATCAGTTCTTCATCAGCCAGAATATCTATCGTCTCTAAAAGCTCTTCGAGCAGATCCCTCGTTTTAACTATGTTTCGAACCACCTCTTCATCAAAAGCAGTACTAGTTCCACTCATCTTTTTAACCGCATTTATTTTTCAATTTGTATATCTGATTATAAAAACATTAACAAAACAAATATTTGCCGATAAATACGTAAAGACAGGAGATTCAAAAAAGAACAAACATCGGCATTGCTGGCATCTTAGGTCTGTTCGTCGGGGTGTTTGCTGCGTTCCCCAAGAATTGTAATAGAGAAGTGAGTACAAGGATCCGGCGTATTGTGAAGGAAGGAGCGCCCTGATTCTCCCCCCTATGAATTCCCTCTCCATCATCGAAGAATTCACGAAAGATATGTAGGGTTGCCCGCCTGAATTTGTCATGGAGTAACATACTTTTATGTGCCTTAATCACATATGTGACGCAGTAACGAAAAATTTATATACTCAGTCACAAAATGCTATATGTGAAGATATGAAGAAAGAAGATCATTGGAAAGCCTATCTGGAATACAAAGACAATCTATTCTATTGGGTTATGGAGGTAAGGGGTATTGAAAAATCCCAGAGGACTATTGGATTAAATGTTTCGAGGGGGATAGTGGAATTGCTTTCCTATTTTCTCCACGAGAAGAAGCTCGTGGACGAGGGATTCCAGCTCAATCATAGGTGGTTCAAATCTAGTAAGGTGTCGGAAAAGCTTCCGGACTTCGGGAATAAAAATGCCATAGTTGAAAAGATGATGGAGCTAGAAAATTTGTCCGAGAAGCTTATCTACGGTGCACCAAAAACTTTGGAGAAAATAAAGAGGGCCCTTGAACTCTTTAGGGATCTTGAAGAGACCATCGTGGGGATGATAGATGAGAAAGAATGACTTGGTAGCCTATGCCATGGATTTCTGCTCCTTCCTCCTGAAAAGCGAGATAGGGGGGGAAATAGAAAAGGCAATCCTCTTCGGCTCAGTACCAAGGGGCGACTTCGATGAGGAGAGCGATGTGGATATCTTCATTCAGGTGGATGAAAGGTTAGGAGATAAAATCGAACGCTTGCTGAGGACCTTCGAAAGGTCTGAGATATGCGAGAAGTGGAGGTTGAAGGGGGTGAAGAACCCAATATCCATAAAAGTAGGGTCCTTGAAAGCCTGGGATATCTACGAAAGTGTTGTAACCACTGGCATTCAGCTCTACGGCGAATACCAGGAGATGCCGGAAAACGCCAAGCACTATCTCATGCTCAAACTCGACTTCAGCGGGCTCAAAAGGAGTGTGAAGGTCAAGGCTTGGAGGGGGCTCTATGGTTACAGGCAGAAGGTGGGCTCAAAGCTATTCGTCTCTGCAGGGCTCTTGGAGAAGATGGGTGGCCGAAAGGTGGAGAAAAGCGTTATCCTCGTACCATTAGGGAATAAAGGTGTCTTGGTGGACTTCCTCAAGAAGCACAAAATAAAATACAGTGCAGAAGAGGTTTGGATGAGATCCTAAAAGAGCTCGAAAGCAAAGCCCAGCAAGTGGTCTGGTTCAAAAGGAAGAGGGAGGAGCACTGCCGCTTGATAAGCAAAAGGATGGATGAGAAAGAAATGCTCAGAGGGGATGGCAGTCTCATCTATGACCCAGAGGATATTGAAGAGGCGCTGAAGAGATGACGCCAATCTAGGAGGCGAGGATAGCTAAGAAGGAGAAGCGGCCTATTGGTCATTTACGGCAGGCGTAGGATGGAAGACTGAATTGATAAAGCAGCCCCATAACCGTTAATACGTTATTATTTTAGAGGGGAAACACGATTTCGATTTTGGGATTCAATAACTCTCCACGGTGAGACCTCTCACTTCCCAATAGTGCTCATCCCTCGTGACCAGGCGTTCTCCATGTCTCTTCACTATGCCTGCTATCATGGTATCCGCTATCCCGATTTGTCTCCCTTTTTTGGCGAGTTCTGCCCCAATTTCTCCAGCCCTATCGGCTGCCTCCAAGTCGAATTCGAGTATCTCCAGGCTCTGGAGTAGCTCCTTAGCTGCGACGAGGTATTCTCCTTGGATATAATAGGCGCCCTCGAGCAATTCGGCCGCTGATATGGGTGTTGTGGCTTTTCTTTCTCCTTTCTCTTCGATCTCCTCGGATTTCTCTACGGCGTGTTCCTCGCCTCGAAGGAGGTCGATCAAAAAATCCGTTTCCAGTACGGCCATCACTCCACCCAAGAACGTTTCCCTTCGAGGGATATCTCTCTCTCCCTTTTCAATATGCTTTTGATCTCTTCGATTCTGTCTTCTTCGAGGTCCCTCCAAGCGCCCGCGAAGGCAGGGAGGGGCCTTTTCTTGACCAACCTATTCACCACCTTGGAGAAACTTTCTCCTCTGCGCTTTTCGGCCTTGAGTTTTTCATATGCCTCCTCTGAAAGAGAAATTGTCTTGCTTGTCATGTATACTATGTGCACATATAACATGCACAGGTTATATTGAAATTTGACCACTCCCGATGCAACACAGTTGAGGCCGAGATAGCGAAGGAGGAGGAGCTGAACTCGATAAGGGTGGTGGAGAAGCCGATAATACCGCAGAAGCCTTCTGGACCTTCTAAAAAGCTGAACATGGCCGTTGCCGGTATCTTGTGTTCGTCGGCGTTTTCGCTGCCTTCTTCAAGCATTACATGGAAGAACCAGAACGGGCATAACCTGTTTTCTGAACTATAAAAGGCCTGTATCCCCCGCCCTGAACCTTATCTTTGATGTAGAATCTGGCTTGGGCCATCTGAAACTATATCCATTTAAGGGGATTAGTTCGATCAAATTTTCTTCATATACATCCGTAAAAAATAAAAAGAGAAGGCGTGAGCCTTCTAAATCAATGCCGCCAATGCGCTTGCTGCAGCTGCTGTTTCTGTCCTGGTCTTGCCGGCCACTATGATGCCGTACTTTCCCGTCGCGAACGCGTCCGAAACGACCTCGTATTCTCCAGCGCTTGCGTACCAGTCGACCTTGGATTTCCCGATTATATCTTCGGTTCAACTACTTTTTCATCTGGCAAGAAGTTCTTGAAATCACCCACGTTAAATGTCCAAACCTCTGCATCATATCTCAGGGCAGTAGATGCGATCAACGCATCGAGAACGTCTCTTTTTGACGGTCTAAAATTCGCTGCCTTTTCTGTGTCATCCCTATTCAAATGAGCAACTTCAATTCCGAACTCATTCAAAAAGATTTCATAATTATTTGGGGCCATGCCCGTTAGAGCGTAACCCCACATAATCTCGAAATGG
>JBHIFP010000088.1:0-5659 GCA_046761145.1 Hydrothermarchaeales archaeon (SeqCode)
TACAATAATGGAGTGGCTCCCCTCACCATCCGTCTTCAGGACTTTGTAGATGGGGAGTTTCCCTGTCCTCTCCTTCAGTTCCATAATAGCGATTTCGAGGTATGCACATCCTTGGGGGCACGATTTCGAATCTCTATTGGTTCCACAACATCTTGCACATATGCCGGTATCCCACCTACCACAATATCTCTTCGCCTTCCTCCTGTTGCATAAAGGGCAAAGTTGTTGATTAGGCATTATGCTCCTCTTCTACAATTCCGGAACTTCCTTTCCAAGACTCCTCAGATATGGGCAGTAATGTAGGCGCTGGCTTCTCACTGTGGAACGCATTCTTCCGGTGCTTAGCACCTTGGGCGCGCCGCGGGCTTCCATCCACTCGCCCGCTATTTCCCTCGAGCTTGTCAGCGCCCGTCTCTATTATCGCCTGGTTATTTTTTAGTTTTACTATTACGCAAGGCCTATTTCAACTCCAGCCATAGCGGTAATCCGATGTTCGGTATCCGCTGAGATGCAGTAGAAACCCCTGATGGGGACGATACAACTCTTGAAGGCCGATCTATAATAGCTCCCCCCTCATCCCCAAACACGCAAAACACGCCTAGGAGCAATGGATAGAGATCTACGTAGAAGGTCATTTGGCAATCCGGTCTCAACCAATCAACGGTATAACGGCGGCCCCGCATCCTGCCGTCAGTTCTTTGATTCTTCAAGTTTTTTACATGTTCCATTGGAAATTCAGGAAAGGGATTCCAAAACGTTATTACTTTTAATACATATCGTCATACGATGACACGCCTATCTTACGATAAGGGAACCATCTTGGTGAAAGGAGATGTGAGGGTGCCCTACACCACATGGGATCCCCGCACAAATTGTTACAGGGCCATGGCCCTTCATTACAGGGACGTCGTCGAGTACTTGGAGCTCTCTAAGGTAGAGTTCTCGGATGAGGTCCTCGACACAATACCCTGCCCCATCTTCCAAGCATCGGAGATAAAACTGAGGGGGTATCAAGAAGAAGCATTGGATGCTTGGCTAAGGGCTGGCAAGAAGGGGACGATAGTCCTCCCTACCGGGGCAGGTAAGACCGTAGTTGCGATGGAGGCCATATCCCTTTTAAACGAAGCAACGATCGTTATCGTTCCGACTCTGGATCTGGTCGATCAGTGGAGGGGTAGACTGGAAGAAGAGTTCTCGATCAAAATAGGGCTGTTGGGGGGTGGATCATATGAGATAGAAGCCGTGACCGTTGCCACATACGACTCTGCCTACATCCATGCCCCCAATCTGGGGAACAGGTTCAAGTTGATGGTCTTCGACGAGATCCACCACCTTCCAGCGCCTGGCTACTCGAATATAGCGGAGATGTTCGCCGCGCCCTTTAGGATGGGGTTAACAGCTACGTATGAGAGGGAGGACGGGCTGCATAAAGAGCTCCCGAGATTGGTGGGGGGGAAGGTCTTCGAAGCCGAGATCGGACAACTCGCGGGAAAGCACCTTGCAGAGTACGACCTCAAGATAATATCCACCGATCTCACCCCGAAGGAGAAATTGGAATATGACAAGAACCAAAATATCTACCTCGACTTTCTCAGGAGAAATAATGTGAAACTGAGAACGCCACAAGATTTCAGGCGCTTCGTCATGCGTAGCGGGAGGGACCCAAAGGCCAGAGAAGCGCTACTGGCGAGGCATAGGGCCAGGACGATTGCATTGAACTCGAGGGGCAAGCTGATCGCCTTGAAGGGCATCCTCGAGGGGCACAAGGGAGACAGGGTACTGATCTTCACGGAATACAACGAGCTGGTCGACAGGATTTCGAGGAACTTCCTCATCCCCTCCATCACCCATAAGACCAAGAAGGAGGAGAGGAAGGAGAATCTGGGCAGATTCAGGACTGGCGAGTACAGCACCATCGTCACGTCCAAGGTCCTAGACGAGGGGGTGGACGTCCCAGAGGCCAGCATAGGGGTCATCTTGAGCGGCACCGGCAGCAAGAGGGAGTTCAGGCAGAGGCTCGGTAGGATATTGAGGAAAAAGGAGGAAAAGAGGGCCATCCTCTACGAGATCGTCTCCAAGAAGACCAGCGAGGTCATCAGCTCAAAGCGGAGGAAGAGGGCGGTGGGGGCTTGAAATGCTTCCGAGCGAGCTCTTGGTGGCGAGGACGAGGAGGGGTAGGGTCTTCCCAGTATTCGCCCGATTGAATGATGTAAATCTGGATCTGGCATCGACCCTGATAGAAACGGTGAAAGATTTTGTTGGTAAGAAACAGGGCGAACTCTCGCAGGTCATCGGTGAACTCGAGGTCGAGTGGGATGTCGACCACCGCCTTATCAGGGGGCTCAGAACTCTCCTTTTGAGGCGGTGCGAATTCGGAGTAAAGAGCCTCGTTGAGCCGATCCGAGCCAGGAGATCGGCGTTTCAAGAGGCCAACAAGATTGGACCCATCACATCGGAGGAGAAAAGGAGGACCGTGCTGCAGAACGTTGCGGAATCGTTGAAGATCTCTGTGGATGAACTTGAGGCGTCTCTCTGGGCAGACTACGAATCGGAGCTGATCCTGGTGAATTTCGATGCCCCCTCCCCAGAGGAGCTCTTGAGGCGGTACAACCTATCCTTGGCCCAGACCCTGCTCTTCAAGGCCATGAGCATGGACGTCTCCATATCGGCCCATCGCGACTATAAGGGGGTATTCAGGCGGATAAAGTACCTCGGGCTCATGTACCTCGTCGAGAAGAGAGATGGGGGGCTTATCATAAGTGTGGAGGGGCCTCTATCCCTCTTCAAGATGACCGAGAAATACGGCACCTCCATGGCCAAGCTCCTACCCATAATAGTCGAAAGCGAAGACTGGAAAATTACTGCAAAGATCGTCATGAGGGGGTATGATGGGACGCCCAGAATCCGAGATTTTGAGCTGGACTCGGGGTACAATGACTCGCTGAAAGTTGAGGGGGGATGGCGAGGTCAAAAAGAGGAGAAGCCCATATTCGACAGCTCTGTTGAGGAGAAGTTCGCAAGGGGCTTCAACTCCTTGCAGAAAGGTTGGATCCTTACCAGAGAGCCAGAGCCTCTGATAGCCGGCAACTCGGTCTTCATCCCGGACTTTGGGTTCAGGAAGAGGGGAATGAATTTCTACTTGGAGGTAGTGGGTTTCTGGACGGAGGACTACTTGAAGAAGAAGCTTTACAAACTCTCCCTCCTGGAAGAGGACAACCTCATCTTGGCTGTAGATGAAAATCTCGCCTGTTCCAAGTTCAAGGAGCTCGAAGGGAGGATGAAGGTCATATACTACAAGAAGGAGATTCCGGTAAAGGAGGTCTATGGCCATCTCAAAGGATTCGAAATGCAGAATACGGAAAGAGAGATAAAGTACCTGGCCAGTAAAGGGATCGAGCTAGAAGGCGATGTAATCGATCTGAGGAAGTTGGCGAGTGGGTACGATGTCGGGGTAGAAGCGATCAAGGCCTTGGTTAAGGGCGACGAAAACTACGTTTTGGTCGGAGATGAACTGGTATCCAAGGTCAAGGTCAAGGGCATCGAAAGTAAGCTCGAGAGGTTACCCTCCAAAGAGGGATATAGCCACGTAGTCGAACTCCTGGAAGGAGAGGGCATCTCCAATATAGATGGCTTGTTGAAGCACCTAGGCTACGAGACGAAGTGGATCAGCCTCGACCCCGATAGCGTAGTAGTGATAAAGAAGCGGTGAATGTACCTTACCTCCAATCTTTCTTGAAAAATCGACGCCGTTCTGCCATAAAATCAATTTTTGTAGAGGGCACGATAGGACTTTAGATTAGAAGAAGATACTATTATCCCGTTGACGATCAGGATCTCGCCTGCGAGTTTCCATAGGAAGGGATTTGGGTGAGTGGTTATAGTTCGGTCTTATAATGATCAAAATTTTCTATCCCTTTCGGGCGTGAAATGGACAGTATTCATAGATACAAGAGGCACAGTCGCCCCTCAATGCCGGTATGGGCTTCTCGCCTTTAACTTCTTCGGCGAGCTCAAAGGCCTTCTTCACCTCGTCATCGGGCCCCTCTATCAGGAAGGTATGGGAACCTCCCCCTCCACCTACGCCACCAGAACCCATCGGATACACCCTAGTCTCCGTCAGGAGTTCAAAGGCCTCTATCTCCGTTATAACCTCGCCAGAGATGGGCATAATCCCCACCGGGATGCCGGTGGATAGGTCGGTCTCGTATATCCCTGTCTTCCTCGAGACCTCGGTTATCGAATAAGGCACGAGTTTTTCCAGACCGATGGGGATGATCAAATCGACGCCCCTCGATTTCAAGATGCCCAAGACGCTCCCTATGGTACCGCCGGTCTTGCTCGCGAGCATCACCCCAGCTATGCCATCAAAATCTAGGGCGTTACCGCCTTTGACGAAGACATCGCCTCTGCCCATTCTGAGCACAACCTCTTCCAGTTTTTCATCTATAACTTTGCCCTTCTCGAGGACGACCTCTTTCATCCTCTCCCCCCTGGGAACGACGCATGAACCCCTCTCATCGACCATCCCCGCGATATAGCGTCCCTTCTCGATCTCCTTGCCCAGAATCTCCTCCGCGACAAAGGCGTTGGTCGAGCCCAGCGCGATGGCCACGATCCCCTCTTTCAACGCCTTCTTGACCTTATCGTGCTCCTTCACCGCCTTTGCGATCAACCTCTTAGACTCCACCGGTGTGAGACTGACCTGTGCCTTCATCCTCGTCCTCCAGAATAGTTGTGGGGTATAGTGGGGGATATAAAGTATTTAAACGTATTTAACTTGGAATTGAATCTCTAGAGTTACTTAAATAAATTTATCGGAAAATAAAAAAAGAAGGGCGACGCGATTACGCCATAACGGTATAGTTCGCGCCGCACTCTTCGCATTCATAAACCAAAAAGCAATTATCTTATCTATAGTCAGATAACAATCTCTCACTAAAAAGTTTTTTATACCCAATCCACATGATAATTACGATAAACGCAGGAAGATGGTTCTTTTGACTGACGGATCAAGTTTCTGGGCGGTATTGGACATAGTGCTTGTTATCATCTCGGCCTACTTCGGATTGCAGGCAGAGAACTGGTTCAGAAAATGCGAGACGGCGGACCTCCTCAAAACTATAAGCAACAACCCAAAACACAGGATGAGGCTCTTTTATTCGGCCCTGTTTTTGGGCGTTATGATGGCGACGCTATCGGTAGTTCATGGTCTTAAATATATAAATGGTATAGATATGACCCCAGTCGAAGGGCCCATCACGTTTCTGCTCTTTGTCTCCATAGCGGTGCTCACCTATGCTTGGTACGCTTTCTTTAAATATACTGCATGCTGCCGCATAGAATAGACGCAAAGGCCCAGAGCTGATCGCGATTCAACTTTTTATACGTTAAGCTTGTTTAAGACCACGAATAGAGTGGCGCAAACCAAGTAAAAATTTCTTTTCTCCGATCTCCCTTTTTTGAATCGGGCAGCCGCCGTCTAATGGATGGCTTTTACGGTCTTCGAAGTCTTCCATTGATCCGCCTCCTTCAGAACTTTCACTATAACTGCCCTGTACGATATAGGAATGGGCTTAAACTATCTGTCCCTACCTTATTCGATGCTAATTAATGATGTGGGAGGAAACTTATTTTTTGAAATATACCCACCTTACTTAAG
>JBHIFP010000089.1:0-5630 GCA_046761145.1 Hydrothermarchaeales archaeon (SeqCode)
TATCGGTGATGTTACGGCATGGAGTACAGCCTGGGGTTCGTGGACAGGTGCCATCTCGTTTCCCACCTATCTGAAGATAGCAACAGGTAGATGTAAGACTTCCTTCACTGTAATGTGAAGCAGCCTCAGAGGGGTATAGGGTATATTCGCAAATACGCCGAAAATTAGGACAAACATGCCAGTGATTATCAATGGTGCAAGTAACGACATCGGCGCCTCTTCATACTCGGTATCTGGATCGTCAGGTTCAACGAAGAAACCGTCATAAATTGGCGGGAGATAGTATGCCGCATTTAGCATCGCGCTGATCAATATTACTACAAGGAAAATGGGCAGGTGGGCCTCCAAAGCCCCAATGGCGAGGTACCACTTTGTCAAGAACCCAACCATAGGAGGTATGCCTATTACGCCCAAAGCGCTAATGGCAAAAACAGTCATCGTCAAGGGCATGCTCTTGGCAAGACCCCGCATCTCGCTTATATTCTTCTTGCCCGTCTGGACAAATATGGCTCCTGCGCAGAAGAAGAGCGTATTCTTCATGAAAGCTTGGTGAACGATGTGTATTATACCGCCAAGCGCGGAGTTTGGAGTCATCAATGCAACGCCGAGTATAACATATGATAGCTGGCTCACCGTGGAGTACGCGAGCCTCCTCTTCAAGTTGTCCTGCCTCCATGCATAAACAGATGCCAAGAGTATCGTTATCGTCGCTACATAGGCGAGTGGCAAACCCAATCCAAGCTCTCTTACGAGGTCAACGCCGTATATGTTATATACCAGCCTCGCTATCCCGAATACCCCCGCCTCAACAACTGAGAGCAACGCATTGGCCGGGGTAGGAGCAACCATAGATGCCGGTAGCCACCCGTGCAGAGGCATTATCGCGGATTTTACTCCAAACCCGATAACAAATGTCAAAAATAGCAAGCGGAGGGTATTTGGAGTTGCAGTTCCAGATAAGATTCCCATCTGAGAGAGGGTCAACGTCCCGGCCAATACGTAAGTCATGGCCATGGAACCGAGGACAAAGACCCCGCCTATGAGGACGTACATCAGATACTTCCTCCCCGCCCTCATGGCCTCTTCGGTCTCGTGGTGGATGATCAGGGGATATGCGCTTACGGACATTATCTCATAGAATATGAACAACGTGAATAGGTTCCCTGCAAATGCTATACCAATTCCCGCTGCGATCACGAGGGCGAAGCATGCCAAAAATCTGCTCTGATTTCGCTCGTGCAGATATCTCAGATACCCTATGGAATACATCGCCATCCATAACCACATGAACGCCGAGAGACCTCCGAAGTATGCTCCCAGGGAATCTACTCTAAATTGGACTACGAGGATGGGGGAGATCCTGACCAACGAGTATATGGGTGATTCTATCACAAATTCATTTATCGCGATGGGTATGATGGATGCAACCAGCATAAATACCGCTAAAGCTGCGGTTAGGCTCCACATATCTCTAAGATTCCTATGCTTATCTCCAGTCACTAGGATAAGGAAGGCACAGATAAGTGGTATAAATACGGCCAATGCAGGCCTCATAGACATAACTACTCCAACCGGCACATTCTCACCTCTTACAAATCATTACTCAATATTTCCACTATTTTAGTGTACAAAATAAAACTACTTTACTTTCTTACACTAACTTTACTTATTTTTATTTAGATCAACTTTATAGATTTTATGTGTGTTTACCCTAATAAAGCTATCGTTTGCAAATGATTCTATCACTCTTCAAATGCTTAATAAACCATTCTTTAGTGTACAAAATAAAACTACTTTACTTTCTTACACTAACTTTACTTATTTTTATTTAGATTAACTTTATAGATATGTTTACAAATGATTCTATCACTCCTCAAAAGCTTAATAAACCATTCCCCGCCTTCATCGCAAAGGCTATGAATGGATCGGGATAAAGCCCTATCAGAAAAAGGGCTATCAATGAAACTACCAATACAAGTAGAATTGGTTTGGGTTCTATTATCTTCTCAGATTTCCCTGATCTAACGATATACATTTCCTTTATGATCTTAGCATAATAATAGAGGGATATGGCGCTAGTTATAACCCCCACTACCGCTAACCAAGCCATACCCCCTTCGATTGCCGCTGAAAAAATGACAAACTTACTGACAAAGCCGCCTAAAGGAGGGATCCCTGCCAACGAAAGCAAGAATATCGTCAAACAAAAAGCGGTGATGGGGGCGCTGTCCCGAAGACCCCTGTAGTCTTCGATATCGCGCAAGGCGAGGGTATGAGAAAGCATGGCCACAGCGATAAATGCGCTTCCCTTCATGAAGACATAAACCAAAAGGTGCAATAGTCCCCCAGCAATGCCTAATGGTGAAACTACGGCCACTCCAATTAAGATATAACCTGCGTGACCAATGCACGAATAAGCCAGAAGACGCTTTACGCTCCTCTGCACGAGGGGTACTAGATTGCCCCAGACCATGGTCATAAAGGCTAAAATGGCAAAGATGAACCCCCAGCGCGACTGCATAGCGGTCATCGAGACCCCAAATATCCGAAACACCGCGGCGAATCCCATGGCTTCTAAAGCAGTGGCCATAAAAGCCGTTATCGTCGTCGGCGCGCCTTCATAAGCGTCGGGGAGCCACATGTGAAAAGGCACGGCAGCGATCTCAAAGCCGAAGCCGGCTATCAGGAGGACAGCCCCCAATATGAGTATGGGTTCGAGGGCCTTCTGCCCGATCAAATCTTTCAGTATTCCCGATATCACGTAAATCTTCGTTGATCCGGTTGCGCCGTAGATAAAGGACATGCCAAATACTATCAGAGCAGAGGAAAGGGCGCTGATTATGAAATATTTTATCGCGGCCTCACTCGAATTGGGGTCTTTTTTGAAAAACCCTACCAAGGCATATGTCGAGACAGTTGCGAGCTCTAAGGAGATATAGAGGGTTATCAACTCCCCGGACGAAGCAACGAACATCATGCCTAGGGTCGCAAATAGTATCAATGTATAATATTCCCCAAGATCCTCATGCTTCTCCATGTACACGATAGATGCGAGGGTCACGAGTAAGGCAACGATTAGGAAGATTATCTTGAAAAAATGGGAGAATGGATCTATAACCAAAATGCCATTCCATATAGTCCCCCTTACGTTGAGTACTTTGAGCAATGCCGAAAGGGAGAGTAATAGCCCAACTAGAGTCCAATAGTGGAGAATGCTCTTCTTCTCCTTAGCTATAAATAGATCAATTATGGGGGTCAGCAAGCCGAAGAGTCCTAAGATGATCTCAGGAAATATCAAAAGATAATTCAATACCTATCCTCCTATTATAAGGACCAGATTTCTTACAGAGGCATCCATCATGTTCAGCAGATGAGGGGGATATACTCCCAACAATACCATGAGGAATACCAATATCAGTAATGGGATGAGTTCTGTCCATGTCTCCATGTCTTCAATATGTTCCGGGAGATTGGGATGAGGGGGCCTAAATGCAAGACGTTGCAAAGTCCATAAAAAGTACCCTGCCGTAAATACAACCGAAAATACAACTATGATCGTCACAAATTTGTATGCCGAAAAGGCGCCCACGAAGATGAGGAACTCGGCGACAAATCCGGCTAGTCCGGGTAATCCCATCGAGGCGAGGAATGAAATTGCTATTATCGCTGTCATTATCGGGGTCCTCTTACCAAAACCGATTATTTTTTCAATTATCCTCGATCCCGCATGGTCGTGAATTATCCCCGAGAGGAAGAACAGCCCCCCCGTAATTATCCCGTGGGCCATCATCTCATAGATTGCACCGCTTATCCCTATGACATTGAATGCGGCTATCCCGAGGAGAACATAACCCATGTGGCTTACACTGGAGTAAGCGATCAACTTCTTTATATCTTTTTGAGCCATGGCGCAAAATGCGCCGTAGAATGCACTGAGGACTGCCAATATGACCATCACTGGAGCAAGAGTTCGGGCACCGTCTGGAATCATCATGACTCCAAGTCGGATGAGACCATAGCCCCCCATCTTTAAGAGGACACCGGCGAGGTGGATGCTGCCCGCAGTAGGTGCTTCTACGTGGGCATCCGGCAACCAAGTGTGGAATGGAAAAGTCGGCATTTTTACCGCGAACCCGAAGAATAATGCTGCAAAGAGGATGGTCTGAAGAGTGTGAGAATACGTTGGTGCCACCTTTGCTATCTCGATCATGCTGAACGTATGGGGAGTTGTATTGAAGTAGAAGGCGATGATTGAAAGGAGGACGGCGAGACTCGCGAAGTGGGTATAAATAAAGAATTTTATTGCGGAGTACTCCCTTCTGGGCCCTCCCCAGATCCCTATCAAGAAGTACATCGGGACTAGCACTATCTCCCAGAATATGTAGAACAGAAAGAGATCGAGGGATGTAAAGACCCCCGTCAAGGCTGCTTGAAGGAGCAATAAGAGGGCATAATGGGTATTCGTTCTATGATCGATGTGCCAAGAGGATGCTACAGCCATTAGTGAAAGGAGGGTTGTGAGTAATATGAAAGGATAACTGATACCATCTACGCCCATAAGATAGGTCATCCCAAAAGATCTTGCCCAAATATGTTCTTCCACGAGTTGATAGCTCGGATTTGTAAAATCTATTTTGGTTATCGTTACAATCGACAAGAGAAATGTTGCCAACGTCACTCCAACGGCAAAAAATTTCGAAGCCCTTACATTCTCTTTACCCATGAGGTATGTTATACCGGCGCCGATCAAAGGCAAAGAAATCATTATCGACAATATCGGTAATGCCATCTCTCATCCTCCTTATCTTTTTATCCGATTAGGACTATGACTCCCAAAATGATCACCCCTATCACCACTCCGCTAGCGTAGTCATGGACTATTCCAGTTTCGGGCTTTCGTAAACTTCCGCCCAACCTATGTAGCTCATCGGCGATCCAGTTCACAACCCCGTCCACAACTTTTATATCGAATATATCCGAGCTTCTTGAGATAACCCACGCAACTCTTCCATACAAATTCACAAAGCCATCGATAACTTTCAAATCGAATGCGGCCGCGTGATTTGTGAACTCGAAGAATATGTCTCTGCTTATCTTCAACGACTCCTCCTCGCCAAAACCCGGAATATGGACAGGGTACCTTCCAAACAATAGAAACTCTTCCTCCATTGGGGGGCTGTAAATTTCGACAAACCGTCCCTCCCTCCTTATATACAAATGATCTACCGCCTTATCAAACTCCGCTATAGGCGGTCCAGAAACTTCAATGAACACTTCTCCCCTCTTTACATACCATCGATTTTTTTCCTCATCGAACTTCGTTTCCCGAGGTCCAAAGGCTTCGACAAAATCTTCTCCCCGCTTTATGTAAAAGCGGTCTATTGCCGTGTCAAACTTCGTCGCGCGACGACCCAATATCTCGACGAACTCTTCTCCGCTCTTTATATACCCTTTATCCAGGGCCTCGTCGAGTCTCGTCGCGGGCCCGACCGTCTCCAACAGTCTCTCGCCGGTTTTAACGTATCCTTGATCTATCGCCTCGTCGATTTTTGTCGCTGGTATGGCGACCTTCATAAGCTTTTTACCGGTGCCGACGTATCCTTGATCTATCGCCTCGTCGATTCTTGTTG
>JBHIFP010000090.1:0-5545 GCA_046761145.1 Hydrothermarchaeales archaeon (SeqCode)
GGACTCCCACCCGCAAGCATCCGTGACTATCATGGCACACAAAGACCTCCAAGGGGCTGAGCAAGGCCTAAGGAGGAGTGCCAATGCACGGAATCGTATGCCCTTTTTGCAAACTTAAAGCTTTCGTCGTCAAGAACGGGCGCAGGTATGATATGGCAGACGCTTCATCGCCCAGCCCATCGTCGAGTAATCTATGATCCTGGAGATCAGCGGAGGCACCGCTCCCTCAGCATTCCCATACGAATAGTTGAAGTAGCGCACGTATATGCAGATCGCGGCATGCTCCTTTGGCGTGAACTCCGGCCCTCTACCACGCCTAGAGGTCCTCCAAGGCGAGCCCAGCATCTCCACGAGACCCATGACAAGCTCAAATATGTAGGAGCGATCATATCCCCTCGAAGCACGGTAGGCCTTCCAATACACAAGGTGTCTATTGGGGCTTGCCATGCTTAACTTTCATCATACTGGTGCCGAATTAGACTTTCCATCGAATTTTTAGACGACCCCTCTCAAATCCAAAATATTATATATATCCTTTAATAACAATCAAGAGTAGGGTGGTGGAATTTTGCCATTGCCAATAATCGGAAGGCTATTTAAAAAAGAGGGAAAAAAGGAGGTTGGAACTATGGTAACTGAAGCTGAGGCTGAAGAAGCGAATAAGTATATGGAGGAGAAGATGGGCTTTACTCCCAGGATGTTCAAGATAATAAATACGGTAGCTCCTCAGGCCGGTAAAACTTTTGCAGATTTCTATGCATCCATATGGGACGATGGAGCGTTATCGAAGAAAACCAAAGAATTGATGTTCACGGCGATCGGAGTCGCACAAATGTCCCCAAGGTGCTTGATCCACGTAATCCCGGCTGCGAAGGAAGGGGCGACCTTCGAGGAGGTCTTTGAAGCGGTCGCCGTCGGGATGATCGGTGCGGGCTTCGTGCCCAACGGGCCTGGGATCCCCTATGCCTTCGAATACGCGGCAAAAGTCCTCGAAGTATACCAGAAACACAAGGCCGGAGAAGATTGGGAGTATCTATTGCCTCCAAAGTTCGATCGCGGAATATACTGAAGGAAAACAGATTCTCGGAAGTAGGGGGCGAAAGGGCATCGCCCCTTTCTTTTTTTACCGTATTATAAAGTATAGTTAAAATCGTGACCACAACTCTTAGATGCCAAGGCTGCGGTCTTCTTGCTTATGAGGGGTGGTCATCCATACCACTTTCCGCTTCTCCATCATAAAGCCCTCACCCAGGGGGAAAGCAAAATTTGAGCAACTTCTAATCTTCAAGGATCTGCTTTATCTCGCCGATCATCCGGGGGTTGAGAGATACCTGAAGACCATAGGAGGTGGGCTTGGGGAGAATATATCCCTTCTTGATGAGGGATTTTAGAGCCTTCTTCGCCTCTCCGCGCACGTGCTTTGGCAGACCTTTAACGACATTATCCTCGGAGGTGTGCCTTCCGCCGATATAGAGATTACGGTAAAGTTTGAACAGGATATGCTTCTCTAACTTGGATATCATTATACCACCAATGAAAGCTTGTTATATCATTAAATAATATTTGAAAGTTTCGATACATAAGATTTAAATATACCAATCTATAAATTAATGGTCGGTGAATGCAATGGCATTGAAGGACATCTTTGGAGAGACCCCGATAATAAAGATTCTGGACCACCTGATAGACCACAAGGGATTTGACTACACGAAGACCGAGATAGCGGAGCACGCCGGGATAGGATGGAGCACCTTAAACAGGCACTGGGGGGAGTTGGAGCGATGGGGTTTCGTCAAGGCGACGCGGACTATAGGAAGGGCGACGCTATACACACTAAATGAAGACAATCCAATAGTCCAGAAATTGCTCAAGTTCGACATGGAAGCAGCTTCTTACATGGCTGAGAGGATAGCACGGGGAGAAATCGTAAAGGAAGAAACGCAAAGAGTCAAACGAAAGGGTGGAGAGACAGTATGATATTTTAAAAGAGCTCCCCCGCTATTTTTGATTGGTAATTTGTCCTTCTCAGAGCAGATCTGCAGTGAGCTGCATTAGATCCATTATCTTCAAGCTGGTTTCATATTTCCTCATATATACAGCTAAAGGCAGCCTTTCATAGCACGCAGGACAGTCCACCACCAGAATTTCCGCCCCAATTTCTTCCGCATCTTTTATCAGGTCTAATGACATGTCGAAGGAGAGATCTGAATAGGCCCTCCTTATGCCGCCCCCCGCCCCACAGCACTTTGTGAGCTTTCTATTCCTCTCCATCTCTATGAATTTAACCCCGGGAAGATGATCGATTATCTTTCTAGGCTCTTCAACGATACCGGTGCCCCTGCTCAGATAGCAGGCGTCGTGAAATGTTATGGTTTTTTGCAGAGATTTTGTCAGCCTCAACTTCCCTTCCTCGATTTTTTCGGCTATAATCTGCGTTATATGCATCAACTCGAATGGCAGCTTGCCCCCATAGAATTTGGGCCAATAGTCCTTGATCATATAAGTACAGCAAGGGCAAGAGGTTACTAGGCGTTCTATACCTCTCGAAGCAAATGCCTCTACGTTGTGTTCCACATGCTCTTCGATCAGATCTCGCAATCCGACTATAAAGAGGGGAAAGCCACAGCACCACTCCTCTTCAGCGCCGAGCATGGTAAATTCGGTCTCTGTAGCATGAAGAACCCGGACTGCCCCTTCCACCATGGGACTGGATTGATATGAACCCGTACATCCCGCGAAATATCCAACCTCTGCATTGTCGGCGATCTTTATACCTCTTGGAAGCCAGTCGAATCGATCCTCTGGGGGTCTATTATATGGATTCCTCTTCTCCCCGATCACCTCGGGCATCTTCTTCTGTTCTTCCATTGGTCCGAGACCCAGCTCCACCATCTTGGCGCGAATGGCCGGCCACAGTTTCTGGCACTTAATCCCTACCTTGCAAACCTCCTGGCAAACACCACAGGTCGTGCACTCGTAAACGGCGTTGGCGAATTCCTTTAGGGCCTCTTCATCTATGCCCCTGGGTCCAAATATCTTGGCTTTGATTCCGTGTACCCTCCCGACAAAAGACCTGTACTCAGCGATCTTCTCTTGTGGGTTAAAGAACCTATCCTCTGTAACCTCGTATGCAGGGCACCAATTTAGGCATTCGCCACAACGGGCACAGGCATCGAGCTCAACAATTTGGAGCCTGGTCAAAGTATCAACGAGCGATCTGGGTTTGATCTCGCCCATCAGAGTTCCTCCTTATATTTCCTAATAGTCGCATAGAGCGTTATCTGGGCAGCGAACATGTGGAATAACTTGGAAAACGGGATGTAGATTATCAGTATGAAGACCAGAGAGACATGAGACAGCCAGGCGGCCAGATGCAAGCTCCGCAGCAATGCTCCTCTAGGCCCAAAGACCGTCTGGAATAAGCTGGCAAACAAGGCCCCGATTGGGGACCAGTCCATGGCTTCCGGTTGGGTGACTGCCAATCTTAACCCTTCCACGATGAACCCGAAGAGAGGTATCAGAAAGAGCAATAACAGAACGATCAGGTCTTCTGCGCTTGTGATCATCCTCTCGGATTTAGCGGCATACCTCCTAACTAGAAGTACGGATGCCCCGATCAAGAGCAATAGCCCGCCTATATCGAGCGCAAATGAAAAGATTAAATAAAAATTTCCTTTGAGGAAATTTAGATGTAGGTCATAGTTGAATTGTGTAATGAGAGTTCCGATGAATAAAACTACGAAACTCCACACGAGGAAGATATGCATTACCCCGCGAACCCCTCGTGCGAAGACCCTCGTTTTAAAGCTGAAGCCCCATACAACGAAAGCGTGCCTTACCCCGCGAACCCCTCGTGCGAAGAGCTTCATCACGAAGATACAGCCAGTTGAAAACAAAGTATACAGACTGAGCTTGACCGCCCCCCACAACCCCAGACCATGAAGCACGCTGTCTTCTTCGTCCTCACCTTCGAGCCAGATTGACATCCTCTGTAGTACGCCAAGTACAAATACGATCACGACTATGATTGTGGTTACGTAAAAGATTATCTGAATCTCTCTTGGAATGTTCCAGAACACCTGCCTCATAGCTTCCATCTAACTACCCCTTACATCCAATTACTCACCTATCGGGTTCGTGATTGTGAAAAATAATGCACAACCGTGATTGTGAAAAATAATGCACAACCATATATAAAGTTTTCGTTCGCCAGAGCCGAAAGCGAGAGGGGAAAAGATTTTTAGGGCCGAATACTCAATTTTGGATAGGACTTTATGAAGTGCTATATTCCATTGAAGGTACGGAAAATGTGCACATCAAGTGAAAAAAATGCGTCGAAATCTGGGCATGAAGTAACCCTGAAGGACCGTCCTCAAAGAGGGCCTCCCAACGCGAGGGTCACTATCGTCGAATTCTCGGACTTTGAATGTCTTCCTTGTGCCACGTCCCAATCTGTAATAAAGCAAATCTTCGAGACTTATGACGAAAAGATCAGATTGGTATTCATGAACTTCCCGAAGCGCGAAATTCACCCAAATTCCCAAAAAGCTGCAGAAGCGGCGAGATGCGCCTTCGAAGAGGGGAAGTTTTGGGAGTATCACGACATATTGTTCGAAAACCAAGGGGATCTAGGGATATCGAGCCTAAAACGATACGCGAGAAAAGTAGGATTGGGTGACAAATTCGATTCACTTTTAGAAAGCGGAAGATATAAAGAGTATATAGAAAAGGACATCTCTGAAGGTATATCCCTCGGAGTAAACCGGGTGCCAACCTTTTTTGTCAACGGGACAAAGGTTGTAGGCGCTAAACCCTTCTCTTTATTCATAAAGATGATAGACGAGGAATTAAAAAACGTCGGAGTGATGGGAGATGACAGATGAGAAAAAGAAGATGCTGTTCTTCCTAACCCATGGGATGAACGCTCCACAACTAGCGCGTGCTGCACTTATGTTCGCCAGCATCAGCGCTGCCATGGATGTAGAGACCGTATTGTACTGCATAATGGAAGGCGCAGAGATATTGGTCAAAGGCAGGGTAGATGAAGAAATTGTTAAGCCAGGGAAACCCACCCTCAGGCAAAGAATGAACGAGGCCATTGAACAAGGGGTAAAATTCCAAGTATGCGATAGGACATTGAAGGCGAAGGATATAGATGAAGAAGACCTCATAGAAGAGGCAGAAGTCGTGGGTGCCGCAACCCTGATAGATTTGGCCTTGGATTGTGATGGCGTTTTGTGTTTCTGAGATAGAAGGGTGAGAAGAAGTCGATAAGTTGGGCATCCCCTGATTTTTTTTATCCAGTTGAAAATTTTAGTACCGTCTCTTCAATACTTCTTTTGCGGTGTTCAAAATTACCCCCCAGCTGTAAGAACTTGATCTTGGAAGTGATGCAATAAAATACGCGACCGTCAGTGTAATGTGCAAAAAAGAGGGTCAAGAATTGTTTGAAAGATAAATAACTATTTATTCGCTAAATGCCATAATATCATAGGGTGGGTCCTTTGAGGACGATACTGTCTCCTACTGATGGCTCAAGGAATTC
>JBHIFP010000091.1:0-5487 GCA_046761145.1 Hydrothermarchaeales archaeon (SeqCode)
GGTTTTTAACCTTTTGAACAGCTGAGCCAAATGATGAATTCTTAAAAACTATGACGAAGATCGGGTTCTACATCAAGCCATATCTGAAGGTGAGGATGGTGGCTATCAAGGCTAGAGAAGCGAAGATCCCGAAGATTATGTGTAGCTTTCTGTACCTGCCTTCTGGATCCGATCTCATCATTATCGCCCCCGTGATGGTGAGGGCGATGAAGCTTACTAGGGTAAGGTAAGCGAAGTAGTGATGCCAATCTAGGGGTCTCGGTTTCAGATAGTACAGGAGTGAAAATATGATACTGCTTACTACATATATCTCCAACGAGGTTACTATTGCTCTCCTCATCGACTCCCCTCTAACCCAATTTATAGCCCACGGGCATGATGTACAATGGGCGATGGTCCTCTGGAAGCTTCAACAACTTTTGGACCTCTTCGTCATAAAAGGCGCCCACCACGACCGTGCCAAGATTCAGGGACTCAGCCTGGAGATAGATGTTCTGTGCGACATGGCCAGCCTCCATGTAAACGTATCTCTCCCCCCTCAATCCGTACTTCTGTGTTGTCCTCTCGAATACGCCAGCGATGACGATGCTCGCCGGGGCCTCCCTCACCCATTCTTGATCCACCGCCGCCTTGGCCAACTCCACTCTAACGTCGCCCTTATGCATAAGCTCTAGGGCGTGCTCAAAAGGGGCATAATGGAATATACCCTCTCCAGTAACGACATAGAACTCCAGTGGATATAAGGCTCCGGCAGAGGGGGCCGATCTGAAACCTTTCTTGGGGAGGGTTATGCCCTGGGCAGCCCATAGTAGTTGAGATAGGTCCTCGAGATCCAGGTCTCTGTCCTGATATTCTCTAACGGACCTCCTCCGCGATATCGCCTCCTCAACTGAGGTCGTGCTGGAATAGCGTGGTGGGGGTAATGGAACCTTTTCCCCAACCCATAAGAGCTCGGCCTTTTTTTCTGGAATGCCCGGAATCAAAAAATATTTGCCCAGTACTATTATGAGCCCTATGGCGATCAAGACCAGTATCTTCTCTATCTTCCTCCGAGGTATCATCTTCTTCGCCCTTTGAATGTTGGATTAATGGTTTCCCGGACCAGATCTAAAGAATGGAATAGCCCCCAAATCCGGTAGAAACTAACTCCATGTATTATTTAGAGTTCACTTAGATATATTTTAGGTTTTCTCGCGAAGCTCAACGCAAAATTTATTAATACAGTGCCCGACTCCAACTCAAGGAGAGAATATCATGCTGAAGAATCTCTGGGCATATAGCGTTATGCTAGAAAAGGCCTTGGAAGATGGGTATATATCCGAAGATGAACACGCCCTGCTGGAGAACATCTCAAAGAACTATGGGATTTACGAACGGTCTCTAAAAGGGGCTTTGGAAGACGGGATTATTACCGACTCCGAAGAAGAGAAACTGAGAAATCTTCGGAAAACGCTCTACGAAGATGCCCTCAAAACCGCATTGAAGGATGGGGTAATAACCGAGGAAGAGAAGTCGATTCTCGATCATCTGAGGGAATCGGTCGGATTGGACGACTACACTTTAGACCTGATAGAATCGAAGGCCAAGATGAAATCGCCCGTGCTTTGATAATCGCATTACGCCCCTCTACAAAAAGTTTAACTCCTTATTTCAAGAGTTGATGCAAAAGAATCGATGGGGGAGCTGGCATTGCCCCAAAATCCGCTCCCTATCCACCAGCCCAACAACCTTTAACAAAGATTGCTGGGCAATTGTCATTTACTTCACTGAAATAAAAATGTTTCTCTGATCTATCCAGCGCTATTTATCACAAGCACACGGCATCTGATTGCAGTATCTACATCTATCGGGATATTTTTCGCTTATGACGCCTTCCACATCTATTCCATAGAGATTTGCCAGAGATACTGTCCATGCTATGACGTCTGCGATCTCTTCTTCAATGGCGTTATCGTCCCCTTTTCTTATACCTTCTGATAGCTCACCCACCTCTTCGAGTAACCAGAGCAGGGTCTTCTCCCTTCCGCGAGATAGGTCCCTCTCGTAATACAATTTTCTCATCAAGTCTTGAAACTCCCTTACCTCCATCTTTACCGGTAGTTACATCTTCTTCATCGCCTAAAAAGGTTTAGACGGATAAGTATGGGCAGGTAGAGGGGAATCAAAGACCGTTACTTGACGACAAAACGCCCCAAGTTGCCAACATCGATCTAGTGCTCGGAAGGAATAGGTGGTGGGATTGATAAAGGGGTCTGTCGGATATGAGGAGAAAAGTCTAGGAGAGTAAAGAGCTAAATATCTTAAGAGATATTCAGTTAAAATATGGAAGCCATTATGGCAACCGTCATATTGATACTTCTTTCAGAGATAGCCGATAAAACGCAATTGGTGATTCTAGGAATTGCCCTTCGGTATAAATCGCCTTTTAAGGTAAGTTCTGGTGCACTTTTGGCCCATGCTCTCATGGACGGAATAGCCATAATTATAGGGGCCTACCTTGGTTTTTCTATACCCGCAACCCCAATAAAGATTTTGGTTGGAATTATATTTATCCTGTTGGGGTTATGGAGCCTCACCAAGATCTATTTGAAGAGAGAAGAGAGAGAGGAGAAAGAAATCACTACCATTGACCCATTGATGGCTTCTTTTTCATTGGTGTTATTGAGCGAATTTGGAGATAAGACCCAGATAACGTCTGGTCTTTTGGCCGCCAAATATCGAGTGCCGACTGTAGTATTTATAGGAACAATTATAGGACTTGCGTTGGCCATAGGGTCAAATGTATTCTTCGGAAGCAAAATTGCGGAGAGATTGCCGAGAAGTACTATAAAGAAGCTAACAGCTTTTTTATTTATTTTATTCGGGATCTTTACTTTGATGTTCTGATCTCCGCCAACCGCCACTTTCAACGCGCCATTAAAACATTCTTGTAATTCTTTCCACCAACGGTAAATTGGTCACTGCCCCTAATATGCCTCAACCTTCAACCCCGTAACTTCCCCTATCATTTCAAAATGTTTTTTATTTCTGGTCACGATCTCGTTATAACCGTTGTTCAAGGCAATGGCGGCCGTTATTGCGTCTGCCCCTACCTCTTTTCCATCTTTTAGTAGACTACCGGCTATTTGTGACGCCCTGATGGCATCTTTATAACTGAACTCCAAGATCTCTATCCTATTCACCGCTTTATCCAGTTTGTCTTTTATCTTCTCTGCCTTCTCTTTGTCCTCTATTGCAAAGGCACCAAGATACGCCTCAAAGATGTTGAATACAGTAATTGCGACCCTCTCCTCCTGGTCTATCCTTTCTGTTATCTCTTTGAGTGCAGAGGGATTTCGAATTAAGTCGATGAGGTATGTAGTATCGAGGCATTTCATGGCAGGCCTTCCCTGATCTCCTCGTCGATCTTCTTCCTCGTCCTATCGATGAACTCCTCGTACTCGGCAACATCGGTTAGCTCGGAGTACAGATCAAGGATCTCGGTCAGCCTCCCCCTCTTTTTGGCAAGCCTTTTAATGGTACTGGAGAAGCTCTCGTCTTTTAGCTTCATATTTTTTAAAATCCTATATGCATCGTCGGATAGTGAGATGGTCTTGGTCATCTTTCCCGCCTATGCACATGTATGTGCACACAGATTATATAAATTTATCGTCTGCAATCGATTCAATCTGCAACTTGAGCTTCCTCCCTGAGCCCCTCTCCTTCACCTCCCCATAGGCCAGCTTGCTGTGGTTACTAAATTGGCGGGCATATAACTAATTTTGAACACTCTATGTCCAATCTAAAAAGGTTTATATAACCACGAGGATGGAGATTTCCGGATGGCGATGACATGCACTTCGGAAACTACGTTAGCGCAAGAGATGCAAAGCGAATTGTTGAGGAGGGAATTAACGAGATAACGATGAGCAGAACAGCGTTGAAACAGACCCCCAAAGAGACCATATCTTTTTTGAAAGAGAACAGGGTCTCGATAAGAGAGTTGAGAAGGCGCGGCAGGCCCAAGGTTCTGGACGAAGATCAGATCGACAGGATATTGACGATGAAGAAGGAAGGTGGGCTGAGTTTTAAAAAGATAGAGAACTTGACGGGGGTGGCAAAGAGCACGGCCTTCGACTATTATAAGCGGTATAATGGAAAGAAATTGGGGAAGGAAAAGATTTTCCGGATAGAGAGAGAAGTCGCCCATTCCGTATTCATAACTCTACTCAGAAAAGACCTGTGCGACGAGGTCAATGAACTGGCCAAAAGAGGGCTTCTGAGCAGAGATATAGGGGAGATAGAGACGCTCATCAGGGAGATAAGGGATATTGTATATTGATCTTTGATGATCAAAGCCGTGCTTATCTCCATCCCATGCCAATGCTGCATAAATTCACAAATCTTTATATTCATCTCAAGTGATGTTATAGCATGACGGCGATCGAGACTATCGCGGCGATAATGGGTATAGGATGCGTGTTGGGTGGGTTTGGCGCCATATCTCCAAGTACGGCGAAAGGCATATACGCAAACCTCGAGAAGAAGTCCGATGCTTTCTGGACTTGGATGGGGCTGGTTGCCTTTGTCTTGGCCATAGCGGTCTTCTACTACGTACTGGGTGCCATCACCCAATTGGAGCTGGTTGCGGCCTTGACCGGGGGATATCTCTTGATGGTAGGGATCTACTGCACCGCCCCCGGTGTAGTGAGGGCCTTGGTGAAGGTATATCGAGGCGTGTCTGACACATATTTCAGAGTAGCGTGTTCAATAGAGGCCATCGTTGGTATAGTGATCCTATACCTCGTCTTCGTCTGAGAAGTGGGTAGTTAAAAGGCCAAGTTGATATGGGATAGAGTTCTTGCCCTTACGTAAAGGGACGACTATCGTATGGAGAGATGATGTTTCAATCTCTTATAAATCCATAGAAAACCAAAATTCCGCCGATGAGCATGATACCGGCAGACATCTTATAGATTTGGTCAACCAAATTGCAGTTCTCCCTCAGTTGATCTTCCGGTAGCTTTGATAATTTGAAAAGGCCGGAGTGGCACCACGTTCTCATTTGATCGATGGTCAATTCCCTGCCCAAGGTTTCCTCCGCTCCCACCGTAAAACGCTGGCTTGGATATTTGTGTATAAACAAAATCCAAAATGCGCTGATCGATAAAATGATCCCTACAAATAGATAACCGATTTTCATTTCTTCCCATTCAACAATCCCTACGATTTGTATAAAAAGATTATCTTTGAATGAAGCCCGAGATGTTATAAATTCTTATACTTTAAAAGAGAATGCTTTAAAAGATATATCAATTCTTTAATCGAGCGGGGGTCGCCAAGCCCGGTATGGCGCTGGCCTGCTAAGCCAGTTATCCTTCGGATATCGCGGGTTCAAATCCCGCCCCCCGCGCCTGTTAATTTGCACGACAAAAAGCTCGAGATAAATGGGAAAATTTTTCAATTGTTTCGATGATGTAAGGGATGTAAAAGAAGGTCTTCCGATGT
>JBHIFP010000092.1:0-5256 GCA_046761145.1 Hydrothermarchaeales archaeon (SeqCode)
AAGTATGCTCTACATACTTCGGAAGCCTTCCAAACATAGCTTTATGCTTTCATCAGTCTAGCTTTATGGATATTTCACATTTCACAGAACACAGAAGCGCCGCCGGCAGGACTCGAACCTACGACCACCTGGTTAACAGCCAGATGCTCTACCTACTGAGCTACGGCGGCACGATGAGATGTAAACAATGAGGTCATCCATAATAATCTTTTGTTACTATTAGCAAGGGTAGTAATCACTACGTATTTTTATTTTTCCCAGTCATCTTTGGATATGTGGAGATCGAATATAAGCCTCCGGCTCACAAGAAAGGCGATTCTTTCACGACATCAATGCCTCATGAATCCTCGGCAAATCGAGGATAATCCGCGCTGCGTGGAGGATGTAAAATTTTATCAGTCGGAAGTGAATAGAAGGGAACGATGAGATTTAAATCGGGGTGAAGTGAGTTGCTATTTGTGAAGATAAACGGGAGAAAGATACCTCTGGTGATGATCGGTTCTTCGCCGTTTATCGGCGCGGGACAGTTCTCTTTCAAAGGCCTTCTCTGGAGAAGAAAATTCCTCAAGAACGCCATGGCCATGGCAGAGCTGATGGAGAGATCCTATGAAGTTGGTGGGGGAGGGGCCCACGTCATCCCAGAGGGCGAGATACCCAACGCCGTGAGGATGGTCAGAGAGGAATATCCCGATTTCAAGGTCATAGGTAGTACTCTGCCTTATAAAGTCAAGGAGGGGATAAAGGAGTTGGCCTCCCTCGATGCCGAGATCATCTTTCTACACGGGGAGATCAGCGATTCTCGCGACGAGGGTAAGATCCTGGAGCTATTTGACGAGATCAGGGGTATGGGCTCTCTTCCTGGGATCGCTTCCCATAATAACCCCCCCAAGACCATCGAGTTTCTGTTGAGGAGAGGGATCGACGCGCCCGTTCTGCTGCCCTTCAATAAATTGGGCTATGCCATGAACGGAAAGACGGAATTGGAGCAGATGATAGATACCTGCCCGCTAAACTTTATAGGAATGAAGACACTGGCCGCGGGAAGACTGAAGCCCAGAGAAGCCCTCGAATATGTCTCGAGACACAAGATAAGGGCAGTCACCATAGGTGCGGTTACCGAGGACGAGGTGAAAGAGACGTTCTCCATCGCGTTACACTACCTAGGCGCAAAGGGGGATGCGCTCGAAGAAGCGTGAATCGTTCTTCTTACCCAATGAGGAAGGTAACGACGTATTCACTCTGAGAGGGATGACCTCGAATTGCTTATCCAGAAGGTGATGACAGGGCGCGGTTATTGGCCCACCTATAACAGGTATCTCCAGAAGTAGAAGACAAAGGTGGGGATGAAGAAGAGCGCCCAGACGCTCAATCTCCAACTCTTTATACTCGTACCGTCCATGGGGTTGATGGGCAACAAATTATATAGGGCGACCAAGAGGTTCATCGGGATCCCGATAGTCGCCAACTGCCCCAAAAAGCCCGATGCGCCTGCAAACGGGATCAAGATGATCGCGATGAGTATATTTATCCCCGGCCCTGCCAAGTAGATGAGTCCCTCCGTCTTCTTTTCAATCTCTTCAGCGCTCAGAATGCTCCTCCCCGGGGTTGCAAAGACATTTCCGAATAGGTAAGACGTCAAAGCTACAAGAGCAACGCCCGATTTCCAGACTTGAAACTCCGCGTCCAGTTCATATCTGTAGGCAATGACGTTGTGGGCAAACTCGTGTCCAATTATGGCCAATCCTCCGGCGATGATATATATCCATGCAGAACCCAAGAAATCGGATTGCAACTCTGCCCAGGCGTATGCAACGCCGAAGACGATGGCTGAAAAGATGCCTATGCCCAGTTCCCCTTTTGTAAAGCCGAACAATCCCTTTGGTCTGGCCTCTTCCCTTTCGGCCTTTTGGACATCGCGCTCGCTGATCACCTCCTCAACGACCTCTTCACCTCCGCCTCTGATGAAGTCCATTATCTTGGATAGAAAGCCGGTAGGTTGCGTTGCGGCGGCTTGCGTTGCGGCGGCGGTTGTGGCTGTCTGTGAAACTGCGACTACAGCGGCGCTTGCACCGACGGCGGTTACAACTGCGGCCGCCGCGGCCGCTGATTCCGGTATGAAGGGTTCAGTAGGCAGATCCTTTTCATCGAACTCATAACCATAAATGTCGCCGGCTACCAAGACCGTATTGCCCTCCGGCCCCTCTACCTTTTCGATGACAAAGGAGGGCTTATTGGTATCGCGGGTCCTGATCCCCAGATACTCTCCTTCCACCAACCTCCTCGCGACATCGTTGTGGTTGGGCCCGCCTATGACGATCAAGTCGTATTCCCAGATGGATTCCCCCTCGTATTCTTGGATGGTATCGTCGTAGACGACATCGGCGCCATATCCGCCGAAAGTGGACGTGACCTGGTCCAACATCTGCTGCTCTAGGGGATCCAAATTCGTGCCGACTATTACCAGGGGTTTCCGAATTAGCACACTGGAGAGATCCCCCCTCGATTTTATCGCCAATTGAGAAGCGTAAGGGAATTTGGCGAGCTCCTCCTCGAAGTTCACGACATCTTCGGCTGGTTCTTGCGAAAATGCGGGCTCGATCAAGAGGAGAAAAAGCATGATTACCAAGATATATTTCAATTTCATGAAAAACTCCTGCGTTCCGGCTCGATATAAATTTTGTGGTCGCTTTTTTCGCTTCTCGATCACAGAAATTTTTCCAAAAAAGCCTATCTAAGGGGGTTATCTATGCCGGGGTCGCCCAATAGATCTCCCACGGTGCCAAATAACTCATCCTGATCGATCGGTTTAGTAAAGTGCCTCTCTGCGCCGGCGTATTCCAGACTTTTCCTTATGTCCTCTTCATCCTTTCTTATAGAAATCATGAAAACGGGGAGACGGCTTTTGGCCTCCTTTATCCTCTTACATGCCTCCCATCCATCCATGCCGGGCATCATGATGTCGAGAAAGACGAGATCGGGGTTCGTCGCTTCTATCTTTTCCATGCATTCTTCACCATCGCTGGCTTCTATCACATCATGACCTCTTTCCCTCAGCATAATACACAAAAGTAAACGCATATCCGGGTCATCGTCGACGACCAATATCTTGGCCATTTAGGCCGCCTCCCTTTTCTTAGGCAGTTGCACATAAAAGATACTCCCCCCCTCTGGATTGTCCTCAACCCAGACCTTCCCATTGTGGAGTTCGACTATCCTCTTGACTATCGCCAGACCCAAGCCTGTTCCTACCACTCCCTCTTTAGAGACTCTTTCAAATCTGAGGAAGATACTCTCCTTATATCGATCTGGAACGCCCCTGCCATTATCCTTGACCGCCACCTTCCAATCTTTGCCTTCATCCTCCATGTCGATGACCACTCTGCCTCCTTTGGGGCTGAACTTTATCGCATTGGACAATAAGTTCAAAAAGACCTCTCTGATGAAGGGACTGACGGAGGCGGGCTGTTCGCCTTCGATCCTGTTCTCGACCACTATGCCCTTTTCATCGGCAAAGCTTTTTAAATCCCTTGCAACGCCTTCGATTATCATAGAAATATCCCTCTCCTTAAAGTCAAATTCGCCCATGCTCTCCAGTTTTGCATATTTGGTGGCATCGTCAATCATCTCTTGGAGTTTTATAGCATTCCTTTTCAGCATCTGCAGCTCTTCTTCTGTTGCCCCTTTGGAAATGTTGGACTCCAGTAATAACTCCGATGCATTCTGAATAATGCAAATCGGTGTGAGCAGATCGTGCCTCATGATATCCGTGAAGAGGTCTTTGATCCGGTTGGAATGCTCGAGTTGTTTTGCGTGCTCTCTCAAATCTTCTTCCAGTTTCTTCCTTTCCGTGATATCCGTGAAGACCGATAGTACCCCTTTATACCTTTCGTTCTCGAATAGGGGGGTGGCGCTGATTATAATGGGTATCGTTCTTCCGTCTTTGGTTACTGCGGCGGCTTCATAGCTACTGCTTATCCCCTTGGGCCTCTTCGCGGTCTCCTCCCTCATCTTTTCTATGTATTCAGGAGAGGAGATGTCCTTCCAGTGCTTCCCCACCAGCTCCTCTTTTGAATAGCCCAACAGCTCCTCCGTTTTCGGGTTGACGAAGGTGATTATGCCGTCGGGGTCCTCGATGAGAATCCCCTCCTTCATGGACTGGACGATGTTCTCGTTGAACTCCTTCAAGCGTTTGATTTCCTCTTCCGCCTTCTTCCTTTCCGTTATATCTTGTGCCAGGCTTAAAAGTCCTATCGGGTTGCCTCGCTCGTCCACTATCCGTCTGGTGTGCAGGTAAATTGGGAAGACCTCTCCGTTCTTCCTAATGTTGAATAGCTCCCCCTCCCACCCCTCTCTCTTTAACATCGCCTCGTAGATCTCTTTATTTAGCTCCTTGGGAACATCCTTCGGCTGCAAAATTCTGGCGTGCTTGCCGATCGCTTCCTCTGCCTTGCAACCGTATGTCTCCTCGGCTGCCTTGTTGAAGCTGACGATCCTCCCCTCGAGATCTGTAGAAATGATGCAGTAGGGAGATGTTTCGATCAGTTTCTCGAGGTACTCTTTGGTTTCTTTTGTTTCCAGTTCCGATTTAACCAATTTTTCAAATAGTCGGGATTTGTCGACAGCTATCGAAACCAGATTGGCCACTTCCCTTGCCAGACGGACATGTTCTTCCGTGTATGTATCGCTTTGATAACTCCCAAAATTCAGCGTTCCTATGGCTTTACCTTCTACGATGAGAGGGACCAGTAGATAGGATCGAACTCCTTCTTTTTGCAATTTTTTATCGATGGGGTAAAGGTCTTCCTCTTTCGACAGATCCGATCGAATGATCTCTCTCTTATCTTCAACGACTTTTGTTAGGATGGCGTCGGAAAATGGTATCCTCGCTCCTTTCATAACCACGGCCTTTCTGCGAGTAACGATCGCAGCGACATAGAATTCCTTTGATTCTTCGTCGACCAAGGCGATTGTAGCGCGATCGTATGGAATAATCCTCTCTAAATACTTGGAAATGGCGCCAAAGACTTTGTCCAATTGCACCGTTTTGCTCACTTCTTTTGCAATTTCGCTCAAAACGGATATCTCTTCTTCCGCCTTTATCACATGTCTGATATCTTTTGCAACCCCGACCGTCCCCATTGGTCTGCCGTCTCTATCCCTCAAAGGCGAGAGGGTGAGGTTGATGTCGACCAGCTCTCCAGCGCTGTTATAGACTTTTGTCCTTTGGTTCCTTATCGTCTCCCCCTTCATTATCCT
>JBHIFP010000093.1:0-5118 GCA_046761145.1 Hydrothermarchaeales archaeon (SeqCode)
AAGATGGATGCCTCTCCCAGAAGCTAGGGATCCAGACCTAAAGCTCCATCCCGCAACCCCATAAGCATCGATTGTTCCACCTACCGCTGCTCCCTTCCGGACCTGACGGATTCGATGGACAGATATGTTTGATCCCTTTCCTCCGAAAGGAACCACATAACCACCAATCCTATGGGACGAGACTTCCACGCCTTGATCTGGGCTAGCTCAAAGTCAAGGACACCTCTCCTTGAGCTTCGGCCCCCGCATATCGACGATTTCAGGTTACAAGGAACGCCGAACTCCCCAGCCTAGCCCGCCATTAAGATAAATGCATTGGTTCTATTTTAACTTTTGGTTCAGCGCGTCTAGCAGGGCGCATGCTTTACAGATATCTTGGGGGGTTGGCCCACCGCACTTAATGCACCTCCTCAAGCTCCTCTGTTCTACATCCAAAGACGGCAGGATCTTCTCATAACCGCGCAATATCGAGAACTTTATTCCGGGATGATTGCTCTCTAGCTGGTTGATGAAATCCCTTATCTCCCCCCTAAAACTTTCATCGGCATAAGGGCACTCATCAAAACTTACGTTGAAATCATTTAGTATTGTAAATAATGCCACCTCTTTTTCGGGCATCTCCCGCAAGGGTTTGATCCTCCTCACCAAGCTTTCGTTCACTACGCCCCGACCAAGCCTTATCAGCCCCTCGATGTCCCCCCTGATGTAGTTCATCGCTATTGCCTGAACCTCATCATCGAGGTTGTGCCCGGTGGCGAGCTTTTCAACGGCGAGTTCTCGGGCCTTTTCGTTGAGGAGCTTCCTCCTGAATACCCCACAATACGTACATGGTCCCAGCTCTCCGACCTCCACCATCTCATCCAAGGTCTTTCCAAATGCATCTTTGAAGGACACCACGTGCCAAGGGACCTCCAACTCAGAGCAGAATTTCTTCGCCACCCTTAGACCCCCCTCCCTGTAACCCACGATACCCTCATCCACAGAGATTGCATGTACTTCAAGATCGAGGTCGTTGGATATCCCACCTAAAATGTACAACAGAGTTATGCTGTCCTTCCCTCCCGAAAGTCCAACTCCTATTCTCTGCCCCTTCTCGATCAGCTTACCATTTATTATCTCTCGCCTGACCTTGCCTTCAAAATACTCCTCGAAGTGCCCATTGCAGAATTTTTGGCCACTATATCTCCTAGAGTAAATGGCCTTTTCGTTGCATTTGTCGCATCTCATATCTACTCCTCTTACCCACCGGATATGACGGAGATGATCTCGATGAAGTCCTCATCTTGGAGGAACTCTTCCTCCGGAGAGATCTCGCCATTCCTCCTGATCAAAACGGACTCCCTGTTTATATTGAGCTTCCTCAGCAGATCCTCTATCGTAGAGCCTTCTCGAATGGTAACGCGCTCTTCGTTTTTCAGCTTTACAATTATCTCCATGATCGTCAAAAGATAATTTTCTTTTTTATCTAATTATCTCAAGAATGAGAAAAGTCTTGTGGCGTGCTAGGAGTAACCCGTCTTCTGTTTTAGACATCATTCAGCTGAGCGCCCCACCACTCGCCTCGCGCGGACTCATGGACGATCGTTTGGGCTTGCATCCCCGAAGATGGCCGTTTCACCGGTTCTACACGCGTCTTCAACCTTTCGGCATCACCATCAACCACATGTGGCCGTTTCGTTTCTGCTCCAGAGCTAAGCCTCTCGGCTTCTTCCTTGTGGAAGTCGGGTTCCGCGAGATGGACGGAATTTCCTCACCTCCCTTACGGGAGGCGTTAGATGTCCTCTAGCTCGCCACATTAAAGCCCGTAGATATAACATCGGAAACCTTTCATAATCTTTCTTTGTATGTCCATTCAGCGTAATTTTTTAGTCCCTCTTTTAAAGCGGTTTTTGGCTTCCAACCGAGTCTCTTCGCCTTCTCTGTATCGGCTAGGGTGTCTCTGACATCCCCTACCTGACTTTCGGCGTATCGCACTTTAGCGTCCTTCTCGAAGACATCCTCCATGAGGGATATCAAGGCGTTTATGGATATCTGGGACCCTCTCCCGATGTTGAACACTTCGCCCTCTACATCGCTTTTCATCCCCCTTATTGTGGCATTCACGACATCGGAAACATAAGTGAAGTCCCTCGTCTGCTCTCCATCTCCGAAAACGCATATCTCTTCGTCATTTAAGAGGGCATGTGCAAACCTGTTTATGGCCATGTCCGGTCTCTGCCTCGGCCCATAGACGGTGAAATACCTCAAGGTTATAGTCGACATGCCATAGCTCTCGTAATAGAGGTAACAGAGGTGCTCGGCGGCCAACTTTGAGACCCCGTAAGGAGAGATCGGCTTGAGTAGGGCGTCTTCCTTCATGGGCAACTCGGCGACGCCATAGACCGAGGAAGAGGAGGCATAAACGAACTTTTTGATCCCTGCGTCCTTGTAAAACTCCAAAAGCCTCTGTGTAGCCAGAATATTGTTCTTGGTATATACCCCGAAGCTCTTCCCCCAAGATGTACGAACCCCAGCTTGGGCCGCTTCGTGGATTATATAATCCACCTTCGGCAATGTCGCGGTCAGGATATCGCCTTCGACGAAGTCGAAATTTTCGTGCCTCATCGCGCCAGAAATGTTCTTCTCTTTGATCTCCCGCGGGTAATAGTCCGCGAAATTGTCCATCCCTATTACCCTGTACCCTTTCTCCAATAACTTATCGACTACATTCGAGCCTATGAAGCCCGCACACCCGGTTACTAGCACCTCATCCATGATATCAATAGTGGAGACAGCATTTATTATACTTTTCAGTAAATATTTATATGTAAACTTGGGTTATTTGGGGGATATGGCGGTAAAAGGAGTCATCTTGGCCGGCGGCCATGGTAAAAGACTGAGGCCTCTGACAGAAAAGACCCCGAAGGTCTTGCTCGAGATCAGAGATGGCTATTCCATCTTGGAGAAGCAGTTGATGGATTTCAAGCACGCCGACATCAATGACGTGTATTTGCTTATAGGCTATTTGGGGGAGCAGATCGAGGAGAAGTTCGGCAGGACTTTCAACGACATGAAACTTCATTACATCAAGGAAGATGAGCCCAGAGGTACTTTATGGGCCTTGAATAACGCCCTGAAAAGGATCGATTGCGACGTAGTGGTGAGAAATGGCGATGTGGTCACCGACTTGAACATAGTCGAATTGGTAAAGGTCGCACAAAAGGGAGACGATCTCATCTACATCGCGGTGACGGAGATGCAGAGTCCCTTCGGCATCGTTGAGTTCCAAGACAGGAAGATCACCTCCTTCAAGGAGAAGCCCTACTTGGGCCTCTTCATCAACGCGGGCATCTACTACATAAAGAAGGGGGCATTTGAGTACTTTAAGCAGAGCTACGATAAAAAGGAGATCGAACAGACGGTATTCCCCAAACTGGCCGATGAAAGGAAAGCGGGCGTATATCGCGAGGAGGGGGCATTTTGGCGGTCCGTCGACAGCATCAAGGATCTGGAGGTCGTGAGGGACGAATATGCAAATAAGAACGACAAACCTTGGGGCTATGAGAAGATCATCGTCGATAACGAGAAATACCTGGTCAAAGAGCTCTACCTGAAAAAGGGTTTCAGGACCTCGATGCACTATCATCCAAAAAAAGACGAGAGCATGCACATCTTGGGGGGGGAGGGATATATCGAATACGCAGGAGATGGTAAGTCCAAAGAAACGGCCTCAAAGGGCAGGGTGATCAGAATCAAGCCGAATATAAAACACTCCATAGTTGCGACGGAAAATCTGCGCATATTCGAGTACTCGACGCCCCATCCAGAGGACACAGTGAGAGTTAAGGACTTTTATGGTAGGGAGTAAAGTAGCTCAGAACTTCATCGGATTTCTCGTCCAGATCAAGAACCCCAGCAACGCGATTATATAATTTATCGATAAGATGCTGAGGGAGAGGGATACAGCAAATTCCGCCGGTATGGAGATGAAGGAGAGGAAGAATATCAGGGCCGCGTCCCTCGTTCCCAACCCCGAGAAGGAGATCGGGAGGATCTCCACCAAGATTGTGGGGGGAACGATAAAGACCAAAAACTGATACGAAACCCGGAGGTTGAGTGCAATTGCCAGTACATAGAACATAAATATCGACACCAACCAATTGATCAAAGATAGCGATGTTGCATACACCAACGCCTTCTTTTTGCTCCATATTAACCCAAATCCAGAATAGAACTCCTTGAAATGATTGCTGAGCTGCGACTTGTGTTTTTCTGGAATAAAAAATTCATAGAATGGTTTCAAAAATCCGCGGATTAAATCCTCCCGCGTGATTATGAAAAGAAAAATCAAAAAACTTAAGAATAGGATGCCTATGGCCAAGGGATATGTGCCCTCAATGGCATAAGAAAAAACGAACATCAGAATTCCGAAAATCGCTAGGCAGAACAAGATCGAGATGTCTATAATCCTGTCCAGAAAAACCGTGGTCAGTGATTTGCCCAAGGAGATGTCTTCGGATTCTTTCAGGTATAGAGATCTAGAGAGATCGCCTATCCTTCCTGGAGTTATAAGACCTACGAAGAATCCTATCAACCAACTGGACAGACAATTTGCTAGAGGATAATTCGCATCGCAGGCTTTTATCAAGACCTGCCATTTTAGCGCCTTTATCACCAGAAGGGGGAGAGTCAGCAAGAGTGCCAAGAAGAAGTATTTTATGTTGATTTGTCTGAGGCTTCCTAGGATCTTAGAAGCCCCAGTTGCCCAGAGGATGTAGATGAATATGGTAATCCCAATCAGGGGCAAGTATCTAGAGATTTTCATGAATAACCGATGGGATTATGGGCCTTAAAATATTTGTGCAAAAATAAGAAGGAGGTTAACACGAATCGTGGGTTATTGCTTCGTTTGGGCAAACTTCTACACAAGAGCAACATTCCACGCATTCTTCTATGTTAACGGGGACGGATTTGTCATCATTAATCTCGAAGACCTCTGCGGGGCATATGTCTACACACTCTTCACATCCGTCACATTTATCGTGATCCACTACAATCTCTACCATTAGCATGCCTCCTTTATAATCGAACGGCCATCAATTTTCTATGAAAATATTTAAACCTTTTGGTGTTAGTGGC
>JBHIFP010000094.1:0-5023 GCA_046761145.1 Hydrothermarchaeales archaeon (SeqCode)
CAGCCGCCTCGATTCCGGTTTTATCTATTTCAGTCATGATCTTGATCGACACGCCCTTCTCGACATAACTCTTTAAGGTGTCATCTATCCCGGCGTTGAAGAAGCGGTAGAGGTCATTCCTCGTCGTGATGATACGTATTTCCCGCTTAGCACTCTCACAGGTTTTGCTCAACTGACTGTAAACCTGCTGTCTGCCCTGGCTGATCCTAAACTTCGGCTCCGCCACCTCGGTAGGCTTGACCGAAATCTTAGACCACTCCGCCAACAAAAGTTCTCGATTCGACTCCATCTCTTGAACCCTTCTCTCAGCATCCCTTACGAGAAGGTCTAGGATCTTTTCTAGGGGGGTAGATGAAAATATTACAGGTCTCCCCACCGTTGACTCAACTAAACCCCTCTCTCGAAGTTTCACGAGTGTGCGATAAGCGTTCATCCTGTTGATTCCGAGTCTACGGGCGATTTCGCTGGCTTTACTCGGACCCATCTTGGCCAGAAAAACATAGAGATTAGCTTCTTTTCTGGAAAGCCCATAGCTTAAAAGCAAGTCGATTACCCTCTCTTCGGGCCTTAGCCGATCCTTTTCGCTGCTCGTCTACTCTTCACCTCATAAGATTGATCGATCAAACGTTACATATAAGTCTATATTAGTTTGTTCAAATTTACTAAATATTAGTCGCTTCGACATCAATCGGAAGAGCGACCTAAGGTTAACGAGATGTCTGGAGTAGATATCGACCACATCATGGCAACGATCATGGCGTTAAATTTCATTTTTCTAGGCGTTATGCTACAGTCGATGTTTTTCCCTACATTTCTTTACCATGACCAACTAGAAATGAGGGAAAAGGCCGATGGTGCTTTACTCCATATGCTTGGTTTGTTATCTGCGGATGGAACCCTTGATTATGAGTTAGACCCCAAAAAAGTTTCCATGTTAAACGAAGACAACCCCTTTGACCAATTTTCATACGGAGATCTTTTAGATCAATTGGGCTTGGAAGGCTACGATTTCCAGCTGAGGATTTCCTCACCGATTGATGTCGAAGTGACAAGGATCGGTTCGAGTTGGTCACAGCCCGAATTCCTTGTAAAAGTAGCTGATGGTGGGATGCCCCTCTCTGACGTCCTTGTTGAAGCCACAATTATTTACATCAAAGAGGAGGGAGAGGTATATGTTACATACTCAACCTTAGCTCAGGCTGAATATACGTCTACTCTTGGAGAAGTCGTATTAGATAAAATTAACATTCCGGGGGATGCGGAAGACTACGTCGTTCTATTTCACATCGATACCGGAGAAATAGATACCTATTTGGTATGTTATGACATAGATAGCGGGCTGATCCTAGAAACACACTATTTTGATGGAAAAGTGTGGATAAGACTGAGTGAACAGCCCCAACAGGGAGCTGTACGGATTCAAAATCTCGTTGGACTGGTTGGATCGGATATAGTTCCTCTATATAATTCTTCCGGTGGTGACGAGGACAAGCTAATGTGGAGTACGGGAGAAAATGGATGGTGGAATCGATCTCTGGGGGGTATGGAGGACGTTTCCATGGTTTTTGTCACCTCCAAATCAGTAGGTCGCGGTTGGCTTGAAGTGGGTTTCTCCTTTATGCCACTCCTAATAGGTGAGAGTGGAATCACATTTGGTGACGATAGTTCAGGACAAAAGACCATAGTGTCTAAAACAATGGTCATATCCAATAAGCTCTATAAGTTAGATTTCCTCGTGTGGAGAATAAAATGAATGTTGATAGATCGGAAAACTTCAGTGTGGAATTTATTGGAATGACTTTTAACACGCAGATTTTTCGGGGGGGATCTAACATTGGCTAGGAAGTATAGATCGAACATCTTAATCACCATGGCTATTCTCGAGACAATTGATGACAACGGTCTGGTTAACGTAAGGCGTTTAATGATGCATGCCAATGTCCCCCACCCCAGGTTAAAGTCTAAGATGGACGAGTTGCTTAGCTTGGGCCTAGTGACTCAGTCGATCGAAAATGAAGGGTGTAAACTCTATACTTTAACCGATAAAGGTAGAAGGATCCTGCTTAAGATGAGGGAGTTCTTCTCCTTCCTAACATATATGGGGCTCACGGATCTTTCTCTTGGAATTAATTCAATAATTCCTACATCTACTATTTATGACCATGATATATCCGACTTGATCTGACCTTCTTCCGATGGATGCTCGATTATATTGCGCGTTTCGTGATGACTTTAAGTTAACTTTTCCCTCCTTTTTATAAATGATCGTTCAAATGTTACATATAAGTCTATATTAGTTTGTTCAAATTCACTAAATCTTAGTGAGCGGTCTTTGAGGAAAAAGGGGGTAGCACTCAGTCTCCCATTGATTGTAACCACGGGGGCAATGATTTCCATGATTATCGTGGCATGCACCCAAGGCTATCGTATCTTGGATCTTACAAGAAGATCGGCCGAATTTGAAGGCGTAAAAAACTCTATGGTCATTTTTGGCGACGCCGTAGAATCGGTGGCCTGGATACCGGAGTCAACATATAGGGTGAGATATACGCCCCGTATTGGATGCCTCCAATTAATTTCTTCTGCTACAAACTATGAAATATCCACAACAATAGATGGCGGCGAGCCTATCAATCTCTATTCTCATCCAACGGGCGTTGTCAGTTACAGAATTCGAGGAGTAACCCCTGCCTCTGCATATAAAGAATCCGTGGAAGGCGACGACGACCTTATGACATTATCTTCTGATGGTCTTTCTAACATAGTGTTACAGAGGATCGACGGTTGGGCAAGGATAAACATGGACTTTAAGGTACGCATAACCCATGTTAAAAACACGATTATTCAAGGTGAAAATGTAGATCTTATAAAAATTTGGGTCATTGTAATCACTACGTCTAACAAGAGTTATTCAGGTGAATTCGATTTGACAGCCTCTGGAAATAGGACCACCGGTTGGCTTTCTCCACAACCGTATGTAGGAACTAATGTTACGGTCACGGTTGGCCTTTGGCAAAGAAGTAGTTCCGTTGATTTTAAGATAACGTCCTCGAAAGTCTATTTCCAATTAATCGTTGGAGAGGTAAGCGTCTTCGTTTAATTTTAGAAAATTCTATAAGTGAGTATTAACAAGATATTGTTTGCGACAGACTAAACATAAATGGATAGACAAGGGATTAATCCTTACGATCTCTATCTTCTTTTCTAGGCGGTGAACACGTAGATGAACTTGTTTCCTCGGGTCGTTAGAAACACGATCTCATAGTTATTTCCAACCGTTAGCGGCAATCCTTGGATGACGATCGTAATCGCTGTTCCGCCGGGAATACTGGTATCAAAAGAAGTGTAGGTTCCGCCTCCGGTGGTGGTGAGCATGGATGATGATATGGAGCCGATCCCGGGCTCTACGGTGAGGCTCGATAGGGTGATGGCCTCCGTCCCCATGTTCCTGGCCTTGATCGTTAAGATGTTGTTTGAGTCGTCGTAGGTTGCGCTCGCGATCACCAGTTGCTCGGTTACCATAAACTTGTAGGTGAATGCGCCCGTCCATAGAGTTACGCCTATGGCCAAGGCCACGGCGGTGAGTATGATAGCTGAGGTCATTGCCGTGACGACGCGGTTTATTCCTCTTCTATTGATTCTGCACCCGTTTATTCTCATCATCTTTTTCACATGATTTATAATTTTTGATGATGTTTTTATAAGATTTATGAACGTTTACCATTTTAAATGATGTTTCTTTTTATAAGATTTATGAACGATTTATTCACTTTTATCCAAACTTCCATACTCAGCCCTTGAAAATAATAGGGAGGTAAATTATCTTGTATCGGGGGTCAACCTGGGGGCTGGGATGGGGGCGTCGAGCCTTTTTTCACGAGAAAGTAGCAAAGGCTTGGTTTAGGCGCTCCAGATTTTCATTTCTTCTTTCACGTTATTTATGTTATATGATGAACAATTTGTCTACAATTTATATAAGAATGGCCGATTTATCATGATTTTATGATCGAAAATTTTTAGCAACGCTTAAATTCATCATAGTTTATTAAATTGGAGAAAGGGATTTCCGTGGCAGGGAATGAAGAGGGTGTGAAGCTATCACCGATTAGAAATAAGTTATTTCAAATAGCGCTCACCATAATTACAGCAATATATGTTTTAGAGTTTGCAACAAGTGCTCTTAGCCCACCACTCCGAGGATTAACTTTACGTGAAGACTGGCTTACCAACCCGATTCCTTGGACTCATTGGGCTACACCGCCTTACTATGTTGTTTTCATAGGCTCATACGTAGCGTTAGCGTGCGTCCTATACGTTATCAACATCCTGATTATGAGGCAAAAGAGGGGAGTTATTACCGGAAAACCTGAGGCTATGTCCATCGAGGCTCCGGCTGGTAAAGAAGTTGAAGCGGGTGTTGAAGAGATGGTGGAATCGGAGGCCGAGACCGTTGAAACGGGGGAGGAAGTAAGTGCCGCGGAGGAAGAGAAGGAGTTAGAAGCGAAGTTGAGTTTGAGGATTACGCGTAGAATAACATTGCTATACATCCTTCTGGCATCTGAAATCCTCCTCTTCTTTGCATTTACCCGTGCAACCTTTTGGGGTCCCATCGCCCTTCCCTTCACCATTTTAGGGATAAGTGTTCTCTCTTCAACACTTCTATTAAAACTGTTTTTAATCTGTTCGGCCGTCATTTTGGGAACCATCGTCGTTATCTATATATCCATTGTCCTCGTGCTGAAAGATCCCGTTCTACGGCTATTCGGCAGAACCTTCGAAACTTATGCTGAAGAGGAATCGGAGATAGACGTGGATGGGGCGGTGGTCGTCGAGCAGGAAAAACCAGTTATAGAGTTTGATAAATTTGTTATCGAGACCAAGTACCTTCAAGAGCCCTTCGTCTACCGTGATATTATTCGGGACAGTGAAAGCGGCGCGCTAAAATACGTACTTTATGAGCCCGAGTTAACCGAGGAGGAAAAAGAAATCTATCGGCGCATTGTAGACATCCTCTTATACGAAT
>JBHIFP010000095.1:0-4999 GCA_046761145.1 Hydrothermarchaeales archaeon (SeqCode)
GGCAGCACCAAGCCGGGACTTCCCCCGACATTGCTCCCCAGATACGTGTAGTTCAGATCCCCGGCCCCCAGATATATCCTGAAACCCTCGGAATTGGCATATACGTTGTTTATCGCGGTCGCCAAGAGCTCTCCGACCAATCTTATCTCCCCCCCTTCGCCAACATCTCTTGCGAAATCGATCCTCTCAGAAACTACATTTACGAGGGAAAGGACGACCACGATCGCCATTCCGGCAACCAAGAGGGCTTCGAGTGTGACTTGGCCTCTCATTTCACTGCCTCCAATAGGTGATATTCGCCCATGTTATTGTAATAGTATATCTACCTCCAGAGCTTTCGGCCAAATCTCCGGCGTTGCCCGTAGAACCATCGTATATGCTCCAGTTCGTGCCGTAGAGGTCGATTGTGATGTTTTTCGTCTCGGTCGGGAACTGGATATAGGTGATCAAGCTATCTCCGTCGGTCGTTATTGTGACTGGGATATTTTCGTCTTGGGAGCTGAAGGCTGGGACATATATATCGATGGTCCTCTTTTCATCCGGGTGCACGATGCTGTTCGCTGCCGTTGCTATCCGTTCTGTGACATATCTCGCGTCGGCGACGAGCGAAACGTCCCTCGCGTTATCTTTGGTGCGGAAGGCGAGTGGTATGGACACGGCCAGAAAGATGGCCAAGAGTATTCCGATTATCAGCACCCCTTCAATGGTCACCTGTCCTCTTTCCTTCATATCATCGCCCATCTCAGCATGATTTAATCCGTTAAAACTATGTCTATGATATCTCCATCGATGAGGTTGTCATTTATCGATAATACCGATGGATATATAGTAGCGTTGTGGGTCACCTTGATCTTCCAGGTCCCAACCCCGTCATCGGCCTGGAATAAAAATTCAGATGGGGTCCCGCCTCCTGACACTCCGTCGATAGAAGCTACAGAGATCCCGCCCCATGTGTTGTTACCTGTGTTGGTTATCACTTCACTGGGAACGGCATCTGCACTGGACCATCTTAGCCAGTAGGTCAATGTATCGCCGTTTGGGTTGTCCGCATCGTATGCGGCTATCCCCCAATTTGCGATGGTGGACCTTACAGTTATGGTTCTAACGCTACCCGGACCTCCGGCCACGACCATCTCGATTGTGCCTACTACGGCATCCAAGTTGTCTTGCGCTTCTAGGATAGACGATGTGTCTGTAGTCGAGTCATAGGCCCTAAATGCCATGGGCATGCTTATCCCCACAAATATCAGTATGAACAACCCGATTATCAAAATTGCTTCCAAAGTTATCTGGCCCTTTTCGTCCATCACAACCACATCGAGATATATAGGGCGAGATCGCCAAATATTAGGGAGACAATCAAACCCAGCAATATAACCGGTGCAAATGGCATGCTCCTCTTTATCCTCACCCTATCCTCCATTTCTCCGTCTTCGACCAACCGTTTCAGTGCATCTATCTCTTCTATGCTCGCCCCTGCCGCTGTTGTATTTACTATCAATGGTTTCTTCTTCAACCCGTCCAAGCTTTTTTTATCCATCGCATCTTTGAGCTTTTCAAAGAGATCTCTATCGTCTCTTATTACTCTGCCATCATCTCTATAAATCTCTTCCGCAATGACCATGCCCTCCTCGAGAGAGGTGATTTTGATCTCCTCTTGCAAGGCCTCTTTTCTCAGGACCTTCAAAGAGTTCCAGAAGAGCTCGAAGATCAGTAAAAAAAGGAAGATGCCGATGAAGAGTTTTATCAAAAAGCCCAATTTGGTGGCGATACCCCCACTCCCGGTTAGCGCGAAGGTCAGCAGAAAGAGGGCGGAGAGCATAAGCCCAGCTTTTCTCCCCATACGAAATAAAATGACTATGAGAATGAGAATGAAGATCTTGGGCAGATCCAGGGCGGTGACGATCGCGACGGAGGCGGCGATTATAATCGAATCTTTTACATAACCCCCGGCGCTGTACAGAGGTTCTAAGAATCTCTCAATGCCCCGTCTAGTGAAGGAGGCGTAAATCGAATATACGAAAATGAAGGGGAAGATGGACAAAAAGGTATTGACTAGGATGGTTAATGCAAAGGGATAAACCGGGAGGACTGGATTGAAATACCTGTGCAGAAGGAGAGGGTATTGCGGAACCAAAGCGGCCAAGAAGAGGAACTCCTTTACATCGCCGGCGCTCCAACCCCCCAACATCCAGAATAGATATCCAATTACGAAGATTAGAGCGACGTTCTTTAGGCACAATAGGAACAAAGAATAGTCGCTCATGGTGCCGTTGATGATACCATAGAGGTTGTAGGCAAAATGCCCACCTATGCCAATAGCGAGGAGCGAAAAGGATAGCCTATTGGGAATGACTCCCCCCTTGAGATCGGTTATACTCGCTATAACTGCGCCAAAAATCGCGATGAGGGCAAATATGGAGTCGAGCATGTTCATAATGGTTACTTAAAATAATAAAAAGCCTTCTGCCATAATTTACGATATATCGTTCTTTCGTCCCGAACCCCGCTTTAAGGCCGTTCTTTCTCCAATTTCCACTCCATTGTAGTAGCATATTCGATGATCTCTCCGCGATTTGGGCTTCCGGCGAATCCCCCAACTATGACCGTGTTTAATGTATTCGCATATCTAAATAAGAGGACATAGAAGGAGAAGTCCACATCTTCTACAGAAAAATCATATCCCAACAAGACCCCTTCATCCCCGACATTCACTGAGGACAGCTTCTTCAAACCCCCCTCTTCGATAAAATACTTCGGTCTATATCTGAAACTCTCCGCAGCACCCATGGGGGCCTCATATATTTCCACCCTGCTACTGATGAAGAACGGCTCCGAAAAGATATCTATGGCGGAGATGTCCTTCTTCAATCTCGAGATATATGCGTTGATATAGCCCCGCTCGGCGAGCTTCTCTCGTCCTTCCTCGGGGTCGTCCCAAGTATTGGCAGCCGCTTCGATGTCTTGGTACCACGCGATATCCAGGTGAAAGCCCGGGGGCACATCACTCTCGGACAGCACGTATCTCGCCGGATCCCCGGTGATCAATTTTCTCGGTCTTGGCTTAGGAGAGGTCGTAGACGGCGAAGTTGTGGGAGCTTTCCCGGTGATACACCCAGCCCCTATCAATATCAAAATGAGCCCGATATAGAGATATCTCCCTCTTTTCATAATTCACAGTAGCCAATTATGTAAGGAAGTATTTAATGATTTATCTTTTTTCTAGATTTTTCACATGGTTCATGTAGGATGGGATCGACACCTAGATTTCAGCCTCTTAATTTATCTTAGATCTCGGGACGAACATCAAAAATAGGAAGTTCTCTATCAATAAGAAGTTTACACATCCGCAACCGTAACTATTTATACATGGATATTTTTTATTCATAGACAGGAAAGTGGTTCGATGTTTAGAAGATTCATAGAAGAGGAGGGGGGACAGGCCGGTATCGAATATATCATGCTCGTAGGAGGGGTTATACTCGTTGGTTTGATGGTCTTCACCATGTATCAGAGGATGACCAAAAGGGGGGCCCTTGCGATAGAGGCTGGCGTTGGTTCGTTTGCCAACAAGAGTGTGAATGTTATAAACGAGTCAACCGCTTATATTTACTCGTAAAAATAATTCTCCTAGCGAATGATCAAAACCCTTTTATACAGCGCTTATCCTTCCCTATTGAGAAATATTGCGGATCGTCAGTTTGTCTCCTCGCCACATAGTTTTTGATAATTTTCAATGAGCAATGCCCAATCAATCATAGAAAGATTTATAAATCAAATGGTAGATAAAGCGATATGCCCACGGGGAAAGTAGACTCTTTTTCTCGTATCCCCGTGGGCTGTCCCCTCCCCCCCACCACCCTCGTGATTGATCGGTTTTTTAAGAGTAGCTTATATGGGGCAATAAAGTGAAATAGGGAAGGGGGGAGAGAACAGATGAGGGTAAGATTTAAATCGGATGTTGAAGATAAAAACTTGGAGCAGGTTAACTAATTTTGGGATGTCCGAAAAACCCTCTCGCAGTGGCCTGCTCCACATAAAATCATATTTGGGTTTGAATGTACTCGATGAAAACTACCGCGGAGGGATTCCCAATTTTCCAAGCCTCCTGAACGGTTGAGTATCTCCCCTGAGAAGATGTGTCTACTTTTAAAATAGAATGATGACAATAAATTATCTTGTGATTTTCGAGATAGTTGCGTTCCGTTCCGTCTCTGTCCAATTCGATACAACATTTGCAAAATTTTGTATTGACCCACTCAGCGTGAAGAAGATCAAGGCAGCGACCACCACACCGCCAGTCAATAGGATGAACTCCATACTGACCTGTGATCTCTTCTCCATGACAAACTCGGAAATTTTTATTTTCATCGTGTTGGTAAATCTATCTGACGTATTATTTATACTATTTGCCCGAACGTATTTTGGTGCATGCTTAGAGGGGTATCCAAAGTTGGATAACGGCAATTTCAGGTCGGCAATTAGATAAAATGATGCTTTTAGGTGAAATGGAGCCACATCACACCCGGCAAAGTAGCTTTAAAATATAAGCTTTCTGGGATCCATAGACAAAAGCCATACCGTTCCATCTAACTCTGAGGCGACTTTTGATTGTACCTCATAATCGGTCCCAGTACAATATAAAAATTTAAGTTTCCATCGTCGACGGAGGATCAAAGCATCTTTTTTATCATCTCTACCCAGTCTTCCATTTGATCGAGTTCCTCTTTAGAAAGCCTAATCCCCCTTCTCATCTTTTGGATATCTGAGTGTAGTTTCTGGATCTTTATCAATAGCCACACATTGATAAAGAGGCATAAAATGAGAAGACCATAAAGTAGATAGATCATTATCCCCATTCTATCCCCCTCCGAACAATCCCTCAATCAACCGTTTCTTGAAGCTCTCTTTTGGTGGTTTTGGCGCGATATAATCCTCCTCGACAAGGTCTATTGCCAGTTTTTTTAATTGCAACCGTTGCAGACGAATCTGGAACCCT
>JBHIFP010000096.1:0-4933 GCA_046761145.1 Hydrothermarchaeales archaeon (SeqCode)
GGACTGGACACATCGATCTGCGTAAAGCTATTGCAGGAGAGATACAATTACGACGTCGTAACCGTCTCTGTAGATGTAGGTCTGTCAAAAGAAGACCTGAAAGAGGCTGAGAAGAAAGCAGGAAAACTCGACGTCTTGAAGCACTATACCATAGATGCCAAGGACGAATTTGCCGAGGATTACATCTTCAAGGCAATAAAGGCAAATGCCCTTTATGAAGGTTATCCCTTGAGCACTTCTTTAGCGAGACCCCTAATCGCGTTGAAAGTGGTCGAGATAGCGAAGAAAGAGAAAGCTCATGCTCTAGCGCATGGGGCAACCGGCAAGGGAAACGATCAATTCAGATTCGAGACCGTCTTCAGATCCAAAGCTCCTGAGATGAAGCTCATCGCCCCGATTAGAGAACTCAACATGACCCGAAAAGAGGGTATCGCCTATGCCAAGGATAGAGGGATTCCGATCCCAGTAGACATAAAGAAACCCTACAGTATTGACGAGAACTTATGGGGCAGATCCATAGAAGGGGGAATTTTGGAAGATCCCAACACAACTCCTCCCGAAGATATCTTCGAGTGGACCAAGATTGAAGCAGATGGACCGGAGATTATCGAAATAGAATTTGAAGATGGGGTGCCAATGGCATTGAATAGGGGGAGGATGAATCCGGTTGATCTAATTTCCAAGATGAACCAAGTTGTTGGAAGACACGGCATTGGAAGGATAGATATGATGGAGGATAGGATCCTCGGAATAAAGGTGAGGGAGAACTACGAATGCCCGGCCGCTGTTGCATTATTGGCCGCCCACAAGGAGCTCGAGCAACTCGTCTTGAGCAGAAACGAGCTGAGATTCAAAGGACTTGTAGATTCGACTTGGGCGGAGATCATCTATCAAGGTCTATGGACCGACCCACTGAAAACTGCCTTAGATGCCTTCATCGACAAGACCCAAGAGAGGGTTACTGGGAGCGTCAAAGTTAGATTGGACCGCGGATCTTGCCAAGTCGTTGCAAGGTACTCCAAATACGCATTATATTCAAAGGAAGTTGCATCCTTCGACGACAAGACCATAGATCAAAGGGAAGTTGAAGGCATGCTCAAATATCATGCCCTCCAAACCTTGCTCTATGAAGATATCAAGAATAAAAGGCAATAACGAGGATCAAAAGCGGTATGTCGGGGTTGGATGACTCGTTAAATGGTGGATTCCTAGGGGATACAGCCATCTTAGTATCGTGGAGAACGGGAACTGAAAAGACTATATCTAATAAAACTTTACCCATAATTTAGGTACTTCTAGCCAACCCAAATTCGTCGTGTAAGGCCTTCGTTGCTTTTTTGGCATCCTTGCTTGAAACCACGAAGGAGACATTTACCTCTGAAGAACCTTGGGCAATCATGAGCACATTTACTCCTGCATTTGCAACGGCCGTAAAGATCCTTGCAGCTACCCCCTTGGTGCCGCGCATTCCCGCTCCAACTACTGCGATGATAGAAACATCGTCGTCGGAATTGAGGTATCTTACTATGCCCGTGCCCTTGAATTCGGCTCTAATGGCTTTCATAGCTTTTCTGGAATCTCTCTTAGTGACCAAGAGAGAGATATTTGTTTCAGATGATGCTTGAGATATCATGAGAATATTGACGTTGGCCCTACCCAAAGCACCGAATATCCTTGCCGCAATCCCGGGTACGCCTATCATACCCACGCCGGAGATTGTTATCAACGAAACATCGCGCATCACACTTACTGCCTTGACTACCTGGGTTGATCTTTCTTGCTCTTTGACTATCAGTGTACCTGCTCCACGGGAATTGAGGGTATTTTTGACCCTAACCGAGACCCCTTTTTCCATGGCGGGCTCTATGGTCTTGGGATGGAGCACTTTTGCCCCAAAGAAAGCGAGTTCCATCGCTTCGGTATAGGACATTATGGGTATTACCCTCGCCTCCTCTAGTATCTTCGGATCGGTCGTCATTATCCCCTCCACATCGGTCCATATCCAGATCTCGTTGGCACCCAATGCAGAACCGATAATGGCGGCTGTATAATCCGATCCTCCTCTACCCAAGGTTGTTATTCTGCCTCCTCTATCGCCCGCAATAAACCCCGTAACAACTGGGATGTAGTCTTTCAGTAACGGTTCTAAAGACCTCTTGATATTTTTATTGGTTATGTCCCATATCGGGGTGGCTTTGCCATAATCCGAATTGGTTGTAATGCCCGCCTCAAATCCCGTGAACCACTTGGAATTCGAACCTCCTTTGATCAACGCACTGCAAACTATTGAGGCCGAGAGCCTCTCACCAAAAGAGAGAACATAATCCAAAGATCTTGGAGTCAATTCTCCAACATACAGTATACCGATCAACACCTTTTCCAACTCTGCACAAAATTTGCCAATTTCGATCAATACCAGATCCAATTCCTCTTCATGCACTACCTCTTTAGCTATCCCAATATGCTTCTCTTTCAATCCGCCCACAAACCCCATTATTTCGTCCTCAGAAACGTCGCCCATCGCAGTTCTATTGGCGATGTCGATCAATCCGTCGGTAACTCCGCTCATCGCCGAGACTACAGCGACTATCTCATTTCCTTCTCTATTTTCCTTTATTATCTCAACTACGTTCTTCATCCTATCGCTCTCGCTGATGGATGTCCCGCCAAATTTCATCACAATTCTCATATAATCACAAAGATTGATTGGCATCTTCTATTTAATTTTTCCGTAACAATGATTTTGGGAAGGAAGATAAGGAGTTTCCGAACCTCAAGGGATGTCCTCCCGGGCTAAAAGCCATGGGGCGTTCTGCCCAGTTCATTCGTAAAGACGATCAATTTTAAATAAAGATCTGACGCTTGTCAACTGTTTATATGGCTATTAATGCTTCAAAAATTGATAAACTATCATTGAAAACTGACTATTTTGAATTCGTAGGAGAATTTCTATAAATTCTAGAAATTTTCTCATATTTTCTATAAAATAGCTAATAATTATTTATTTTTTATAATATTTATATTGATTATACTAAAATATCAATAGAGAAATAATAAACAAAAGTTTTATATATTAGAAAAAATATAGAATTGTCAGCAAAGTAAAAGTTGGTGAAGGAGAGAGCATTTAAACAACTGTGGTGGAAAGATCGTTATACAGCAATGATTTCTGATAGGTTATGGCGTGCCCGAAACCTCGCTCAGTATTTTTAATAGCTCCCTCCCACTTTCCCCACGTGCTGTTCGAGGCGGGGGACGCGCCATAACTCATATCAATGACGGTAGTGAGAGAACTGATTTTATGGAGTAACTGTTGAGACCAAGATCTAGTATATGATGATCTTATCCACAATTTCGATGACTTCGTCAACCAACTTCAATATCCTCCGACCTTTATCGGTTATCTTGGTCTTTTTGCCGAATCTCGTAAGATCGCCTTTCGCAACGAGGAGTTCAATTGTATCGTAAACCTCGGTTATGTCATATCCCTTATCTACCAGCTCCTTGCCTCGATGAAAATCTCCATCCTCATGCGTCCTCAGTATCAAGAATGCCATATGGGGCTTGGTGTTCTGCTCCCACAACCTTTTCAGAATATCGAATACCTTCTCATCTTTCATATCAACAGCTCCCTACCACTGATTTTTTAAAGATGTTTAACCGATGCAATATTTATTTTTTTGGTTTGACCAAAGAAGTGATGTGGTTACACACAGGTGAATGAATGAAGAAGATCATAAAAGGCAGTTTGGTACTGGCATTTAGTAACGTAATAGTGAGACTTTTGGGTTACTTTTATAGAGTATTGATGGGCAGGATGCTCACACCATACGAATATGGGCTCTTAAATCTCGCCTTGCCTCTTCAGTACATGATAATGATCCTAACTTCGTCTGGTATTGCACCGAGCATAGCGAAGTTCGTCTCGGAATACGAGGCAAAAGAGGACCATGAAAGGTTGAATTTCGTGATCTCGTCCTCGCTATTCTACTATCCTTTGATTGGATTGGTACTGGGCGTGATTCTCTTTGCCTTTGCGAAACCCATCGGGATATACCTCTTCCACGATCCCAACGTGGTACTGCCCCTTCAAATCTCTGCTGTCGCTCTTCCTTTTGGAATCGGTGTTTCGGTCTATACCGGGATCTTCCAAGGATTTAAAAAGATCGAGTACATGAGCGTCACGCTGATCTTTGAGCAGTGCTCAAGGGTGATCGTCGCCTTTGCCCTGGTATACTTTGGTCTCAGAACGATCGGGGCTATCTCAGGCTCCTCTCTGGGCTTCATCATCACAGTGCCTTTTGCCTACCTATTGTTCAAACATATAAAGCTCAAGTACTCCAAACAGAAATTTGAATACTTCAAAGAGGTGTTCTATTTCTCATTGCCCACATCCGCAACCGCCTTATCTGCCTTTATGTTGGCATATATCGACATAATATGTCTCGGGATCTTACTAAATCCGGAAAGGGTTGGTATATACTCCGCGGCCTCGCCTACTTCGCGTATTATCTTGGCATTTTCGGCAGGCCTATATGCCATTTTATTGCCCTCTATCTCGGAATTGAAGGCGAGGGGATCAGACGGAGAAGTGAAGAAGTATGCCAAAGATTCATTGAAATTTTCACTCCTAATTCTCATCCCCGTAGCAGCCATTTCGATCGCTTTCTCGAAGACTATCATAACGCTGTTATTCGGAGCAAGTTATGTAGGCGCTGCAAAGGCCTTTGAAATACTGGTATTCGGCATAGTTTTTCTGGGGATATTCGTGGTATGTTCTGCGGTATTTCAGGGCATAAATCTGCCAAGGATACCCATGAAGATCCTACTCCTTGCAGCGATGATAGACGCGGTCTTCAATGTCTTACTCATTCCAATTTACGGAATTGAAGGTGCCGCACTAGCAACGATGATCAGCTGCGTCTTTGCTGGT
>JBHIFP010000097.1:0-4770 GCA_046761145.1 Hydrothermarchaeales archaeon (SeqCode)
GCTTCTTGTGCTAGCTTCCTCGCATCTCTATATTCTGTAGCATTCAAAGCATCTTTTGCTTGAACAAGTAATGTATTTGCCTGATCAAGATAATCTTCTGCAATCGTTACGTTAACTCCCTCTGCTCTTTTCTCATCAATCTTTTCTTGAGCTTTTGCAATTTTCTCTTCAGCGTGATCAATTGCTTTTTGGGCCCATTCTAATCTCATCCTCGTAAGCCCTTTCTTTCTCTCTATCTCCTCGACCTCATCTTCTATCTCTACGTCGCTCTTTCCCGTTTCTATCTTGATCTTTGTTTTTGTCCTTCCTTTTTTATTATCTATCTCTATCTTGACCTTCCCTGTTTGGTTTTCTAGACTACCCAATATAGAATCGATCATGGCTTGCTGCTCTGCGGTGACATTCCCCTTGATCTTTATCTTGACTTTTAGCTCTCCCCTAATCATCTCAATTTTGGTCCTATGCTCTTCGAGCTCCTTCTCTATCTCTATTTCGTCTTCGATCTCTTCGGTTGAGTTCGCTCTTTCCAAACCTCTAACGGCGGATGTCACCGTGCCTAGAGCATTCGAGTGCTCCCTTTGAGCCCTCTCCATCGCTTCCAGCTTATTCTCTTCCGCCATCTCCCTTACTTCTAAGAGCCTCTCCTCTGCGATCTCCAATCCCTTCCTCGCCTTGGCTCCTTCGTCAAATGTCAAAAGGAGGGATATTTGATCCAAAGCAACGTCCAATCCATATAGAAAAGAATCCGGCGTTATCCCAGGATCCGGCGTTCCCGCCTCCTGTGCAGATGCGGGCGCCATCGTCAACATTAGAATACACAGCGCGATCGCCATCGCCTTCATCTTTAATCGCCTCGCGTCAAATTATATGGTTTCAATGGTATAAAATTACTGTGAAACCGTTGTGAAACCATCAGATCTTCAAGATAAGTCTGTTCCTCTTGCCGTGTTTTTCTTTCTCGATCAGTCCCTTCTCCTCCAACCTTTGGACTATGCGCGTCATCTTCACTTTGGAGACCCCTATCTCCTCCCGAATCTCGCGCTGATAGGCCTCCTTTCGTTCCAAAAGGAGTTCGATGACTTTTCGCTCGTCCTTGCCAAGGCCCCTCAAAAATAGGTCCCTCTTTCTCCTCCTCATGTAGTATATCGACGAAAGCGCGCCGAGGAGGATAGCTAGAGAGATCAGATACGGGAAGTAAGATCTTTTGGGCAAGCCATAAGCTACTGAGTACGTGACTTCGTCTCCAGCTTTGAGATTATTTCGCTCCCAGAGGATATGGTATCTATTGCCCTCGATGAATTGTCTGTCCGGAGTGGGGAATATACTATAGCCGTCCTCCGTGGAGATGGGCAAGGCATGCTCGGGTAAGACGGCGGCGAGGGAGAAATCGCCCACATTTACAGGGAACCGCAACTTGAACAGCGCCTCGGTCTCCCCGTCTTTCCTCAGAAGGGGAGCGCTGGTGGAGAATGAGAGCTTCAAGTGACCCTTACCGGATAGATTCGAGACCACGACATAAGATTGGGGTCCCTTTTGAACGCTGTACGCTATCTCCCCGTCCTTCGAAGTGGGTGATACATAGTCGATATTACCCTCCACGACATATGTAAGATCCGACATCCCAGAAAAGGTGATCTCCACCTCCTCATATACTGCATCTCCCGTTATATCGGCCTTTATGGAGTATGTATGGAACTCTTGGGCGGTTGCGGGAGGGGATAATAGGATAAAGAGGATAACGAGGTACAGAATCTTCATCTCGACGCCCATGATAAAATTCTCCTTTGGATATTTCAGCCTTCCCACCCATACCTCCCGATCAGAGGCACAAATGCGCAGCCCCCCAAGTCTCTTTTCTCTATACCTCCATCGGGGTTCTTGATGACCGAGATGAGCTCTTGTAGATATCTCCCGCCCACAGGTATTAATAACATGCCCCCTGGTTTTAGCTGGTCCGTCAATGGTTTGGGGATTTCGGGAGCGCCAGCGGTGACGAGAATCCTATCGTATGGTGCCTCCTTCCCATATCCTTCGGTTCCATCGCCAAGTATAACCTCCACCCTGGTACAGGCCGCCTTTTCCAAATTTGCTCGGGCATTCTCCACCAACTCCTCGATCCTCTCTATGGTGTAGACAAAGCCATTCTCCAAAATGTGAGCAATGACACAGGCATGATAGCCGGTCCCGGCGCCGACCTCAAGGACCTTGTCGCCCTCGTTGAGTTCCAATGCCTCGCACATTATCGCGACCATGTGCGGAGCAGAGATCGTCTGCCCCTCTCCCACCGGCAAGGGCCTGTCCTCATATGCATGGGGTTGCTGATCCTCGGGAACGAATAGATGTCTTGGCACCTCCTCCATAGCCTTTGCCACCCTCTCGGATTGCAAGTACCCCCAGCCTTTGAGCCGTTCGACCATCTCCCGACGCGAACTTTCGTAATCTGAAGGTCCTTTTTTGGACCATCTCAATATTCCGCACATATTTTCTCCCCATAAGAGAAACTATGGGTTTTGCCAAAAATATTTTATGCTCTCATAGAATTTAACTTTGTGGTCGAGAAAGTAATCGCTTATGGGCACGAGAAGATAACCGCAAGACACGGTACCACGATCGAGATAACTAGAGACAAAGAGATAACGAAAAGGGCGGATTGCGTGGTTGGGGTTAATTCGGACAAGGGTATATCCGACTTGAGCGATGAATTCAAAAGCAGAGCCAAAAGCGAGGATAGCACGATTAAAGTTATCTTGAAAACCGATGATCTTGAAGAAGCGATCGTCGGTAAAGGTCATCCCAATTTGATCTTTGCTCACAAAAATGATTTCGTCATCAGAAAGAGCGATTTCATCTGCCCAAGGACGCTGATGATAAAGGCCGATAAGAGTTCTAGGGAGTTGGATAGAAGATTTGTGGAGCTGTTGAAAGACAGGACAGCGAAGATAGAGATGTACATATACGTCGAAGGAAAAGATGTATAGACAATTGGTTTTTATATCGTTATCCTAATCTCAACCTTTTTGAAGGGAAGAGGTTGTGCCGCCGTAGCTCAGTTGGTCGGAGCGGCTGACTCGTAATCAGCAGGTCGTGGGTTCGAATCCCACCGGCGGCTGATCTTCATTTTTACGGACTAAAAAAATCTATAACCTATTTCTACTTTTATCTAGATTGCTTCCCATCCATCACCCCTATACATTCAACAACCCCCTAATCGACACCCGAATACCTCAATGAATTTAGTAGCAATATGAGGAATAGGATCGCCGCTCCTATGGCGATATTATTTGGGATGATCTCACCCGCCTTACCAATCGTCGCAAGTGGGTTGATGTTAAGAAAGAAATATATCCAATTCAACATAACCCCCAATACAACACTCACAACCGCTATGCTCCCAACGTAGATAGCGGTTGTCCTTTTGCCCAAAGCCTTCGAGATAATCGTGATTGTTGCAATATTTGTTGCAGGACCCGCAAGCAGGAATACCAATGCAGCACCGGGGCTAAGACCTTTGGCTATCAGGGCCGCTGCTATAGGCGTTGAGGCGGTTGCACAGATATAAAGGGGTATCCCCACAACCAGCATCACGAGCATCGGGAAGAGCCCCCCACCACCCAGATAGCCTTGAACCATGCCTCGGGGGATGATTGCGGATATCGCCCCCGCCAGCATAAAGCCTATGATGAGCCATCTGGAAAGGTCACCCAAGAAATCGAAGAAGGCATACTCTAAGGCCCTCCGTAACTTGGGCTTATTCTCTTCCTCTCGGTTGGATTCACAGGTCCCACATCCCTCGATAAATTCACTATGTTGATGAATTTCCCTTTCCCCTTTATCTCCCCCCAAAAATTTGTCTGCCAGGCCCGTCATCACCGCTGTTACTATGGCCGCTATTGGCCTGAAAACTGTCATGATGGGGTCGAGCAGTGCATAGGAGATGGAGATGGAATCCGCACCGGTTTCGGGAGTAGCAATAAGAAAGGAGACCGTCGCTTCCCTACTTGCGCCGTCTCTGTATAAACCCAATGCAGTTGGTGTAACTCCACAGGAGCATAATGGCAAAGGTGCCCCGATTAAAGAGGCCTTGATAATCGATGAGATCCCATCCCCCCCCAGGTATCTTCTTATCTTCTCCTCTTGAACGTAAACATGGATCAAGCCGGCTATCAAGAATCCGAATAGGAGATATGCGGAGGAATCCCTCAGGATCTCGAAGGTATCGACGATAACTGCCAGGACAAAATCAGCAGCCAAGTTGCTCACTCCAAGACATGCGCTAGGCCCTCGGAGAATAAGGTGGATATGTGCTCGTCATCCAAGGAATAGTAGACCATCCTCCCCTCTCTGCGGAATTTCACCAATTTCATATTTCTGAGAACCCTCAGTTGATGGGATACGGCGGGCTGGTTCATCCCCAATATCTCGCATATCTCGCAGACACACAGCTCGTTTTTGGACAATGCGTAGATTATCTTCATTCTGGATGGGTCACCGAGTACTTTGAAGGTCTCCGACAAGTCGGTCACGACATTGCCATTGAGCATAGCCTCTTTAACCCGCGCTATTCTCTTCTTATCTACCACAAATTCGCTACAGACTTCGCCCATTAAATCACCAAATATGAATATATGATTATCTGTTCATATGTTTGAAAACTATATATAAATTTATCCACCCCCAACGGTACATTTGCTCAAAATCGTTTTGCTTGGCTTTCTAGAGCCAGGGCAAATAATGTGTATTTCTCTCTCCCAAATGCCAATTTCCGATAAC
>JBHIFP010000098.1:0-4748 GCA_046761145.1 Hydrothermarchaeales archaeon (SeqCode)
ACCAGATCCGCGATGAATGCGTCCTCGGTCTCTCCAGAACGGTGGGAAACCATGACCCCCCATCCATCTCCCTGTGCGAGTTTGGCGGCATCTATGGATTCGCTGACCGAACCGATCTGGTTGACCTTCAATAACAGACTGTTGCAGGCTGCCATATCTATGGCCTTCTGGATCCGCTTCACGTTTGTCACGAGTAGATCGTCCCCCACGATCTGGACCTCGTCGCCTATGGCCCGGGTGAGCTTTGCATAGGTCTCAAAGTCGTCTTGGGAGAAGGGGTCTTCGTAGCTTACTATCGGATATCTGGATGCCATCTCTTGGTATATCTCCACCAGCTCCTCACCCGTCAGTTCCTCGCCTTCCATGGAATACTTTCCGCTCTCCTCATTGTAAAATTCGCTGGCAGCGCTATCCAGCCCCACCTTTACCCTGCCTCCATATCCCGCGGATTCTACAGCCTTCAATATAAGCCTGATGGGCTCCTCTTTGTCCTCCAAGGGCGGGGCGAAGCCGCCCTCGTCGCCCACATTCACGGAGTCGATTCCGTACCTGGCCTTGATTATCCCTTTTAGGGCCTGGTACACCTCAGTGCCCATCCGCATGGCCTCTCCAAAGGATGTTGCTCCTACCGGGAGGATCATGTACTCCTGGATGTCGAGCTTATTGCCCGCGTGCACCCCGCCGTTGATGACGTTCATGCTTGGCACTGGAAGGACGAAGTCGTCCACATCGCATATCTTTGCAATGTATCGGAATAAGGGCAATCTCTCGGCAGCAGCGCCGGCCCTGCAGACCGCCATGCTCACCCCCAAGATCGCATTAGCTCCTAGATTGGATTTGTTCTCGGTTCCGTCCAGCTCTATCATGGCCGCGTCTATGCCCCTCTGCCCCGTGACATCTCTTCCCTCCAATTCCGGGGCGATGACCCCGTTTACGTTGGCAACCGCCTTCGAGACGCCCTTGCCAGAAAATGAGGCTCCTCCATCCCTCAACTCCAGGGCTTCGTGGATGCCCGTCGATGCCCCGCTGGGCACCATGGCCCTGAAGACGCCATCCTCCGTCGTCACGTCGACCTCCACGGTTGGATTTCCGCGGGAATCGAAGACCTGTCTCGATTTTATCCCTTTTATAGAACTCATACCAAACACCCCATTCCTTTTATAAGCTCAATTTTAATGGATTCATTATCCTATAAAAAAGGGGGGGTAAAGTTCTGATCAGGTGACAATCCTCGAAGGTCGGCTCGATATTCGTAGAAAAGAGAACGAAGAGGGTTTTTCTACTCAGGTCTAAAATTTAAGATTTTTGGAGGCTGATTAGAAAAGTAGGTCAAAAGTACGAAGACGGCTTGATTTGGTAAAAATAAAAGATTATTGTAATCTATCCTATGCCCCTGTTTAAATAAATCAATCCTCCATAACATCTTCCAATAGTTCAGATAGAGGTTTTATATCGAAAACTCTTTGTCTAACCTCTCACTTTCCTATGGGTAAAGCAAAACAAAACCTACTCCCTTTGCCAACTTCGCTCTCGACCCATATCTCGCCGCCATGCGCCTCGACCAACTCTTTGGCAACCGCCAGACCCATGCCAATTCCGCCGTACTTTCTTGTACTAGTAGCATCGATCTGGTAAAGTCTGTCGAAGACCTTTTCCAGATGCTCTTTTGCGATTCCAGCGCCAGTGTCCGAAACCTTGACCTCGACGAAATCCCCCTTTGCTCTCGCTTCTATGGTCACCTCTCCGCCTTCTCTGTTGAACTTTATGGCGTTGTCGAGGAGGTTTAAAAGCACGTGCTTCAGCTCCTTGAAATCTGCCCTAACCTTGGGAAGGTCCTCTTGAACGGAAGTTTTTATCTTGATTTTATTTTCAGATGCTCGGAGTCTCATCTCATTTTGGGCTATGGCTATCATCTCTCCCAAATTCAAGCTCTCAAGGTTCAGATCGATGCTCCTTTTTTCAACTTTTGCAACTTTAATCAAGTTCGCAACGATGCGGTTCTGCCTCGAAAGCGCTTCTATGCCCATGTTAAGGAGCCTGATTCTCTCTCCTTTTTCCTCTTCCTCTACCGAGAATTCAAATGCGGCTTTTGCAATGGTCAATGGGGTGCGCAGTTCATGGGACACATTGGCAATGAGATCACTCTTCACCCTATCGAGGTCTTTGAGTTCCTCGTAGGCATTTTGCAACTCTCTGGTCCTCTCTTCCACCTTTTGTTCTAGGTGCTTGGAGTATTCTTTCAGTTGCTCTTCCAATCTTTTCCTTTTTGTTATATCGGTGACAACTGCAAAACTGCCTCTGTGTTCGCCTTTTTCATCGAATAAGGGCGCGGCAGAAACTATTATGGGCACTCGCCCTTCCCCTTCCTTCATCATTTCGAGTTCATAGGTCGATGACTCGCCCTTCGGCCTTTTCGCCAATTCCTTTTTTAACTTCTTCTGATTCTCTTCATCGAAGAAAGAAAAAACATCTCTTCCGACAACTTCCTTGGGATCATAACCAGAGATCTCCCCCATCCTATCGTTCCAGAAAGTTGTCAAACCTTTTTCATCTATGACCCAAAGACCATCGTTCATCGTTTCGATCAAAGTTCTATATCTTTTCTCGGATTCTATGATCTTTTGTTCCAATTTTTTCCTTTCCGTGATGTCGTGGCTCACCAAGACTAGGCCTTGGCACTCGCCCCCCGAATCCATGACCATCGAGTAGTTGGTCTCCAGATATCTACCCCCCACTTCTACTATTCTATGGTGAAACATTGTTTTACCCCTTTGAATATCATTGATTATCTGTTGAACTTTTTTACGGGATTGGTATGGATGGCAATCCATGACCGACTTTCCGATTATTTGCTCTGCCTTTATACCCCTTTGTTGTTCAGCAGCTCTGTTACAAAAGAGGATTCTGTTATCTGCATCGATAAAGATAACACCCTCTACCATGCCATCGATTATGTTCTCATATTTTCCGTTCAGCTCGTTCATTTCTCGTCCCAATTCTGTTTTCCCTCACGGAACCCACACTCCCTCCACGCCCGTGGATAATATCTCTTTACTTCTTATAAATAATTTTTGGATATTTCCGATCAGCTGACAAATTAGAGATACTCAAGAGGGATATGGAGAAGAGAAAATCAACTCTCTTTGCCGACCTTCTTCTTGCTCAGACCTCTGAAGATGGAGGAGAGGCTCACCAAGTATCTCCCCTCCTCCCCAGCCACTATCACCGGCTCCCCCATCATCAGCGAGGAGATGTCTATCTCGTACACCCCGTCCTTGACTCTAATATTCCATATATCCGTGCCCTTGTCCACCATCGGCTCCCCGTCCTTTATATCTATTATCCCCTTCAGCCCCTCGATCTCCTTTGCCTTATCCTCCGCTTTCAGTTGGCTCGCCTCTTCATCGCTTATCTTCCTGAAGTAGAAGAAGAGCCTGTTGCCGCATTCGCATCCATCTATTATCGCATCGGAGCCTTCTTCATATACCTTGCCACATCTCGTGCATTTATGGGGCATCTAGGACGACCTCGATGTTGACTTTTTTGGAGCTGAAATATGGGAAGAGAGATCTTGAAACTTTGTGAGGGATATCATGATATCGAGGAGAAATCTGCTTCAGCCCAATAATAATTTTTCGGTGAGGGATTGTATGATACCCATTCATGTTGCAGAGGCATAGGATGGGGCTGGGTTTGATTAAATGTCAAAAAGATGCCTGGGAAGTGCCCATGATAGGTATGTGGTGGAGTTTTGAAAAGTTAATAAAGCAATCCCGTGATATAGAATTTTAGCTTAAAAATAGGATTTTTATTACAATATAAATTACATAAATTCCGATTATAGCTATGATAATACTCCCAAGTAAATTAAGCATATCTTCTGGATTCATTTTCAAAAGCCTATTATCATTTTTTCCTTTTCCCTCAAATCGCTTCTCTTATGGCAGTTTCCGGATTTTTCCTACCATCCCCAGTTACTCCCTTTCTCATTTGGCCTAGCCATGTTTTAGGGCCTTTTTTGCCATTGAAATTTACCTCCTTTTCATTAAAAACCAAAACCAAATCCTCCTGTGGGTCTTTTCTTTTTCTTGTCTTTCCTCACGATTGCAACATTACCCTGTTGTTCGAACGGACTGGCGGTTGTTTCTAATTCCATTACTTCATCGTAAGCTTCCTCCGTGATATTACCACATAAAACCACAATTATATCGGAATAGTTTTTCTTGAATCGTCTTACTTGCCCGCTGAGTCTATCGATTGCTGGTCTGCTTTTTAAGTCTTTTTTGAGTTCGACTCCTATTCTTTCATCGATGGCTATGTCCGCTAGGCTTCTACCATGCTCCCTCTTGACTTTATGCCTCCTCGGAGCTGGGCCAAACGGTCCACCTTTTTTTAATTCTTTTCTCAAGTAATTCGCAAGGTCATCCCTATATCCTTCTTCGCGTGGATATTCCTTACTTGGAGTCCAACTCTCTACAATATCTAAGACTTCGTCAAATAGTGAACCAAACATTTTCTATTCCTTTAATTTGCAATACTTCAACTCCTACTTAAAATAATTTATGTGCATATCAACAAGGAGATGCTAAAGAAGGCTTACGATAGGTATGTGCCGGAGTTTTAGAATAATGATGAGAGTTTGATTACTTTTAAATACCAAACCATTTCATTTCTAATTGCTCAAAGGGACAATGGAGGTGAAGAAATGGCAGAATATCCGATCAAACTTGAAGTTGGATATGAGGAGA
>JBHIFP010000099.1:0-4678 GCA_046761145.1 Hydrothermarchaeales archaeon (SeqCode)
TATACTTCCTTGATGCTTTTTACGATGAAATTTTTATCCAATCTCTCTCCTTCGATTTCGAAATACTTTCCAATCAGACTTTCATTAATCTTTTTGAGTGTTGCAACTTCACCCAATTTTTTCGCCTCGTCTAGTGTAATGTTCGCCGCCTTTTCGGTTGCCTTTCTCATGAAAATCAAGTTATGGCCACTATTTTCCTCTTCGAATTTTGCTTTGATTCTCAAATCCCAAACCCCTTCAACGTCGCTGTGAACTATGCAAAAGTTGTCCATTATCCATCTGTTGCACTTCGGGCACCTTTGTATAAGACCGCTACCTTTATAGATCTCGGTTATCCTTCCCTTCATTTCCTTTCCAAGGGGCTCAATCTTCCTAGGAGCAGTTGCCTCTTCGATCTCTCTTTCCTCGGGTTTCTCTTCTATTTTTTCCCCTCTCAACTTGGCAAAGTAATAATTCAGGGGATTCTTTATGGTTTTGCATGTATCGTCCGGCCTGCACAAACCGGGGGCCTCCCTCCTTATCTTTTCGCAATTTGGAGGAAAATACCACCTAGAGCTGCCGGAGTCCTCCAGCCTGATATCCTTGGTCAGCCCCAGTCCAAGATGATAGGAGATGTTCAGCCTCTCCATAGGTTGATCATCGAATAAAGGAGGCTCGCACCTCTCCGCCGCCTCGTAAATCAGGGGGATGATCTCTTCGGTCAAGACCTTTGGGTCTTTGACGAAGTCCACTATCTTCGGTTCCCTCACCTTTCGCGGCGCTATCCTGGCGTAAGACAGAAAAGATGTCAGCAGAACGCTTATGGCGTAGTTTCTCGAACCAGTGGAAACGCCTTCCAAGATATGGGTTATGCAAGGGGGAAATTTCTCTGGGTCCAACCTCTTTGCTACGCCCGAGACTATTGCCGCTTTGTAATACCCACCCGCAGCCCTCGACAGGGCGTCCGCTACCTCCTTAAATCTCTCGTGGACCTCTACCCTGGACTTGAAGCTCTTTTCGTGGACACCGATTATATAATCCAGGGCCTTGATGGCGACCAACTTAGAGTAGAATTTGATGAGCTCTTGCAAACCCAATGGAACAAAGCCCTCTATGATGTACCAATCGGTTAGCCTCGCCTCCTTTGCCCTCAATAAGGGCACCAGAGACTTCCAGTTCTTTACCCCGTACTTTGGCCTGCCCAAAGCATAGAGCTCCCGTTTTGAGAGCTGGATAGGGCCCAACCTCCCCCCTCCATCCCTCATCGGGATTATCTCCTCCACACCGAGCAATTCATCGATAAGCCCGACTACATAATCCTCCCCAGTTTCATTCATCAAAAAATTGAGCCTAGCTCTGGTTAGCTCTTCTGTAACGTCCTTTACAAGCCTGACCTCTCCGGAGTAAACGCTGAAATTCAGCGCAGCTGCCTGGTACAAAACGTGGTAGGATTGGACATCCGACTCTTCTTCGTATCCCTCGACCAGACTTTCGGGAGGGCGCCTTCCCATCTTTTTCCACGCGATCTTCTTCTTCGCGAGGTCGAATATCTCGGGAGGCACCTCGTTCAAAGGGGGGGACTTCTTGACTACATTCAAAGCTTCATCTGAGAAGGGATTCAAGAGACGTCCAAGCATGATTCGCTCCTTGCTCGCTACTCGCTCTCTATCCTAGGAGCCAATAAGAAGGAGAGCCTCGCATTCTCGGCCTTGAAGTCCATCCTGACCGGGATGTTGTTTCCCAGGTGAATCTTCACGGAATTGGCGAGGTCACTTGCTCTAATCATGTCCTGTAGGTACTCTATGGAGAACATGCTGCTCACCTCGCCGCTAGAGACGAACTCGATGGCGTCGTCCTTCGACATCTTCACCTCCACATTGCCCAGATCGCCCTTCGCCGAGATATAGAGATCGTTCTCGTCGGTCTTCAAGGTCACGTGATCGCTCACCACGTCCGCGTCCTTTATGCCCTCCCTCAGCGTGCTGGGAAGGAGCTCTACGCTGCTCGGAAAGTCCAGACTCGGCACCTTCAGCTCTTCTTCGGAGACGTCGATTAAAGGCAGGTTGAAGGTTCTCGTGCTTGAATTCTTGAACTTGATCCTGAGCATGTTCTTCTCCTCATCCAGGCCAAGATCGACCATATCCCCCGTCCCTGCCCTCTTCAAGATGGTATTCAGCCTCTCCAGATCGATGCCCAAGACGAGGGGTTCGGTCACCTCAAAATAGTCGAAGGCCTCTTTATCCAATTGGAAGTCGACCAGTGCTACGTGGGCGGGGTCCATGGCCCTCAACTTGAGCCCTTCTTCGCTGACGCTTATCCCGGCCTCGTCTATCAGATTTGAGATAGCGTCTACGGAGGATTTCAAAAGTTTTGATTCAGACATAGTTGCCCTAAACATCTCATTCACCCCTGATCTTTTCGGTTACATATCTAACTTGCTCATATAACCCCATGTCCAACTTGCTCATATCCTGGATGAGCTCCGCATCGATGACGACGCCCTCTTGGACCATGACCCTGCCTATGACCCTGATCCTCTTCCCGGCCTCGGCTAAATGGAACTGGTCGGGATCGGAGAATTGGACCACTGCCCTGCCCGTTCCATCGTCGAGCATGATGGAGTAGTCGTCTTCGTCCCTATCCACCACCACCCCCAAAACTCTAACCCTGAAGTCGTCTGAGGTTATATCCTCGATGCTCTTTTCCTTGGATGGCTGCCTTCGCCTTGTATCCATCTCCATTCTAAAGCCCCTAACTGATGATATGAAGATTATTCTAAGAAGGTAGAGATGACTATTTAAAATTGTTGGTTTCTCGACGATTCTGCCGAGCGATAGGGGGATTTCTCGTTCGAAAATGAACGGATTTTAGTGCCCATTATCAACGACCGATAAATATTATAGCATCATGTTCCTAACCGCTGGCTTGTGCAAAAGTCAAATGCGCAAGATTGTAGAGCCCCCCTCCATGGATATTCCGTTTGCAAACTTCATTTTAATATTGTGCTCGTGCTCGATCGTCTCCCTTGTCACTTCCGCACCATCTTTGAGTACCGTCCTATGTTGTAGACTATGGATAACTCTGGCTTCGCCCCGAGGAATATATGATGGGTCTTTATCTCCCTCCCTTCGGGAGCACCACATAGAATATGCTCCCCTTGGATTGATCACCTTCCGCTCTATCCTCCACCCATGCCTTTCCGTTGTACCTCTCAACGAGAACTCTGACTAGATGCAAACCTATCCCGCTCCCTCTTATGCCTTCATGGAGCCTTTGATAACGGTTGAAGATGGCCTCTTTCATCTTGTCCGGGACACCCCTCCCTCTGTCCTCGATACCTATCTTCCAATTTTCGCCGAGATCTTCAACTGAGACGTCGACAATGACTTTATTTGAACGGTCATATTTTATTGCATTATCTACTAAGTTTAAAAATAGGTCTTTTACGAGGTCGTCGGTATAGATAAGGGTCTCCTTTGGGGTGTAGTTTATTCTAACTTCTTTGTCTTTATGCAGTGCAGTTGCGTCATGAATGGCATCTTCTAAAGTAGGTGAGAGATCTCTTATCATGAAAGACTCTTCTCCCATTGCTTTTGCCTGTTGGAGCTTTCTTACGTTATCGATCAACCTTGCGCTTCGGTGCACAGCAGAGAGTGATCTATTTAAGAACCTCTCTTGTTTCTTGTCGAGTTCTAGAGTATCGCCCAATAACCTGAGCGTCCCTATCGCTACTGCATTTGCATTGTTTATGTCATGGCTCATCAGATCATTGAGGAACTCTGCCTCATTCTTGGCCTCGATGATTTTCTGTTCCAATTTCTTCCTCTCTGTTATGTCCGTAATCACTCCTTGAAATCCAACTAATCTTCCGCGCTCGATTAGTGGGGTGGGGGTAACTTCGACCGTCCCAATCTCCCCATCCTTCCTTACGATCTTACATTCAAACGTACCCACAGGTTCGAGCCTTTTTATCGTCCTCTCAATATTCTTCTTATAGACCTCGACGTCCTCTCTCGAGATGAATTCCACGAAGGAATGCCCCAAAAGCTCCTCGGTAGCATGCCCATATATATCCGCCAATTTTTTGTTGGCAAATATAAATCTGCCTTCTCTGTCGTGTTTGTAAACACCGGCACCGGCATTTTCTACTAAGCCCTTATATTTTTCTTCCGATTCTGCAAGTTCACGTTCCAGCTTTGCCCTCTCCGTGACATCTTCGAGAATGATGAGGGCACCCCCCTTTATGAGGGGGGCTATCTTCACCTTCAAAAATCCGCGCGCGCTCCTAGGGAACTCTATCGCAAGCCTCTCCAGTTCGATAGGCTTTTTTGTTCTCATTACTTTATCGATCTTCTCATCGAAGCCGTACTCTTTCAAAAAGGAAAAGAACTTATACCAACTGCTGTTGATGGCCCTCTCAGCTTTAATACCCGTTAGTCTCTCCATGGCCGGGTTCCAGCTCCTTATGGTGAAGTCATTGTCGATGGTATATATGGCCACAGGGCTGCTCTTTATGATCTCCTCGTATGACTCTTTGAGATACTTAATTTCCTGCTCTTTTTTCTTCCTCTCTGTGATGTCTCTGGCTACACCCAGTTCACTTATTCTACCTCCCACCCTGATGGGGGTCACATTGACCTCCAACCTGACCTCGTCTCCGTTTTTATCGAACACCTCGATCTCGTAGGGTGGAACTTTT
>JBHIFP010000100.1:0-4581 GCA_046761145.1 Hydrothermarchaeales archaeon (SeqCode)
AGAGCCAGGGCAAATAATGTGTATTTCTCTCTCCCAAATGCCAATTTCCGATAACGAATCGAGGGGAAAAAGAAGTGAAATGAAGTCTTTTACCCTCTGTTATATTCTCCAAACGATAGTGAGGACGAGGAGTGCAAAGCCCGACGAAGGGTTAAATTCTTGCTTAAATAATCACTGTACTACCTTGTTAACAAAAACCGTTTGAGTTGGGTAAGCAAACTCGATTCCCTCTTTTTCAAACCGTTCTTTGATGGCAAAATTTATTTCTTGTTGAGTATCCATATATTTATTATAGTCTCCGGTATCAACATAGTAGGCAACTTCAAAATTCAGACTAAAATTACCAAATTCTTTAAAATGAACCCTGTCCAAATCAGCCAATTCAATTTTATCAAAAATCTCTTTTATTATTTTAAGAATTTTTTTCAATTTTTCAGTTGAGGTGTTGTAAACTACTCCAAAAGTAAAATGGATTCTTCTCTTCTCCATTTTTTTGTAATTATTGATTCTAGTAGAGGTCAATTCTCTATTTGAAATAACTATTTCCTGACCCCACAAACTCTGTAGCCGAGTAGTTTTTATACCGATCTTTTTGACAACTCCCAAATCATCGCCGACAATGATAAAGTCTCCAATCTTGAATGGTTTATCAAAATATATAGAAAAAGAGGCGAAGATATCGCTTAAAACGTTTTGCAGAGCGAAAGCAATGGCTATTCCACCAATACCCAATCCCGCAATTAAGGTCGAAACGTTGTATCCCAAGTTCGATAAAATGAAGATAACTGCTACACCCCACAAGACACCTTTTAAAATTTTGCTTAAAAGATCAATAACAGAAGTGTCAACCTCTTTTTCTTCTTCCCTTCTTTTCAGTATTATTTTGTGAGTGCCGTAATCAATCAGATCTTGTATACCTATGATTACATAATAGGTGACAAGTACAAGTATCACATAATACAAAGCTGTTTCTATAAAATTAGGTATTTGAATAAATTGTAGAGCTATATATAGAGATAATAATAGGTAGAAAGGCCAACCCACTTTATCAATAATCTTTATCAGTAACTCATCAAGTTCTGTTCTGGTTTTGGCGGATATCTTTTTTAGTTTATTGATTATCACGTATTTGAAAATTTTTAAAACAATTACTGCTAATAAAAAAACTGCTAAAGCCAATAAGTAGTCTTTTACGTAATTGTTTCCAATTGTGTAATTTAAAATTTCCATGATATTGAATGCCATGATATAAATTGATCTTTAGGTTATTTATACATGCCCATTACGATACCATTATCCGTCTATAGCGTCAAATGTCCGTTGGCACCATTTATGCCCTTTTTTCATAAATTGACGATAAAATACGCCAATGTTACCAGGCCCGTGTACAATCCAGACCCTGCTCTTTACAGAGGGAGAATATTTTGGATCTCACATCATCAAAATAATCCTCGTTTATCTTCCCATAATGCCTTACTAACCCGGGATAATTCTTGGAGATAAATCCCTTTATCTTCTCATTCAAACCGGGCTTCATCCTCAACTTATCCACGATCACCTCCTTTACGTTCGCCCTCGAAAGCTCCCTTATCAAAGTCTTGAGATCGTCTCCTTTATCGGTTATGTACGGCATTATAGGGCCGATGAAGACCCATGTATCGATCCCGTTCTTGGCGATTTCTTTAAGCGCTGCGAGCCTCTCTTCGACGGGCGATGCGAAAGGTTCATACCCCCTCCTTGCTCGGTCGTCTATCGTCGTTATCGTGAAGCCCACATCTCTATCGGAGAATTTTTTTATTATCTCCAAGTCCCTCAAAACCAGGGAGGATTTTGTCTGCACGCTTATGGGAAAATCGCGCTTCAAGAGCTGCAACAGACACCTCCTTGTAAGTTGGTATCTTCTCTCTATTGGCTGGTAACCGTCCGTCACCGTAGAGATGCTGACCACGCCCCCCTCCTTATTCCTCAACTCCTTTGAGAGCACTCTGGGCAGATTCACCTTGACGTCCACAAAGCTCCCCCAGGGTCTCTCTTCCCTCAAGACGGATGGAGAATAGCAGTAGAGGCAGGCGTGCTGGCATCCCCTGTATGGATTCAAGGCATAATCCACGCCCGGTAGTTTTGATTTGACCAAGGCGGTCTTGCAGAAGACCTCTTTGACTTTCATCTCAACCCTTCAAAAAATCCTCGAGCTTCCTTTGATATAGGAAATCTTTCAACAATTTGCTATTCAAGATCCATCTCTCCAGAGGTATCTCCAGTTTTGCGGAGATGTAGTTTAGGGCCCCTTTTAAGGTATCGAACTTCCTCGGTTCGCCTCTGACCGCATTCCTCACGTTCTCCCTGACGTTCCATACCCCCACCGGCATGATATAGCCAGAATGGACTTCCCTCAATATCACTGCAGCGGCCTGCCTCCTCTCCTCTTCGAGGTGCTCAGAGATCGCCAGACGAGCTGCATAGTAGCAGCCCCCTATCCCCGCATATTTGCTCCTGCCCCCATAGCCCTCGTGATCCGAGAAGAGCAGGATCCTCCTGCCCGTTGGGTTCCACACGGTGTTGGGATACCACGCCTCGATGAGCTCATAGCACCATGAAGAAGGTATCATGAGCACCATGAATCTGTTGTCCAGCCTCCAGGATTCGTACACCCTGAACTCATTTATCAACGGGAACTCCTTCACCCTTTCCCTCAGGTCTTTCCCCAGAGTATCGTCGACGGCCGTTATGCTCCACCTGGTAGGGACGAATCTCCTATTCTTGCCTATCCCGAAAGCCCCCACGGAGAATGCCCTCTGGATCTTTGATACCAGCACGCCCCCATCATAAAGGTCAACGACTGCATCTACTGCCTTCAAATCGGTGTCGTCATAGGCCCTCTCTATCTTTCGGTCGATCTTCAATGAAGTTACATCCAGCTTTCTGAGAGGAGCGGAAGGCCCAAAGGGCTGAACCTCGTCGTCCAACATCAATCTGCCGGAAGGTCTCTTCAGAAACTCTGCCTCAGAATCCACGGAGCTCGTGCAGAGTGCGAGCTCCCTCGTCATATCCACGATCCTCCTGCCCCCTTCCACGTCGAAAGCATCGACGCGGTATTTGCCCCGGACCAGTTGAGAGCGGAAAGAGACTATATCCTCTATGCTGTTGTTTATCCACGACTCCGGAGTATCGAGGAGAGATGTATCCCCAGAAACTGGAGGGATCAATGGCCCCACATATACCTTGGGATATCCTATCCTCCCCACGAAAACGCTGGGGGGTGAAGAGCCCTCGAGTCTCAAGGCATCTATCAGGGGTTTGGTCTTGAGCTGATAGTAGTATTTGACGAGGATGGGACAACTCGATTTGCCGCAGAGCATCCTCGCTCCCTTACAGATTACGCACCTCGAATCCCTTTCCCTGGGCGTCAGATCGGCTATCTCAAAGGGACTTTCCATGGTAGACCCCATATAAGGTATACGTTATCATATTACTAAATTTGCCTAGTGTCGGAAAAGTTATTCGCCTGCTGAATCATAGTGTTTGGTATGGGCGACTAAGGAAGGGTACGGGAATATTTATCTACCTCGTGAGTCATTTAAAGAGAGGTGATGATAATCTTAGAGTATGTGTTAGCACCCATAGACATCGCTTCCCCTGCTTCAATGATAATAAAATTTATTGGGGTAGTTTTCTTAATCGTCCTTGCAAAGTTTGTGACAAGAATCGAGGGAAAGGTAGTAAAAATTGTTGACAACGCAATCAAAAGTATTGAGTTCAGCGAGAAAACATATCACACCATAAGGGTGGCAACAGAGATCGTAGTCTATTTCGTCATGCTGATTGTCATATTTTTATTTTTAGGCTTCAAAGAAGAATTGATACTGATCTGGCAACAGCCTAATGCGAAGAGATTATTAGGGACTGGTGCTGTACTTCTTTTCACCTGGCTATCGGCCGAGATCTTGAGACCAAGCGTCAGGATAATCGATGAGTTATTTGAGTCCGTCCACTATTCCGAACAGACACACAGGAACCTGGAGAAGGTCTTAGTCTACATCATATGGTTAATCTCCCTTATAGCTGTCTTGAATCTGTGGGGTGTTACAGGCGCGTTTGCGGCATTTCTCACCGGCGGTGCCATCATGGGATTCGCCATCGGCTACGCAGCCAAAGACCTTCTGGCAAACATACTCTCAGGCCTCTTCGTATTCATCGACAAACCCTTCAAAGTAGGGGACAAGGTGGAGATAGGTTCTATAGTCAAAGGAAAAATAGAAGGGATGGGACTAAGGACAACCACCATAAGATCCTTAGACGGCCTCTACATGGTAATCCCAAATCAGAAACTTGCCCAAGAAAGAATAATCAACTATTCACGATCCATAAAAAGAAGGGTCAACCTCCCAATTGGAATATCCTATGACTCAGATATCCAGAAAGCCATAGAGGTCATGAAAGAAGAACCATTAAATGTTGAAGGCGTTGAAGCCGAAAAGGGAGTCACGGTCTTCTTGGACAAATTCGGCGACTACAGCATAGACTTCATAGTAAGATACTGGATCGACACAAAGAAAAGAAACCGCTTCGAAGTTCTAACAG
>JBHIFP010000101.1:0-4569 GCA_046761145.1 Hydrothermarchaeales archaeon (SeqCode)
ACAACGTGCGACGGGGGAACCTTTAAACATCCACGGTGGGATGCCCCTATCTTTATAGGGGAGGATGTCACCATCTTATAACAATCGTAACGTGGTGCTGTGCATGTGCGAATCCGCGGTCTATTTGGTGCAAGGAGGGAGGAAAGAGAAGATAATGGACGAGGCCATCTCGATAGAGGACAAAGATGGCAGATTAATCGTAGTCGGCGTCCTCGGAGAGCGGGAGGAGATTCCCAGAGGAAGGATAATCAAGATGGACATGGGCCGGCACGAAATCTTGGTGACAATGAGGTAGCGCTATTGTTCCGATGATGAGAGAACCCAGGTCTGACCCCTTCGAGTAGAAGGCGAAAGATGAACGTCTGGAGTTGCTGAGGAATACCCCAACTTACTTTGGGATTCGATGGGCCCCTTTTATTTGTGTACCCCCTCCAAAGATTCAATATTCGTCCTTTCCGATCAACCGCGGTCTTCCGTCCCTCTCGACCAATATTTTAGCAAACCCCTCTTCGGCTATCGATCCATAGTCGTGGCTCGCATCCGCCGGATAGATAGCCAAGAAGACGAAGTTCTCTCCCCCTGTATTGATGGTTCGATGGGCCCAGTAAGGAGGGACATAGGCCACAGTACCTTTCACAATCTCCATGCTCTTTACCTCGCCCTCTTGGGTCTGCATGAGCAGAACCCCGCATCCGCTTATGCCGACATAGATCTCCCCAGTTCCCCTCTTTGCGTGATAATGCCCCTTTGTCATGAAGTATTCCTCGCCAACCTTGCCGGGATACAGAATCGTCGTCGCATATGAGAACTGCCCTTCTTCGGCTGGAGCGGGCATTTCGTAAACGGTATAGATCAACGGATCCTCTTTCAGCAAGCTTTTGTACGCCTCTTCGTCCGCGAAAAAACCCTCCATATCTCCCAATCTCCGCTCGATCTTTTTGGCAAATGGTTCCAAGATTCCATCTTCTCCGAACAGACTTCGGTAGGGTTTCGTGTACTCCATCTCAAGACCCTCCTATAGATCGCCACGATAACCTAAAAATCTTTCTACTTATGCCGACCTTCTCCGCGAATTATCCATCGATGTGCTTCAAAAATTCTTATCTTAGACCAAAATTGCAGGCCAAAACTTCGAACAAAAAAACTGGTTTTGGTTCAGATAATGTACATATACCCCTTAAAGAGGTTAAGGATTTTAACGCCTATATACCTCGTCTCGAATTATCGAGGAGAGGAGTTAGATCTCTAAACTTTGGACGAATCTTGGGTTAATAAAATCAATTAAAAATCTTTATATAGCGGTTTTTCTTTAATTTTTCTGGTTTTAAGAGTTCGATATACGAAAAAGATGAAGAATTTGCAGATATAACCAAAAGGAGCAGGTTTCGGTGATTTTTAGAAGCAAGCTAAATGTGGAGTGGGACAGCTATGAGATGCCCTCCTATGGCTTTCCGGAGTTCGTCGAGAAGAAAAAATATGGGATCGTCGGGGGCTTGGGCGTCGTATCCGACGAGGTCCTCTCTCGAATTTCTAGCAAGGTGAATATATTCGGCGTCGGCATGCGCCATCTCCGCGGTAGAGACCTCCCCGTATATGAGGAGATAGACGGTTACAAGGTCTTCAGGCCTCTCGTTAGATTGACTCCGGATGAGGCCATAGCTCGATGTAGAAAGATATTTGCCGATGCGGGCTCTGAGTTCAACGGCATTCATGCAAGAGAGGTGCCGTATCTGCAGTACCTCTCCGAGTATGGATTGGCCATATCGGAGATCCGATCGGGGGGATATCCGGATTTGATATGCGGCCATGACTGGATGGCCATACTTGGGTCGTTTGAGAAAGCCAAGAGGTATGGTGTACCATTCGTCGCCTTCCTGCACTCCCTCGAATCGGGAAGACAGAACGGGATAATCCATACTCATCTCGGACCGAAAGAGGCGAGGTACGATGGTTTCTATGCCGGTAGTAGGACGATAAGGGACATCGAGGCCATAGGACTGAAGAAATCAGACGTGTGCTTCACCGTGGGTTTAAACATGGTCGAGGAGTTGAAAAATGTCGGCAAGATGCACGGAATCCCCGTCGAGGACATCGAAGGCAAGGTGTATCCGATCCATCACGGCGTTGACACCAGGACATATAGGCCACTGGGGAACTTGGATAAAGAGTACGATGCGATCTTTATAGGCAGATTTTCACCGGTTAAAGGCGCGATGGAGCTCATAGACGCGATCGAGATTCTTAAGCACCGGTATCCAGATATCAAATTGAAGATGATCGGTGGAGGGGAATTGGAGAGGGATATAGAAGAGCGAATTAAACGCGAGGATCTTGGAGCCAATATCGAAGTTTCGACGAGGTGGCATCAAAACTATGAGAAGTGCGAGGAGATAAATAAGGCAAGGATCGCCATAGCCCCGAGCAAATACGAACCCCATGGCCAGTACGATTTGGAGGCAGGTGCATGTGGAGTGCCGTGCATAAACGGGACAGGCGGTTTTATGGAGCGGATGATCGACGATGTCACGGCATTGCAGTGCGACCCGTTCGATCCCCGAGACATCGCCGAGAAGATCGAGTATCTTTTGAGTAAGCCCGAAAAGGCCCGAGAGATAGGGAGAAATGCGAGGGAATTCATCGCCAAATATTACGACTGGGACGAAAGGGCCAAAATCTATCCGAAGGTGTTCGAGGCGATCGTCGATGGCGATCTGAGATCATTGGACGATATCCCCTTAGTCGTGTCGTTGCAGGAGACCGAGTTTGCACTACCTACAAAAAAGGCTAGGGCTTATTAAAAAAGGGAGGGGGTGCTCGTAACCCTCTATTAATACATCGGGGGCATCCCGCCACCCATACCGCCCATCTCTGGTGGTGGCATCTCAGGGCCTTTCTCCTTCCCGAGCTCAGTTGCGGCGATAACATCGTCTATGCGAAGTATCATCACGGCAACCTCGCTGGCGGAATCGATGGCTTGGGTTTTGACCTTCAAAGGCTCGATCACGCCCTCTTTCAGCATGTCCTTGATCTTCCCATCGAAGACGTCTAGGCCCATCCTCATACCATCTTTCCCGTGTTTTGCCCTCATATCGACGATCGTATCGATGGAGTCCAAGCCCGCGTTCTCGGCGAGCGTTCTTGGAATGATCTCCAAAGCATCGGCAAAGGCCTCGATGGCGAGCTGTTCCCTCCCACCTATCGTCTTCGCGTATTCCCTCAACCTCATCGCAACCTCTACCTCTGCCGCTCCGCCGCCGGCCACGACCTTCTTATCCTCCATGGCCGCGGGTATAACTCCGAGGGTATCCTCGATCGCCCGTTCTACCTCGTCGACGACGTGCTCCGTCCCCCCCCTGATCAGTATGCTCACCGATTTCGGGTCTTTGCAGTCCCTGACGAAGATCATCTCGTCGTCTCCGATCTTCAGTTCTTCTACCAAGCCGGCATGCCCCAGATCCTCTTCGCTCAGGTCGTCCAGGTTTGTTACTATACTCGCACCCGTTGCTCTAGAAAGTTTCTCGACATCGCTCTTCTTCACCCTCCTTGCGGTGAGAATACCCGCCTTTGCTAGGTGGTGCTGAGCGAGGTCATCGATGCCCTTCTGGGTGAAAAGCACCGTGGCGCCAGAGCCTTTTATCTTATCGATCATATCCTTGAGCATCCTCTCCTCTTCGTCGAGGAAGGCCTTCAATTGATCCGGGTCGGTTATCCTGATCTCTGCATCTACCTCGGTCTCTTTGACTTCTATGGCCGAGTTCACCAAGGCGATCTTCGCATTCTCGACCTTCTTGGGCATGGAGGGATGTACCGCCTCTTTGTCGATGATCACGCCTTGGATGAGCTCAGTGTCCTCTATCCCAGCGCCTTCCTTCTTCTCGACCTTTATGTGGTCGACGTCGATTATTTGCTTGCCTCCTTCCACCTCCCTCACGGCCTTCACCGCTTGGACAACTATATGGGCCAAGTGGTCTTTCGCCTTCTCTGCCCCTTTGCCGGTCATGGCGGTTATCGCGATCTTCCTCAAATCTTTATCATCATCTATCGAGATATCTTCGCCTATCTCCTTCAATATATCCTCTGCCTTCTCCGCGGCGATCCTGTAGCCGTTGGCGACTATTGTCGGGTGTATCTCCTGGTCTATCAGGTCCTCTGCCTTCTTGAGTAACTCCCCGCCTATGACGACGGCTGTCGTTGTGCCGTCCCCGACCTCGTCCTCTTGGGTCTTGGCCACCTCGACCATCATCTTGGCTGCTGGGTGTTGGACCTCTATCTCCTTCAAGATCGTGACGCCATCGTTCGTTACGACGACGTCCCCCATGGAGTCTACCAACATCTTGTCCATGCCCCTCGGCCCTAGAGTAGACCTCACGGCCTCGGCGATGACCTTTGCCGCCAAGATATTCGTGTGCTGGGCGTCCCTCCCCCTCGTTCTTTGAGCACCTTCAGATAGTATCAATACGGGCTGACCACTCAACTGCGCCGCCATCCAAAATTCACCTCCAATTATCAATTAAATAGTAGTATTGGGTTTATGATTAAAAAGTTCTATATAAATTTAACTAGGGGGCT
>JBHIFP010000102.1:0-4474 GCA_046761145.1 Hydrothermarchaeales archaeon (SeqCode)
AAGAGAAAAAAGGAAATGAGAAGCTACTTTTCTTCCAACAACTCACCCTTATACACAGTCCCACAAATGCACAGAACGACCGGAAAGGCCAGTCTTTCCCCCCTGCTTCTCTTTATGGTTCTTCCAACTATCATGTCTTCCGTGTATCTCTTTTGACAAGTGGGGCAGCTCGATCTTCCTTCCATCTTATTCCACTTGCTCCCCAAATGCTACTCTTCTCGATATCTTAGTTATCCTCACAGTCACTTCATCGCCAACCTTGGTGTTGGGGACGAAGATTACAAATCCCTCTACTCTGGCTATTCCATCCCCTTCCTTCCCCATATCCTCGATCTTCACTTTGTAGGTTTTTCCCTCCTCAACTGGGGCTTGGTTACTATAAGCCCTTGTATTGCCTTCCCAATATTTCAAACAGATCAACTCCTATTTTTCTAAAAACGCAGAAATAAAACATATTTTTGCGCCCTGCGACTACGCCACATAAGACATAAAACAACTTGAAAACAAGTCATGCCTATAACTATCGCTAGGTTTATTAACTATAAAAAGATTTGCCAACCATATTTTCACCACAACCACTTTAATCGAAAGCTTTAAATATACGTGCTAACATGAATCATGCTAACAAATAGCAAGGAGGAATCTTATGTCCGAAGTAGGAAAGTCGGTAAGGTTGGAAAGGATAGTGGATCGAGAGAGCAAGCGGACCATAATCGTGCCCATGGATCACGGCGTTTCCTCGGGGCCCATAAGGGGCCTGATTGACATGCCGAAGATAATAAATGAGGTCGCCGAGGGCGGCGCAAATGCGGTATTGTTGCACAAGGGCATTGTCAGGGCCGGCCATAGGGGATATGGCAAGGATATAGGGCTTATCCTCCATCTCTCGGCATCGACATCCCTGGGACCAGACCCTAACAACAAGGTCCTCGTCACGACCGTGGAAGAGGCCATAAAGCTCGGTGCAGATGCGGTCTCGGTACACATAAATATAGGGGCCGAGAATGAGGCGGATATGCTCAGGAAGTTGGGCGAGACAGCTAGGAAGTGCCAGGAATGGGGCATGCCCCTCTTGGCGATGATGTATCCTCGGGGCAAGAAGATCGAATCGGAGCACGACGTCGAGGTCGTCAAGCTCTCCGCGAGGGCTGGGGCAGAGCTCGGCGCGGATATGATCAAGACCAACTACACCGGCGATCCAGACTCGTTTAAGGGAGTGATAAAAGGGTGCCCGATCCCGGTAGTCATTGCGGGCGGCCCAAAGATGGAGACGACCGAGCAGGTGCTACAGATGATCTACGATGCGGTCAGCGTGGGATGCGCGGGCACGAGCATCGGGAGGAATATCTTCCAGCACGAAAATCCTACGGCCATAGTTAAAGCGATAGCCAAGATCGTGCACGAGGATTGCGAAGTCGAAAAAGCCATGAAAGAGCTCGAATAGCATAGCTAGAGGAGATCGAGATGAAATTTTTCTGGGTAGACTCTACTCTCGGTAGGTCTTGGAGGGATAGAAAAAACTTGGTGACGACCGCCCTCGAATCCGGCGCAAGAGGTGTCGTCGTCGAAGAGAGAGATATCGAGAAGGCGAAGAAGTTGGGAACCATGAGCATCGTGGTAGATGCCGGTGAAGATCCTTCATCGCAGGCGGAGAAAGGTGCAGATATATTGCTCGTCGGAAGGTGTAGCGAAGGCGACGCATCCCTCGAATTATCCCAAGATCTAGAGGAATCGAGGGATCTGGAGAGGTTGAAGGATCTGGAGGGCAGAGGGATAAAGGCCTGCGGTTATGTGGAGATCCACAGCAAGATGCACGAGCGCCTTGCGGCATCGGAAGCCAAGGTTGCGGATTCCATCTTGGTAGTAGGGAGAGACTGGACGGTCATACCCCTCGAGAATTTGATAGCAGAACTGCAGAAGGAGGAGGTAGAGGTGATGGCCGGCATTAAGAACCTCGAAGAGGCGAAGCTTGCCCTCGAGACCCTAGAAGTGGGCGTCGATGGCGTACTGCTCCAGACCGAGGATATAAACGAGATCAAGAAGGTTTCGGAACTGATCCAGAAGGGCTCCGAGAAGTTGACTTTGAGGAAGGCGACGATCGAGACATTGAAGCCAGTTGGCATGGGTGATAGGGTGTGCATCGATACCGCCTCTTTGCTCGAGGTTGGAGAAGGAATGCTCATAGGCTCACAGGCGAACGGCCTATTTTTGGTCCACTCGGAAACCTTGGAGACCGAATATGTCGCCGCAAGGCCTTTCAGGGTGAATGCAGGGGCGGTCCATGCATATGTATTGGCGCCGGACAAAAAGACGAATTACCTGAGCGAGATCGAGGCAGGAGACGAGGTATTAGCAGTCGATGTGGAGGGCAATTTCAGAAGCGTGGTCGTCGGTAGGGTGAAGATCGAGAAGAGGCCCCTCATCTTGGTCGAGGCCAAATGCGAGGGCAAGGTGTACAAGACCCTCCTCCAAAATGCCGAGACGATAATGCTCGTTAGCGGCGACGGAGAGCCCATCTCCATATCGAAACTGGAGAAGGGGGATGAGATACTCCTCTATATAAAGGAGACGGCGAGGCACTTCGGCATGGAAGTAGAGGAGAGCATCATAGAGAGGTAGGTCGATGCAGGATTTTTTGGCAAAGAAGCCCGCCATATGCGCGGCAGTTATGGAGAGTTCGGTTGAGGATTTCTTGCGCACCGTAAAGAAGATCGAGGGCGCCGATTTGGTTGAGATCAGAATCGATGGGTTAAAAGAGCCCAGCCCGCAAAAGGTCAAAGGGCTATTGAAGGGTGTTAGGGACGAGATCGATCTTTCAATAATCTTGACGAACAGAAAGGGAGATGAAGGCGGCAGTTTCGCCGGAGGAGAAGAGAAAAGGATAGGTACTATAAAAGAGTGCATGGGCCTAGCGGATGCCATCGACATCGAGCTCGGGACGGAAAGGAGGTACAGGGACGAGATCGTGGAGGCGGCAAAGGGGATGGATGCTCCAGTCATCATCTCGTACCACGACTTCGTAAATACTCCGGGGGAGGGAGAAATGCAAAAGCTCTTGGAAGAAGAGTTCGAGATTGGGGCAGATGTCGCGAAGCTCGCCGTTATGCCGAATTCAAAGAGCGATGTTTTGAGATTACTCAGTGTCACTCAAAGGACATCGAAGCTCGGGAATGTCTGCACGATCTCCATGGGCGGAATGGGCAAAATCTCGAGGATCTTGGCGCCCTTCTTCGGTTCGTGCATGACTTATGCTTCGGTAGGGACGCCTACCGCCCCGGGCCAGATGAGCGTAAGCGAGATACGGGAGATATGGAAGATTTTGGGGGTTTGATATGATCGATGCGAAGACGAAGTTGTTTTCCGTTATAGGGGATCCCATCGGGCATTCGCTCTCGCCGATCATGCACAATGCGGTCTTTAAGGGACTAGATTTGAACTGCGCGTATGTGGCGTTCAAAGTCGGAGAGGCAGAGCTGGCCAACGCGATAGGGGGATTCAGAGCCCTCGGCATTGGAGGTTTCAACGTCACTACTCCTCATAAAATCAGGGTCATAGAGTTCTTGGACGAAGTTTCAGAGGAGGTCGAGTTGATAGGTGCCTGCAACACCGTAAAAAACGACGGTGGCGAGCTGGTGGGATACAACACAGACGGGATGGGCGCCCTCGAGGCCTTGAAAAAGACGACAAAAGTCGAAGGTAAGGGGGTTCTGGTATTGGGGGCAGGAGGCGCATCTAGGGCGATCTGCTTTCAGCTGGCACTAGAGAAGGTTGGTCGATTGACGATCGCGAATAGGACCTTGGGAAAGGCGGAGCAACTCGCCAAAGAAATCTCCGAAAAGACCGGGTGCAATGCCAACTCCTCCAATGTATCGGAAGATGGATTAAAGGGCGAGATATCCGAAGTAGAGATGATGATAAATACCACCTCGGTCGGGATGCATCCGAATATCGACGAGACCTTGGTGACGAGCGATATGATGGACGAGCACTTGGTGGTGATGGACATCGTCTACAACCCCCTAGAGACGAGGTTGTTAAAAGAGGCAAAGAAGGCCGGGGCAAAGACAGTCGACGGCTTGGGAATGTTCGTCTATCAAGGGGCAGAAGCCTTGAGGATCTGGCTGGGTATAGAGCCCCCCATAGGATTGATGAGGGGTGCGGTGTTGAGGAAGCTCCAGAAAATTGATTCGAAGTTCTAAAGGTTCTACGATACTTCGCTCTCAAATCCCAAGATATCTTCCCCCAAATAGTTTATCGCCAATTTATAGAAGTATCGACCAGAGTTGACATCTTCGCGAAAAAAACCGGTCTTCGAAGGCTCTAAAAAAATTCGAAGATTATATGTACGTGGAGGTGCCAAGAAACAGCCGTAAACTACCTCCGTCTGAAGACGGAGGCATTTCCCTCGGAGGTATCTAAACATGCGATGTTTCAACGAAAACCTCTTCATTGAGACGGACGGGGGCGTTTACGG
>JBHIFP010000103.1:0-4349 GCA_046761145.1 Hydrothermarchaeales archaeon (SeqCode)
CATTGAGGGCGCTGTTGACCTCGTGGAGTAAGGACAATTCCTTATATGATGACTCTAGCTCTCTCGTCCCCTCCTCAAACTTTTTTCCCGATAGATGCGAGGATTCTCCAACTCTCCCTTTCGATCCTTCTTCCATTCCATTCACTTCAATTTTATTTAAATATATTTCAATAATGTCCATATAAAATATAAAGTTGTTTCTATTCCTTTTCAGATTCTCCAAATAAAATGAGATGGTTTAGAAGTCATTTTTGTAAAAAGATTCCGACTTCGTGGAGTAAAAAAAGAATCACTCATAAGGTAACCCCCGGTGTGGCGAAGAGGACCCAGTCCCTTTTATTCCTTGTACAATTTCATGATCTCGAAGACGTCCAGAACCTCTTCCTCTGTCTTCTCGACCTCCCCGACGTTGCCTTTATAATAAGGAGATCCCGTGTTGAACGTATAAGAGCCTATAATTCTGTTGGCCCAAGGCCCAAGGGGGATGAAGATACCGCCCTTCTGAATCTCATCCGAAATCTCCGCCTTCAGCACCACCTCTCCGCCTGCGGATTTGACCTTGACGTTTTCTCCTTCTTTAACGTTTATAGAAGCCGCATCCTCTGGGTTGAGCAAACAGTATGCCGCTCGCTCCGTATATTCGTCAGTCAGCTTCTTTCCCCCCTTGACGACTTCCCCTTGGAGGAATGTCCTTCCGGTATTAACGATGAGCTTCATCTCTCCCCCTCGATTTCGACTATCCTCTTGTAGAGCTTCTCCAGCAATTCGGCGTCAGACTGCGCATAATCGATCTTGGGCTCCACCACCTTGCGCAGAGGTATGGGCACCTCGTCCATTCGATAGCAGGTTCCTTCAGATTCGGTCCCCACCATCACCCCCGGGAGCACGACGTCCGCCAACAAGGTGGTCGGGTTCTGGACGACATCGATGACTATGAGCGGTATCTCGGCCATCCTCTCTACAGCCTTCCTCGGAAAGTGCGCCCCTGGATCCGCGGCGATCACGAGCATGGCGTCTGCCTCCTTTCTCGAGAGTAGATCTATGACGCTCGTCTCGCCGGGATTGTACCTGGGGTATCCCTTTGAGAAATCGACCGCATATGGAAAACCCTGTTGCCAAGTCAGGACCATATTGGTTCCAGCGACATTGTAATGCCCCCGCATCGCCTGTAGTATAAACTTCGTGTGCCTGTTCAGATCGGTAACGAGCATGATGGCGTTCTCGATATTTCTGGATTTTCCGACAGAGCTGGCTATGCCCAGACCGAAGTAGATGACGCCGAACTGGCACGAGGTCATCTTCTCAGCCAATTTGTACAGATCTTCCCTACTAACGCCGCCCACTTCATCGGCGTAGATCTCGTTCCCATTCACGATGGCCCTCAAGGCCTCGAAGACCTCGTAATCGCCGTTCGGCTTTACCTGGATGAACCAGTCCGCTATCTTTGCCGTATCGCTCTCCCTGACGTCGACCACTATTACCTCTTTGTCCTGTCTCCCCCGCTCGCGAAACTTGCCCCGGGGGAAGGTGGTGTACCTTGAGAGGTGCCTGGGATGTGATGCCTGGGGATTCGAGCCCCAATAGATCACTAGATCAGCCCTGTTCTTCACCTCGCCGAGAGTGCACGAAGATAAACCCACCTTCTGTATCGCTAGTATGGAAGGGGCATGGCATATGCTAGAGCAGTTGTCCATCACCCCCCCGATCTCTTCTGTGATCTTGATCCCAACGCTTATGGCCTCGCACGAAGTTTCAGACCAGCCGAAGAGGACGGGCCTTTTCGCCTCTACCAAAATCCTGGCAGCCTTATCCATCGCCTCATCCCAGGTGACCTCCCTCAGTTCTCCGCCCGCCCGTAATAGCGGTTTCCTCAGCCTCTCCTCGCTAGAAGTGTCGAAGAACTTGGCAGAGCCCATCCTGCAGGCGTGCCTCACCCCGACTATCTTATTATCTTTGACCGTGACCTCGATGTCGTCGCAAGAGCAGCCGCAGACCGGGCATGTCACATCCCTAATTACCTCGCCCTCTTCCAAAGCCGATTCTTCGCTCGCCATGATAACCCATCCTATAGGGAACCCTCTCGTGTATAAATATTTTGGCTTGGAAAGAGATTAAATAAAGGAACGCACAACCATTGGAAGCATGGGGAGAAAAAGACTCCTGGAAATCATGGAATGCGATGACGAAGGGTTGTCCTCATACATCAAAAATGCGGACGAGGTTAGGGAGAGAAGTCACGGCGGGGTAGTAACCTACTCGAAAAATGTCTTTATACCGGTGACGAACCTCTGCAGGAATGCATGCGGCTATTGTGGCTTCAGGCGTGACGAGGGGGAGGCTACCATCTTGGAGAAAGGCGAGGTCGATAAAGCGCTGAAAGAAGGGCTTAAGAGGGGGTGCAAAGAGGCCTTGTTCACCTTCGGGGAAAGGCCCGAAGGGTACAAAAAGATGAGGGAGTTCCTGGAGATGCGGGGCTACGAGAACTTTTTGGAGTACCTATACGACCTATGCGAAAGGGCCATCGACTTGGGCTTACTCCCCCATACGAACGCCGGGATACTCGGTAAAGGAGAGCTCCGATATCTGAAGGACGTGAACGTCTCCATGGGGCTCATGCTCGAGAACGCTAGCGAGAGGCTCTGCGAGGAAGGCGAAGCCCACGAGCATTCGCCGGGAAAGTCCCCCAAGTCGAGACTGGAGATGATCGAGAATGCGGGAAAACTCAAGATACCCTTTACCACGGGGCTTTTGATCGGCATTGGCGAGACCGATGAAGAGGTAATCGATTCCCTCCTCGCGTTGAAGAGGATCCAGCTGAAGTACGGGCACATCCAGGAGATAATCGTGCAGAATTTCGTTCCCAAACCTGGCACGCCCATGGAGAACGAACCAGGGCCCAGCCTAGAAAAGATGATAAAGACCACCGTCGCGACAAGGCTCCTTTTCGAGGATATGAACATCCAGGTCCCGCCCAACCTAAACCCCGGGAGAGAAGAGGTCTTTTTGAAATGCGGCGCGAACGATTTCGGGGGCGTCTCCCCAGTGACTTTTGATTACGTAAATCCGGAATCTCATTGGCCAGAGATAGGATACCTATCCTCGAAGGTCGAAGGCTCTGGTTTCGAGCTGAGGGAACGTCTAGCCATTTACCCTCGCTTCGTGAAGAAAGGCTGGTATACCGAAAGATTAAAATCCCTCGTCGATGAGTATGCAGACAGCGAAGGACTAGTGAGAGAGGCGTGTTAGATGTTCGAGGAGCTCATCGATGTCGATCCCGACGCGAAGGGGGTCTTGGAAAAGTCGCTCGAGGGGAGGAGGATAAATGAAGAGGAAGCTCTCGTGCTGATGGACGACGCCGCCATCTTCTCCATCTCTCTCGTCGCAAACGAGTTGAGGAAAAGGAAGGTCGGCGATGTCGTGACCTACGTTGTGAACAGGAATATAAATTTCACCAATATATGCATAGGCGGTTGTAAGTTCTGTGCCTTCAGGAGGGGGAAGGGCGACCCGGATTCGTATCTATTGAGCATAGAGGAGATCTGCGAAAGGACCATTATAGCGGAAGAAGCTGGGGCGACGGAGGTATGCATACAAGGGGGTCTACATCCCGACCTAGGCCCTGAATTCTACTCCCGAATTCTGGAGGAGATCAAAAGGGTTTCAGACGTCCACATTCACGCCTTCTCGCCCATGGAGATCCATTACGTTGCCGAGAGGAGCGGCTTGGGCATAGAAGAGACCTTGAAGATGCTGAAAGAATCCGGCCTAGATTCTGTACCCGGAACCGCCGCCGAGATATTGGACGATTCTATTAGGTACCAGATCTGCCCCCACAAAATAAAGACAGAAGAATGGAGACGGATAATCACGACTGCGCATAAATTGGGCATCCCCACCACTGCTACCATGCTGTATGGGCACGTCGAGATGCCCCAAGACCAGATCAGACATCTCAAGATCCTGCGCGACATCCAAGATTCTACCTCTGGTTTTACGGAGTTCGTGCCCCTCTCTTTCGTCCATTACAATACCCCGCTTTACCTTTCCGGCGGTAGCAAAGGAGGCGCCACTGGTTACGAAGATCTCAAGGTTTACGCCATCTCTAGGATATTCCTCGACAACTTCACGAACATTCAGGCATCTTGGGTCAAGCTGGGTAGAAAGCTCTCGCAATTGATGCTCAGCTTCGGCGCAAACGACTTGGGTGGCACCCTGATGGAGGAGAACATCTCGAGGTCGGCTGGCAGGGTAGTAGAGATGCTGGACAAAGACGAACTGGAAAGGATGATCCTGGAATCCAACAGGATCCCCAAGCAACGAGATACCCTCTACAGACTTGTTAGTTAAAG
>JBHIFP010000104.1:0-4309 GCA_046761145.1 Hydrothermarchaeales archaeon (SeqCode)
CTCACAAGGCGTTATTGACCCTCTGGATGTATGGTTATTATAAGAGGAGTACCAAAAAGGAAGAACCCTATATTATTCGCCTTCCTTCTTTAGATATATCCTCAAGACGATGAAGATCAGGATGAGAATACCGAGAACGATTACGATCTGATAGAGTGAACTGGCAAATATCTCCGAAGGATGAGATAGTATCTCGGATGCATACAGAGATGCAAAGTACAAAAAAACGACGACTACGAAGACCTCAAATGCGATTCCTATAATCTTGAGTATCCTTCCACGATCCAATTTTTCACCTTGGAACCGTTTCATTTCACCAACAACTTGGCAGTATCCAAGTCGTATTTCCAATCACTCGGGATCTTCTTCTCTTTTCTGTAGTATCTGGCCAGCCTTCGGATCTTCGACTCGATCAATTGTAAGCCCCTCTTTGAAGTCATATCCCTTGGGTTTTCGTCGAAGTGCTTGGCCAAATTTACTGCTCTAGTGATGAGATCCATGAGATCCTCCGGCAGGTCCCTTTTGATTTTGTGCTCTTCCAAGATCTGGGTTATTCGTTTTCCGGTTATGAGCTTGACATTTGGGATACCGTATTGATCCCGCAAAATCATGCCGATCATGCTGGAGGGATACCCTTCTCTATTCAGCTTCACGACGAGGGTCTCGGTCTCATCGGGAGTAAACTCGACCCATTCCGGCGATACCGTCCTGTAAGGTCTCGTTGAACCCGATTTACCCTTCTTACCCGAATACATCCTAGCCATTACAAAGTCTCCTCAACGCCAAACCAATCCATCATCCAAATTTAACATCTATCTATTTCTTAAGAATCTGGCAACTTCCTCAAGGGCTCTTTTACGATGGGAGATATCGTTCTTTACTTTTATATCTTGGGCAAAAGTTTTATTATATCCCTCTGGTATGAATATGGGATCGTAACCGAATCCGCCTTTGCCTTTAATCTCATGTGCTATTCTGCCCTTAACAACGCCCTTGAACACCCTCATCTCTCCTTCTTCATCTTTGTAACCAACAACCGATTCAAATCTGGCTTCCCTGTCTTCGATGCTCTCCATCAGTTTTAATATGCCTTTGTTCCCTATAGTATCCTCGACGAATCTCGAGTATACTCCGGGGAATCCATATAAGGCATCTATAAAGAGCCCTGCATCCTCTATCATGATCGATGTACCTCCGATTTCTTTCAACGATTCAACGACGATCTCTTCTAGGGAATCCCCTTGGATCTCCTTGTAATCTTGGGCCAACCACTCCAGTTTTATCCCATACTTTTTAAATATTTCCTTAGCCTCATTGAATTTGTGCTCGTTTGAGGTCACAAAAGATATCATACTATCGCTCCGCGAAATACCGTCCTCTCCGTTCTATCACTCTCAATCTCTGAAGGACGTCTACATGATCCCCATATTCGTCGGAGTAACCTTCTACAACATCCTTAAAGCACTCCTCTTCGAACTCATAGTGCGTCGAATGCAGCGCCTTCTTAAAGACCAACAGATCCACGCCCTTTGCTTCTATCGATTCATTTATCTCGCCCAAACCGAAGTCTATGAAGTATATTTTGCCGTTGGACAAGATCATGTTCGAGGTAGTTAGATCGCCATGGATTATGTGGTTGGAGTGGAGGCGTCCGATGAGAGTACCTATCTCTCGGCATATCCTCGTTCTTTCTCTCGAAGACATTGCCCCTAGAACCTTCTTCACCTGCTTTCCCTCGATGAACTCCATCTCTATCTTTGTCTTTCGGAGGTCTACATCGTAGATGAAGGGCGTTGGGACCCCCGCCCTCCTCGCTAGAGATAAGAGCTTCGCTTCCTTCTTCGTCCTGGTCTTTCTCAGCGTACCGTCCAACTCCGAGACGCGATAAGCCTTCTTTATCCTATCCTTCAGGAGAGTCTTATCGGTCAAGTAAAGATCCGCCTCCGCGCCTTTGCTTATCATCTCCATCTCACATCTACCTCATCTGTCCTGAACTTCTGCTTGACCGTCGTATCCTTGATCTTGTCTCGGGTGCCTGAGTTGTACATCAAAGTCCCAAGCCAAGCGATCATCGCTCCATTATCCCCCAGCAAGTCCTCTCCAGGTACCGAGAACCTCGCACCGTGCTCTTCTGCCATTGTGCGGAGCATCTCTTGGAGTCTAGCATTAGCTCCCACCCCTCCTACGAGCATGACCTCTTCCTTCTCTGTATGGGCCAGCGCCCTTTCCGTGACCTCGACGAGCATAGCAAAAGCCGTTTCCTGCAAGCTGTAACAGACGTCCTCGGGCTTACTCTTTTTGGACTCTTCTATGGCCGCCGTTAGAAGGCCCGAATAGGAGAGGTCCATGCCCTTTACAACATAAGGTAGTTGGATGTACACTCCCTTCTTCGCCAGCTTCTCAACTTTTGGCCCTCCTGGGTGTGCAAGACCTAACTTTCTCGCAAAATTATCGATACAATTTCCAATGGCGATATCCAAAGTCTCCCCAAAGACCCTATATCTCCCTCCTTCAAACGCAATCACTTGGGAATTGCCACCGGATACGTACAGGGTCAGAGGATCTTCTGCCTTCGTAGATAATCTTCCTATCTCGATGTGGGCTATACAATGATTCACCCCTATGATGGAGATATTTTTCATCAGAGATATAGTCCTAGCTGCTACTGCAACGACCCTTAGACATGGACCCAGCCCTGGGCCTTTGGAGAAAGCAACGACGTCTATATCATTCAAAGTGAGGTCCGCACTATCCAAACTATTTTCCACGACAGCCTTAATATTGTCCGCGTGGTGCTGTGCCGCCTCCCTCGGATGTATTCCTTCTTTTGGGATGTGATGCCTGCTGACATTGGCCAGAATTTCGCCGGTCGACGAGACTATCCCTGCTCCCAATTTTTCAGCGGTCCCCTCTATCCCTAAACATATCAAGGGGCTCCCTCACGTAGCTATGTCTCTTTCCAAATTGTATAACCGCAACTGCCGCAAGCATACCTATCTTTGTGTTCGGCCATGAAGACCCCCTCACCACACCTCGGGCAAGGCTGATTTTTCCTCTTTATTTTGTCATCCTTGACTTCGTAGAGTTCCCATCTCTTGCTCATGATCCCCCCTCTTTCTTCTCCTTCTCTTTTGTTTTTTTGGATTTTTTTGCTTTAGTTGCCTTCTTCTTCGGCTTTTCTGCCTTTTCTGTGGGTTTTGCCTCTTCCTTCTTTGGTTCCTTCATCTTCTCTTTCTTGCCTTTTGTCGGTTCCTCTTTCTCAACCTCTACTGCCTCGAGTTCTTCTTTACCCTTTCCTTTCTCTTTCTTCGGGGCTTCCTCTTTCTTCTCCACGGCCTCTGGAAAGTTCTTTCTTATGATGTGTTCATCCTCGATCTCAAATGCCCTATCTCGCGACTTATATACCCTTATATATGCTATGGATTCCTTGACACCGAATCTCGTTTTTATCGAGTCCAATATCAATGCATCCTTTTTGGCCTTCAGTGCCGCGATCGCTTTGCTCCTCACGTCTGCTCTACTGGGTGTAGAAGCACTGTGTATTACCTTTGCGACCACCTCTTTTCTACCTAGGAGGGGGTTCTCCTTCTCTTCGATGACCTCGATCTTCATCCTTGCATAACCTCCATAAATTTCAGGATCATGCTTGCTTTCTCTTTCACTTCCTCCGTTACCCTTATAAATACGATGCCTTCATCCGGCTGCCCGTAGAGGATCACGTCGTTCCACCCTGCTTCGAGGATGCACGGCAGAACCGCCAAATCTTCCTCGCCATCGATCACTATTACCTTGCCATCTTCGATGGTTTCTCTAATCGCATCCCATAACTCTGAGGTTATTGTTCCCGGGGGATTTTTTACCTTTACCGCACTTCCAACGTCGTAATCGATCTTTTTTCTCTTTGTCTTGAGATCGACGATCGCGAGACTTGGCTCGATACCGACCTCCTTAATGTTCCTCAAAGTTGTATCGCCGACAACTATTACCTTCTCGTCTTGGATGAGATGTTTTGCTTCCTTCGCTGGCTTTAAGCCCCTACCTTTCAGAACCTTCCCAAAGGGCTTCTTGAATAATGGTCTAAGCTCTTCTGGTAACTTCAGGTCTTTCAATTATCTAACCTTCAAAGCGTATTTTCCCTTCGTCTTTATATCCATCTTATTGGCTATTTGGGAATTTTCTGGGTCTAAAATCGCAACGTAACCTATCCAATCGGTAGTGGTATGACCTTTACAGATGATGCAAATGTCCAAATCTGTCAGCTTCCCGCATTCCCTACACGCCTTCTCCTTCATCCTTTACCCTTTCCTTT
>JBHIFP010000105.1:0-4115 GCA_046761145.1 Hydrothermarchaeales archaeon (SeqCode)
GTTTTATCAAGTAGATAGTGGTACTACTAGGAAGTATGGCGGGACGGGGATGGGGCTGGTCGTAGTCAAGGAGATCGTCGAGGCGCATGGCGGCGAGATATGGGTCGAGAGCGAGCTAGGGAAGGGGAGCAAGTTCACCTTTTCTCTCCCCCTGGCACGTTCTTAATCGCCTTTTCAGAGACTATGGCGCTGTTTCCGGTTGGGTCCGCAAGGTATAGGGTTGCCTTTCCCTTGCCTTCTTTCAGAGATCCAATTCTCTTCATCAAAGCGTCTGCATCTTTCCTCGTCCTTTGATCCGCTACCTTCTTCGCAGTCCTTATCGCGTCCTCTATCCTCTCCAATACCCCCTCTACATTGGTGATGTATCCCTCGGAATCCACTCCAGGAGTGATCTTCACCCCAAGTTCCGGGATCTCGATGGTTGCGTGGCTCGATCTGATCACCCTTATCACCATATCCCTCTCCCCATCTATCTTTAGGGTATATTCGACCGGGCCCTTCTCCTCCAAGATGAGGGTATCGACGTGACGATAGTTGCAGTTTGGACACCGAGTGATCTCCTCCATGACCTCTCCGAAATGGGGGGGGATCTCGTGACTGTGGAACGTTATCTTTAGACCGATCTTCTTGCATATGGGGCACTCGATCTCTGGATGCATGATACCCCCTTAGTAAAATAAGACGATAGCCATAAATAAAAAGTAGTTGGCCTAGATGAACCCAGCCTAAGGAGTCGCCCCTTTCTGAACCCTCTCCATGGCGCTTTCGAAACTCTCTCCAGCAGTCCTCTGGATCCTGAGATTGGGGGGCGTCAAGATGAGGTGATATTCGCTGAGCCCCGCTATATCTCCCCCCATTGAAATGGTGACGTCCTTCATCTCCTCCACAGCGTGCTTCAGCTCGTTCAAGCTCCTCTCCGCCAAGGGCTTGATATCCAGAATTACGATATTCCCATCGCTCAGCTCCCTAGCGCTCTCATCGACGTCGGCGAAGCCCTTGAGTCTGCAGACTTTTACGTACCTCTCTGGGGCCTCGATGGCCGTCTCATACCCCTTCTCGACCTCCAGCTCGAGATATTCCTCAATGGTTGGAGCGCTCTTCACTTTTGACCCCCCCGCGAGCCTATCGATGACCTCTTTCAATCCCATAATCATCCCTGCTCTTTTTGATTTTTAACTCTGCCAATATAAACCTTTGCCTTTGTATTTATATCTTTTTAAGCGTTTCCCAGATTTTGTCGCCCACGTAATGAACGTTCTTTATGCACTTCCCGGAAGTCATCTCTTCCAGGTCTTCGCCTTTGAACATCGAAACCCCTATCGCGAGGGGTTTTCTGTGCCTCTCCTCCACGACGATTACGACGTCCCCTTCCTCTATGCCTTTATCGAAATCCACAATACCTGGCCTCATTATGTCCGCCCCGTTCACCACAAATCTCACCGCTCCTTCATCTACCGTGACGAATTTCTTCTCTATGGGGATATCCAGCGCGGACTTCAAGGTGGGAAAATACCTGCCATCGGTCTCAAATAAGATGGGTTTGCCGTCGATCAAAATGAGAGAAAGGGCTTCATCGGTCTCTACGATCTCAACTCTTTGTCCCTTGGGCCACAGCCCAGGAAAGTCTTCCAAGGTCCCTTTCAGACCTTCTCGAATCTCGTTGGATTTATCCTTCCTAACGAAATACCTCCTCTTGACGATCATCCCGACCAAGAGAAAAGTCGACCGACAAATTTAAATACGTATCGTTTCAAGGCAAAGGGGCAAAAGACTTTTATAGTTCGTCCCAACTGACTTTCCCCATCAGGAGAATGAGCGATGGCCACTCAGAGACCGTTGGATGTCTTGCACAATGCCTTGGAGTCCCATGTCATAGTTGGCCTCAAAGGCGGCAAGGAGTACAGGGGCACGCTGAAGGGCTATGACATGCACATGAATGTCGTATTACAGAGTGCAGAGGAGTTGAGCGAAGGCAAGCCGGTGAGGAAACTCGGGATGGTCATAATAAGGGGCGATAGCGTAGTCTTCATATCCCCATGAGGTGCCAAAATGTCAAAGGGTACTCCTTCATTCGGTAAGAGGAACAAGAGAGTGCACATAAGGTGCAGGCGTTGCGGCAGAAATTCCTATCACGTCAGGCAGAAGTATTGCTCAGCCTGTGGTTTCGGTAGATCCAAGAAGCTCAGGAGATACTCTTGGCAGAACAAAAAGGTCAACAACAGGTCTAGGCTGAAGTAACAACTCTTTTTTCTATTTTGAATGATTTCGATCTCCAGACCTTCATACGTCAAACCATAAGCTATATAAAGTATTACTAAAACTAAAAAAAGTATTACTCAATTATGCGTATGGAGGTAATAAGTGGAGATCCTCATATTGATATTTATTCTGGGAATCACGCACGGATTTGACATCGACCATCTGGCCGCTATCACAGCATTGGCCAGCCGTGGCGCGTCCAATTTGGAGACCGCAACCTTGGGATTTAGCTTCGGCTTTGGGCACATGATGACCCTGCTGATCTTCGGAATCATAGGCCTTCTTACTGGTTTGGTAATACCGCCTTCATTTGAACGCGGAGCCGAGATCTTTGGCGGTTTACTCCTAATAGTAATAGGGGGGATCATACTCTACGAACTCGCTCAAAAGAAGGTCTACATCCATCAGCACTCGCACAGGCATCCAGAAGAGCCGCACACCCACTTTCACCTCCATGTCAACCAGCCGCACCCACAAAAGCACAAGCACGCACATCAAGCTACCCTCGTAGGAGGGCTATTCGCCTTCAGCGGTCTGCGCAACCTATTGATAATGGTTCCCATAGTCTTGGCGACCAACATATGGGAAGGATCCTTCTATATCCTTATCTTCGGAATTGGCGTGATAATATCAATGTCCCTATATGGCCTAGTAATTGGAAAGTTCATATATATTACCCGAGATAGCATCCTCATACATAGATTAACTTCCATTTTGACTGCATTGATCAGTTTGGGACTAGGGATATACTGGATCGGGGTTCGCTTGTAGACACAAAATTTAAGAGTCCAAATGTGCAGAGAACTCCAGAGGATTTGGAATATGGTGATCGTAAAGTTATTCGCGAGTTTCAGGGAGAGAGCCAAGAAAGAAGAACTCGTCTTAGATGTGGATGGAGAGGTGTCCCTAAAAGAGCTGATAGCTGATATAGAAGAGAGAATACCAGAACTAAAGGAGCTCCTCGACAACGGCACTGCAATAATAGCCGTAAATCACAAAGTCGCGGCATTGGATAGCAAAGTAAAAAATGAGGATGAGGTGGCCATCTTTCCCCCCGTCTCCGGTGGTTGATATGTCGGTAAGGATCCAGAAGGAAGATTTCTCGATAGAGGAGGAGATCGAGGATGTAAAGAGGGTCTCGAAGAGGATTGGGGGTATAGTGGCATTTTTGGGCACGGCAAGGGAGTTCTCCAAAGGCCGAGAGGTGGATAAACTGATCTTCGAGCACTACTCTGGGATGGCCGAGAAGAGGTTGAGAGAACTCAGGAAGAAGGCCTTGGAGGATTTCGACATCATCGAGATGCGAATAGTCCATCGCGTGGGGGAGATAGGAGTGGGGGAGAACATCGTACTCATCGTGATTGGAGCCGAGCACAGAGCGGATGCATTCAAGGCTTGCAGATGGTGCATCGACGAACTGAAAAAGATCGTCCCCATCTGGAAGAAGGAGATCACGACGGGAGGGGAAGTCTGGGTGGAAGAGCATCCTTAACTACGGGGTTGCCATCGCTCTTGTTATCCATAAATATCTTCTTGGAGTATTTGTTTATTATACTTTAGAAACATGGCGTATAACATTGGATTTTGAAACAAACTCTGGCAACGACCCCGAAGGTACTTCGCAACCACTATACCGCACTTGGCCTTATTGAACATAGGTACCAACGACCCAAAAAAAGGTTATCTGGAGCTTCGATGAAAGGTTGTAAGTGATACATAAAGGATTTTGAGGAGATCTGATCTATATCACTTTCTTAAGTTCTTCTGCTATCCTCTTCGGAAGCGAGTCCATCTTCTGGCCCATCCCCCCAAGTTTGTCGTTCATCCCCCCAAGTTTGTCGTTCATCCCCCCAAGT
>JBHIFP010000106.1:0-4018 GCA_046761145.1 Hydrothermarchaeales archaeon (SeqCode)
GATTGGAGATGTGGAATTATTCAGATAATAGCATTGTTTGAAATTCTAACCAAAATAGTAACTGAAGGTTAATAGTTGTGCGTGAAGTTTGCGTAACTGTATTTATAGGTACAATCGGTCTTGGAGGAGTGATACATCGCGTTCAAAACATCGGATTCGAGATAGCTCTTCTTGCTTATGTATATCGACTCCAAAACATTCAAATATTCCGGTTGCATACCCCGTATCATGAGTGACTTCAAAGAAGGAAATGTTAACTATTCCAAGCATTTAATTGGGATAATATCCGACACCCATGACAACCTCGATGCGATAGATGAGGCTATTAGAATATTCAACTCGAAGAAAGTCTCTTTGGTCATTCATGCAGGAGATTATATCGCGCCCTTCTCCGCCGCAAAGTTTGAAAAGTTAAATGCACCCATGGTGGGTGTCTTTGGTAACAACGACGGCGAAAAGGTGGGGCTTAGAAAGAGGTTTTCGGAGATAGATGTATCCCTGGAGGATCTTTTACAGCTTACACACGATGACAAGAAGATCGCGGTCTACCATGGTACGATCAAACCCGTCGTTGATGCACTGGTAAAAAGTAGGGAATACGACGTCGTCGTCAGCGGCCATAGCCATGAAGCAGAAGTGAGATTCGAGGGAGGAATCTTGGTGATAAACCCCGGGGAGGCGTGCGGCTACCTCAGCGGTAAGAGGACGCTCTGTATCCTAGACCACAAGAAGATGGAGGCCGAGATAGTAGAATTCTGATCAGCCCAGCTCCTCGACGATCCTCGCCTCTACAAGGGCCCTTACGGGGATACCCTCAACATTGCTTATGCCTTTTTTATCGATGAGAACCACTGCTGCCAAAGGTTTGGCGCCGGCTTCTTTCAAGAGGGTGATCGTCTCTTTGATGGTCGTGCCAGTAGTAACTATGTCGTCGACGAGGACCACGTTTCTGCCCTTCACATCTGCGAAATTCGTGAGTAAATAGCCCGCCTGCTTCTCCTCTTTCTCCGGCTCCCAGAGGTGCTTCTTTGGCCTCACTATTGCAAGGGCAACCCCCCATTCCGCCGCTATCAATGTCGCAATAGGAATGCCACTTGTCGCGATGCCCACTATCACATCTGGCTCCTCTAACTCCTTCTCTTCCAATGTCTCTATTATCAGATCACTCATCGCAGAAGCGGTGTATTCGAGGCGCGCTGAGCTAGTACCTATAGTGCTCCAATCTATGTAGATATCTGTGGGCATCTCCTCCTCTTTTTTCTTCCTCTTATGAGTGACCAACCACAATGCCGTTTCTCGAGATACGTTCAACTCATCGGATATCTCGCCGGTGGAGAAGCCCTTCTCTTTCAGCTCATGGGCCTTCTTGATCAGCTCTGTGATGTTCCTCATGAGATCACCTGTTGTGATTGTATGGTGCCGATTTATATAAATATCCATCTCAAAGGCAACCTCAGAAAAATATCCCAGATATCGGATTCAGTAACCCCCACCATCGCCAAAAAATTTATATAAGGAACCTCAAAAGAAGCTAGCTACATCCCTCCTCATCTAGAAGGCCAGAGTGATAAGATGGTAAAATGCGGAGAATGTGCACTTTTAGAGATATATCTCAAATCTGACGAGAGGTTCTGGAACAAGTGCCTTTTGCATGATACTTGGGATCTCGATCTGAGAGAGGAACGTTCTTGCGGGGACTTTCAACCGAAGCCCTAGGCCTTGGATCTTCTCATTGAATCTTGCTGATGAAAGTGGTATTCCCACCTTTTAATATCACTACCCCCCTCTTCTTCGTTTGCCCGTCGTAAATCTCCTCGGCCTCTTTTAACACGAGATTTAAGGACTCGTCATAACTGCCCAATATACCTATGAATTCCCTGCCATCCCTCGAAGTGACTTTGACCTTTTTGTTCAACGAATTCCGCGTCAGGTCCATGGGTTTTATTACCATCTCAATCCCTTTACAGATGCCCGCTATCTGTTCTACCTATGACCTTTATCCCGCTATAAATGTATCTACAAGTTTTTTGAACTCCTTTTCTTACGCTGGAGAAATACTTAATAAACCTTCCATTCTATAGGATATAGTTATCTCCAACTTCCAATGCATCTCCCTAGGAGCGATAACAATGGCGCGCAAAGATAGCAAAATAGCTATAGAAGGCCTCAGTAAGACATTTCTGAGCGACGGGAGAGAGCTGACTGCTTTGAAGGACCTATCTATGGAAGCGAGGGGAGGAGAACTACTCGGACTTGTGGGCCCAAGTGGATGCGGAAAGACGACTCTGCTCAATCTCATAGCCGGTTTGGAGGAACCCACCCAAGGCACTATCTTGATCGGCGGCAAAAGGGTTGAAGGTCCGGGATTCGATAGGGGCATGATGTTCCAAGAAGGGGCGCTGCTCCCTTGGCGTACGGTATTGAAAAATGTCGAATTCGGGCTCGAAATTAAAGGGGTCGATCCTCGAGAGAGGGAAAAAATCGCCGAAGGTTACCTCAAGTTGGTTGGATTGGAGGGTTTCGAGACCAATTACCCCCACGAGCTCTCGGGCGGGATGATGCAGAGGGCAGCGCTTGCTAGAGGATTGACATATGATCCGGACATACTCCTCATGGACGAACCTTTTGCATCGGTGGACGCCCTGACAAGAGAAAATTTGCAAAACGAGCTTTTGAGGATTTGGCGAGAGACCAAAAAGACGATCGTTTTCGTTACCCATAGCATCGATGAAGCGGTCTATCTATCGGATAGGGTTGCGGTGATGACGGCCCGCCCGGGAAAGATAAAAGAGGTCTTGGAGATAGATCTGCCCAGACCGAGAAGCGGGGTTAGGGCATCGCCGAAATTTGCAAAGTATAGATCCGAGGTATGGGGGATATTGAAGACCGAGGTTGGCGGCTCAGATGAATTTTGAAGAGACGAGGAGACTTTTCCCGATAGTCGAGAAATTTACTTATTTGAATGCGGCATCGGTGACCCCCTATTATACAACTTTGGTAGGAACTTTAGCCAAAATTGCTGCAGATCGGAGGGACTTCGGTTCCCTCCATTTTGATGAGTGGGAGGAGGAGATGGAAGAGACCAGAGATTTGGCTGCAAGGCTCATCAACGCCAGCCCCTCCGAGATAGCCTTCGTCAAGAACACCTCCGAAGGAGTTAATTTGGTAGCGGGCATATTGGATTGGAAGAGGGGCGACAACGTCGTAGTAAGCGAGATGGACTTTCCTACAAACGTATATCCCTTCCTGAATCTGAAAAGGAGAGGAGTAGAGGTAAGATATATAAAAAACATCGGTGGGGGCGTTTCTCCAGAGGGTGTTGAAGCTAAAATCGACGACAGAACCAGATTGGTCTCCCTCAGCCATGTCTTTTACAATACGGGTTTTCGGATAGAACTCGAGAAAATTGGTACCGTATGTAGAGAAAATGGGGTCCTTTTTCATGTGGATTCCGCACAATCTACTGGGGCCATAAAAGAGGATGTGAAAAAGGCAAAAGTAGACTTTCTCTCCACCTGCGGTTATAAATGGCTTCTATCTCCATTCGGCTCCGGAATTTTTTACATCAGGAAAGGGCTCATAGATGAGTCGCCCGTATTGGGGTGGAGATCAGTTGAGGACCCTCTCGATTTCGACGTTTACGATTATGTTGTCGCCGACTCTGCAAAGAGATTTGAGATAGGCAATTTGGATGCGGCGGCTTTTCTGGGAATGGGCGTTTCTCTAAAGCTCATCGATTCCATCGGTATCGAAAAAATAGAAAGAAGGATAATCGAGCTTTCCTCGCTCATCGTGGATGAACTTGAAGGATTGGATGTCCAGCTCATTTCCAATTTTGAAAAGAAGCACAGATCCGGCATCGTTTCATTCAAAAAGGAAGGCCTCACAAAGGACGACCTCATAGAGAATAACATCATCGCAACCGTCAGGGATTATGTGAGGTTGTCCCCCCACATCTACAACGATGAAGAAGACATCTCAAATCTGATAGCGGTGCTGAAAAGATTGGGTTGTTGAA
>JBHIFP010000107.1:0-3980 GCA_046761145.1 Hydrothermarchaeales archaeon (SeqCode)
ACTTCCAATGTTGAAACGTGAAAAAATGGACAAGGTAATATGCGATGAAACGGGTAGGGAATTGCCAAAGGAAATAGTTGACTTGATTCTCAAGAACGAAGAAAAGTTGGACGATGCACTCGAAATTGTCAAATTGCTGGCCAACCCCACAAGATTGAAGATCGCATTCCTGCTGAGCAAAAATGAGTTATGTACCTGCGATCTGGAGAAGATACTCGATAAAGAGCAAACGCTGATCTCGCACTACATCAGGGCGTTCAAAGACCTCGATCTGCTCGATGAACGCAGGGACGGGAAATGGAGATATTATTCGATCAATGGCCAAAAACTCAAAAGGCTTATCAATGTGATGATGGCCGAGGGCGAGTAAAACTTTGGGGGAGTTGCAAAGAGAGAGGGTATGGGCGATTTAAACTAATCTAACGAATGAGAGAGGGCAACAAGGCACGCTTCAGTGAAAATTTATCACTTTTGGGTGACCCATTTAAACACATGTACAATCAGCCAATAATTTCGCTGATAAGTAGGAGGGGGGCATCCTCCCAAACACTGGGATTCGATGGGTGTAAAATTCCGCCTCAATGATGCGCATGATGTTTGTGACGTTCATGCTCCCTGAATCCATAAGCCATCAGCAAGAAGCCAGTGGTTATCATTAAAAGAAACCTAGAAAATCCAACTAGTGAGGATTCGTGATAATGGCCTACCGAGGGTAGCAGTGAAACGGTAACCACGATGACAATGAATATGCCGACCGTAACGGCGTATCCTATGCTGTGGTACTTCGTTTCCTTGCCATGGGCTTCCCCGTGCGCCTCTTTCCCTGTATTCAAGAGGTACTGGACCAGAGCTGCTATAGTCAACAAGAGGAATATCCACGTGAACCAGTATACAAATGGCGGCCCATGGGCTTCATGGACTTCGTGTTCGCCTTCGTGTTCAACCTCTTGTTCTTCTCCTGTCACTTCATGCGCTCCTTCAGCCCCTTCTTTCAGACCCGTTTCCTGTGTCTCTCCTCCAAGGGGCACCCCATGACTCTCTTGTCCCACTTCTTGAGCGGGCTCATGCGTCTCTTGCGGTGCTACTTCGTGTCCCGCCTCATGCGATGTGGCCACCTCACTTGCACTTGCTACCGCAACCGCTCCCAAGATAAAAATTAGACATATGATGCCCATCGTCAAGTTCCTCATGCCATTCTGCATGTTACCACCATCCTTCTATTTTAAAGCGGTTGGATATTCAACTTTTCTTATTGCTCCTAAAGTCCTGCCGTCCTTATATGTGTGGCCATAATCTCAAAAGTACGAGAAGGAAAACCGGCACTAAAATCAAACTCCAGGTGCCCGCGATGTAATGGGCTATGACCATTATCGAAAATATGTAGATAGTAGCCGCTATCAACCCAGGGATCTTTCTGGATAGATCACTTCTATCATCATACTTATGCCGGGCTATAACAATCGCTAGCAGAATAAATGCCCCAACGAAGAAGTATGCGGCCGGTGCGCCGTGTTCTCTTGTGGGGACTTCGTGTTCGCCCTCAGGAGCTTCGTGCTCTTCCTCTCCTTCAGGAGCTCCATGTTCCCCGCCTTCAGGAGCCGCCTCATGGCCCTCTTCACCCCCTTCAGAAACTTCATGACTTTCTCCTTCGGGGGCTACCTCATGCCCCTCTGCTTCTTGTTCTTCTCCTGTCACTTCATGCGCTCCTTCAGCCCCTTCTTTCAGACCCGTTTCCTGTGTCTCTCCTCCAAGGGGCACCCCATGACTCTCTTGTCCCACTTCTTGAGCGGGCTCATGCGGTTTGGTCGCCTCGCTGGCGCTGGCAATGACAATAACCCCTGTTATTAAGATCAAGCACAAAATTACTACAAGCATCTTCGTACGTCTTTGCATGTTATCAATCCATTTAAAACACACATTCCCCGTGGTGCTTCTTGGTCAAGGTATAGGATGCGGTAAAGAAGAGCACGGCTATCACGACTCCCAAGATGACTTCCACGATATTTCCCATAGTCTCTGAAATAACACCCCCATATCTTACAGCGTTCCCGCCCGACGCCAAGGTGCACAGGAACATGGCTATGATTAGGTGGAACCAGAAGCCGCTGTGGTCTGTCCTCTGATAATTCATATATGCCAAGCTTGTTGCGATCCCGAAATATAGCACGCTGAAGGCGTTGAACAATGTCAATACGGTTTCGGCGCCGAATACGGAGAAGCTCAACCCGATCCCTCCACGGGGCAACATGCATCGAGCCATTTTATTGAGAGATAGTAACTTATGCACAACGATATGCCCGCCAGCGCAAACAGGCTCGCTCCCAGGACTACCATCGGCCCGCTCCTCTCCAAGTCCCCTACGAATATCAGAAGGTTGCTGACCACCATCACGACAAGGCCATTGGCAAAGAACATCCCCCTCTTCTCTATTTTGGTTCTATAACTCTTGAAGAAGAAGTAGAGTGCCGAGAAGAAGAAGGGCACCGCTATCAATCCACCGACAAACTCCAGCATCGGTATGGGCTCCGTATTAAAGCCTCCTTTTCCTCTTGAAGTTTTTTTCGATATTTAACTTTCCAAAGCCAATTCGTATCATCTCTAGAGATCCTCATTCTTTGCCCATAGAGGTCCCTTTTCATACCAAACCTCAATTTAACGGATGAGAGAGAGTACCAAAATCAAAATCGTCATTAGTATGAAAAAATTTTCATATGAAGTATATAAAATTTTGCCAAAGTCTCCTAAATCCAATACGCATCTTCTTTTTAAATTGGGGGCAATTCATAATCCAAGTACCTTGGCGGCGGGCCTTATCAGGGCTAGGGGTATATTCGGAAATATGCCGAACAACAAAACGCCAAAGGCCATGATTAAGATGGGTATCAACATGACAAGAGGAGCATCATCCGCCTCCACTTCCTCCTGTCCGCTTCCGTGCTCGCCCCCAAAATACGCCTTTACGATGATTGGCATGTAGTATACCGCGTTCATCAGGCTACTTGTGAGCAGGACGATCACCTAGAATGTCAATGCAGTAGCCCCAGCGTCCAGAGATCCTAAAAGGAGGAGCCACTTGCTTATAAACCCTGCCATCGGGGGAAGGCCTATCATGGATAGAGCAGCTACCGTAAAGGCGAGCATGGTAAGAGGGCATCCTTTTAAACACTAGGATATCAACTCTGACTTCCACTTGAGATTGGCAACGCAAATTTACAGAGCACTTATCAGGTATATCGCAAGCATGGTAACCATTATGACAACAGCCGCGCTGATGCCGCTGATATTTGGGGTCTCGTATAACAGCTTTCGGCTTTCTCGTTCAAACACCTCTGCCCTCTCTCGAAGGCTTTTGATGTACTCTTCAGGCCCAAATAGCAAGTCGATGGGATATGTAATAATCGCATATGGGTACTTCACCAACGAGATCACATTCTCGCCAACTTCCCTGAAGAATTCATCCGCGCTTTGGTCGAATATTGCAACGGGCTCTCTAAGGTACTTGAATCTCATTTCCTTTCCAAGGACCCTCCTTTGTAGATCTTCTGGAAGGCTCACGACTTTGACGAACCTTTCCCCCCTCTTTATATAGAGTTGGTCCAATATCCTGTCAAACTCCGTTGCAGATGGGGTCAAGGCTTCGACAAAATCTTCCCCCCGCTTTATATAAAAGCGGTCTATTGCCATGTCAAACTTCGTCGCGCGAGGACCCAATATCTCGACGAACTCTTCTCCGCCCTTTATGTACCCTCGATCTATGGTCTCGTCGAGTCTCGTCGCGGGTCCAACGGTCTCCAGTAATTTCTTACTGGTTTTAACATATCCTTGATCTATCGCCTCGTCGATTTTTGTTGCGGGTATGGCGACCTCTATAAGCTTTTTACCGGTGCCGACGTATCCTTCGTCTATCATCTTATCGATTTTTGTTGCGGGTATGGCGACCCCCATCAGCTTTCTGCCGCCGCCCTCGTAGCCCCTGTTTA
>JBHIFP010000108.1:0-3949 GCA_046761145.1 Hydrothermarchaeales archaeon (SeqCode)
TTTTTTAGGACTCATCTTTATGATAACGACTTAAGAGGAGGTGAAGATATGGCAACCGGAACTGTAAAATTCTTCAGTACTCTCAAACACTTTGGGTTCATCCAGCAAGATGATGGCGAAGATATTTTCGTTCACGAGAGCGGAATAGTGGGCGGACCCATTGGAGAGAATGATCGTGTAGAGTTCGATGTTGAGGAAACCGATAGAGGACTCAAAGCCGTGAATGTCAAAAGGTTATAAAGATGGATTTTATTCCGGGTTGGACTTCTCAATAGTCCAATCCTCTTTTTTTTATTTTGACCCATATTGTTGGCTCTTTTGTAATAGAAAGGGGTTGTGTAGTTGGATAGTTTTACTTGTGCGTATTGAGTTGAACCTCTATCCTTTCCTCAAGACTGGATCCTTCTATATCCCTCCAGTGTACCTAGGCGACGAAACGCGAATTCGATCTTATTTAGATTTTCTTTTTGAGGTCATCTCTTTACATATATAGCGAGGAGGAAAATCGGGGTAAGGGACGGCGATGGAAGGAGGTTTGAACATGGTAACTGCCGCAGAGATAAACAGATATTTAGCCAGGATCAGCGTCGAAACGAGAAATGGGTATTTGAGCAAGTTTCTGATAGAGATGAATCCAAGTGCCTCTGAAAACAAGCATCCCAAGCCTCGAAAAGATCTCACCATCATAAGGGCCGAAATCGATGAACATCGTGCCATCTTGAAGGATTTGAGTATATAGGGGGGTCATGCCCTCTCCAGTTTCTCCTCCATTGCTATAGCATACCCAACTATCTCGTCCCTATCTGGGCTACCGACAAAGCCCCCAACCAGGACAGAGCCAATGGTATTCCCGTATCTGAACATCAGTATATAATGTGTAAAGTCAGAGTCCTCTATCCTGTAGTCGTACTTCAAAAGCACGCCCCCGCCCCCGATGTCTACCGATGATAGCAGTTCGTGCCCCTCTTCCTCAATCAGATCGTGGAATTTGTGATCGAGAGCATTAGCAGCGCCACTGGCGTCCTCGTATCTCGTAACTTTGCTCATTATTATAAAAGGCTCGGTGAAGACGTCTAGAGATGAGACATCCCTCCTGAACCTGACGATATACGAATCTATATACCCCCACTCGATGAGCTTCTCCCTTCCTTCCTCTGGATCGTCCCAGGTGCTCGCTACCTCTTCGAGGTCTTGGTACCAGGAGAGGTCCAGATGAAAGCCGGGGGGCAACTCGTCTTCCATCAATACGAATTTTGCGGGGTCTTCTAGAATAACCTTGGGTTTCTGCGCAATTGGGGACTCTCTGCCCTTTGGCTTCGTTCCACCGATACATCCGGAGCTCGCCAGAATCAAGAGGATACATATCGCGATATAGGTTATGTGGAAGATCGATCGAGGCATCATCACTCAGAAATATTTTTTACTGAATACCTCTAATAACCTTTATGATGGGATATGGCCACACCGGAAGACCGCATACTCCTCCTGCTCTCCATAAAAGAGGAGGGAAAGAGGATCGACTTTAGGCACATCTCCTCGAAGGTGATCCGGGACGAAAAGGAGAGGATAGATGAGGCAGGGGTGAAGGGCATCCTCGACGACCTGATCTCGAGGGGATTGATGACCGAATTGGAAGGGAAATACGCCATAACTAGAAAGGGCATGAAGACCATTGTCGACCGACTGGGCTCGATAGGCGATGAACTGAACCTATCCTACCGCATGGTCCTGAGTGCAAGGGAGTATTATCCGCCCGTTGCAGAGGCGATTCTTCCGTTCCTGAAAGACAGGGCTGTGAGTGTGGTAAAGATATTCAGCGATCGAGAGGACCCAATCCACAAGGTCAAACCGCTATTTGTGAGGTATGCGAGGTACAAGCCAAAACCAGTACCAGTTCAAATCAAAGACCGCGGGGACTTGCTCAAGCGCGTCGACAATCACGCCATAGACTTCATACCCTACATCCACGGGCTGGATTCGAATATTCCGGACTGGTTCGTCCTCGACCTAGATGCGGGACCCGCGTTCGAGGAATACGCGAGAGGTTTTAACCTAGTCAAGATGGTCACAAACGCGGTCGTCGAGACTTTGGAGGACTACGAGATAAGCCCGAACATAAAATTCAGCGGATCCAGGGGGATGCAGATCTGGGCCAGATTGGACAACAGCAAGCTCCCCTCTGGGGACCTCTTCGCCCTATATCGCAGGCTTGCAATCCTCATCCAAGGGGATGTAGAGGATAGGATCCAGCAACTCCCCTCGACCACCCTCGAGGAATTTTACAGGGTAGTTCGGGAGGGAAAGGCGGTCACCACTTCGACCGTTGCCAAGAAGGCCGAGAGGGCGGACCAGATCCTCATCGACTGGAGTAGCATGAAACCCTCCGGAGACGTGAGGGCGCCATTCAGTCTACACCACAAGACCGGCTTGGTCTCCTGTCCGATAGAGCGCAAGCATCTGCTCGAGTTTACTCCTCGGGAAGCAGAACCAGGGCACGTTGCAAAGAGGGCCGAAAGGCTCGAGGAAGCCTTCGGACTCGAGACTTCTGATCCATCCAGACTGATGGAGAGATTTCGAGGGAAGCTCTCGACATGATGAAAGACGAAAAGCGAAAGCTGAGGGAGGAGATTTGGGGGCTGATGGAAGAGGAGAATATAGCGAGATTCCCTTTGCCAGCTTATGGGAGGATACCCAACTTCGAGGGCTCCGATATCGCTGCCGAGAAGGTAACGAAATTGGAGGAGTGGAAGGGGGCGAGGACAGTCATTGCCAACCCCGATTTTGCGCAGAGGAAGGTGAGGGAACTTGCGCTGAGGGGAGGCAAGACCCTTATCATGGCATCCCCGAGGCTGAGAAGAGGCTACCTAAAGATCGATCCAGAGGGCGTTAAAGGGAGAGAAGATTTCGCCTCCACCATAAGGGGGGCCTTCAGATACGGCAAAAGGGTACGAGAACTCCCCAAGCCCGATTTGGTGATCACGGGGTGCGTCGCGGTAGATGGAGATGGCAATAGACTGGGCAAAGGCGGAGGTTACGGCGATAGGGAGATCAAGACGATAAAGGATAAATTCGGCGATGTACCCGTCATAACCACGGTCCACAACTGCCAGGTGGTGGAGGGGATTCCCCATGAAGAGCACGACCAAGGTGTGGAGATAATCGTCACCCCCACCAAGGTGATAGAGGTTTAAATGAGCAGTCACCTGCTCAAGCGCGCTTGGTAGAAGGAGCCCCTCGACCGCGCATTCATCGCCTCCTCGTGTGCCAACCTCGAAGGCTCTGGGAGTTTATGTCTCTTTATACAATGCAAGACGATCTCCAGGGAGGACTTCAATGAGACCCTGTGACCGGGGCTTATGTATATGGGATTCGTCCCCTTCTTCGTCTTTACCGCCCAACCCACTTGTTTTCTATTGAAGATTATCGGCAATGGTTTCCTCAATTCCATCTTACCTTCCACTTCACCGCAGAGCAACCTCTTTGCTACCCCAATCGTCGGGATATCGAGTAACACACCGAGGTGAGATGCGATCCCCATCCTTCTCGGATGGGCGATGCCGTGTCCATCGATGAGCAGGATATCTTGTTTGGTCTCCAGATCTTTCAATGCCTCCCTTATGGGCCCTATCTCCCTAAAGGCGAGGAACGTCGGGATGTATGGAAAGTTCACACCGGCCTTGATCGCGGTCCTTTCGACGACTTCCAAGGTTCTGTAATCCAATACCACTATTGCACAGAAGGCATCTTCGCTGCGATACCCCAAATCGGCACCAGCGATCCTCTTGATCTCCTCAAACTCATCTTCCAAGACCAGTCTCTTGGCCAAGTCGTTCTGAATCTTTATCAAACGGTCGAGATCCATCCATTCACCCGACAATCTCTCTACTCATCTTTTTTCGCGGAAGTATAAAAGCATCCCCCTCTGAGACTCGCATCTCTCCAAGGTATA
>JBHIFP010000109.1:0-3946 GCA_046761145.1 Hydrothermarchaeales archaeon (SeqCode)
ATAGGGTGATTTCTCCTTTTATTTCTTGGGCTTTTTTGAAGTTGGTTTTGGAAACGCAATCTAGTTACAAAAATTTAAATTGTCATAACCTGAACTTAGTAAGGGCTCGTAATGTAGTCTGGATATCATTCGGGGCTTCGGACCCCGCAACCCGGGTTCAAATCCCGGCGGGCCCGTTCTATCTCTCTTCAAAAGGTTCTCACCATCTTTTCATTACCGATGTTAAACCTCACCCAAGTCGTTACATATATATAATGATAAAACGTGATATACGCGGAACTATGGCAACCGGGGTATTGCTCTTGGAGATAGATGAGTTGGACTATTCGGTGAAGGTCGACGAAGGGAAGACCACCTTTGAGAGAAAATCCCAGATGGAAACCAGGTCACTGATCTTCGATAAAGAGAAGTGCACGGGCTGCCAGATGTGTTTCACGGTCTGCCCCTTCGACGCGATAGAGGTCGGGGCCGCTGGAGCATTCGCGAGAGGGGTGATCGACCAACCGACCATCGTCATAGATCCAGAAAAATGCCTCTTGTGCGGCATATGCGTCGGGGCCTGCCTCTTCGACGCCCTGGATATGATGATCGGCGGTACTTCGATCAAAGACTCCGGCGATTGCCTAAGGTTCGCTGGTATCTTCGATTTCGACGAAGAGAAATGTACGTTCAAGGATAAAGAGGCAAAGACCCTCTGCATAGACTGCGAGGAGGCTTGCCCCACCGATGCGATAAAATGTAAAATCGTTGGCGAGGGGAAGAACGCAAGGAATACCCTGGACTTCGATGAGAGGCTTTGCATATACTGCAAAGTATGCGAGAGGGCCTGCGATGAAGATGCCATCAAAGTGGAGAAAGTTTTCGATGGCGAGATTGCTGTGGACCTCGATAAATGCCAAGGATGCGGCCTCTGCGTCGAGGTCTGCCCCTCCGAAGCGATAGTCTTCCCCAAACCAGAGGTGGGCGAGACCGCCGACAAGCTCGTGATAGATGACGAGATATGTATCTATTGCGACGCTTGCGTAAATGTCTGCCCAGTAGACGCGATAGAGGTCAAAAGGAAGAGAGTAAAGTACAGAAAGGATATAGAAAGGGCGTGGACCAAAGTCTGGAAAGATGCCTTCAACAAACTTGCGGATGAAGGGGTTGAAAAATGAACTTCGAACTGGGAGTAGAAGATAAGAATTGCAGTGGATGTGGAAACTGCGTCATCGTATGCCCTGTAAACGCATTTAACAGTGTAGAGGTCTCTGGGGGTAAAGGTGGAGTGCACTCCAACTTGATCCTGGATATTGGAAAGGGGGTAGCCTATGTATTCGACCCCGAGCTGTGTAATGGCTGTGGAGCTTGCATCAAGGCCTGTGCCCACGATGCGGTCTTGCTGGACAGTATCAAACAGGCCATAACTTCCGAGCTCAGGAAGACCGATGAATTGGAGATATTGGGAGAGAAAGGCTTGGTTTATAAGGCCATAAAAGAGAATGGCCCCCTAACTATACCCCAGATAGCAGAAGCTTCTGAGATCCCTCCGAGATCTGTGCTGAAATATGTGGCATCTTTGAAGGGCGATGGCAAGATTTGGGAGGCTGGGAGAGCAGACGGTGAGTATCTATATACCGCGGAAAGGCCCGCAAAGGGAGAAGTCGTTGAAGAAGAGATAGAGGTCTTCCATGTAGACCTAGAGAGATACAAGGAGTTCAAGGAGCGCATTGAAAAAGCCCTGGAATCTCTGAGCGGTGTTAAGGTGAGGTCTTTGACGGAGAGCGGAAAGCTCGAGAAGGCGAAAGAGGCCATGGAGAAGAAGATCTCCGAAGTAGAGAGCGAGTGAGAGTAAGATGGAAACTATACTCAAAAACGGCATAGTTTACGACCCCATAAACGGGGTAAAGGGGGAGAAGAAAGACATCTGCATCAAAGATGGCAAGATAGTGGAGAAGGTCAACGAGAGGAAGGCGAAGGTCATCGACGTAAAGGACAATGTGGTCATGCCCGGCGGGATAGATATTCACAGCCATATCTCCGGAGGAAAGGTCAATGCGGGCAGGCTCTTCCGCCCCGAAGACAGCTTGAGATATGTCATGCCGAAGACGAGGGTTGCTCGCTCTGGTTCGGGGTTTTCCGTGCCCTCCACCTTCATGACGGGCTACCTCTATGCCAGGATGGGCTACACCACCGTGATGAGCCCCGCAATGCCCCCCCTTATGGGAAGGCACACCCACGAAGAGCTGAACGATACCCCGATAGTCGACAAATCGACCTACCCCCTCTTCGATGGTAATTGGTTCGTCCTGAATTATCTCAAACATGGGGAGATAGAGAAGTGCGCCGCCTTTGTTGCATGGCTATTGAGGTCCCTCAAGGGCCACACCATAAAGATCGTCAACCCCTGCGGTACGGAAGCCTGGGGGTGGGGGAAGAACGTCATAAATATAGATGATCATATCCCCTATTTCGGTCTCACCCCCAGAGAGATGATCAAAGGACTGGTAGAGGTAAATGAGATGCTCGGCCTGCCTCACTCCGTACACCTCCATCCAAACAACCTCGGAAGACCGGGCAACTATACCACCACGCTCGACAGTTTCGATGCCCCCAATGGTACCAAGGCCTCAAAGGACAGGCAGGTCTTGCACGTCGCCCACGCACAGTTTCATAGCTATGGCGGAGATTCGTGGGCAAACTTCGAGTCGAGGGCGGAGGATATAGCAAAGGACGTGAACAGTAAGGATAACCTGGTCGTAGATGCTGGTTTTGTTACCCTCGATGAGACGACCACCATGACGGCAGACGGCCCCATGGAATACTATCTAAGCTCCCTGACGCACCTGAAATGGGTGAATAGGGACGTCGAAATGGAGACCGCTCCTGGGGTTACCCCATTTGTATTCTCGTCCAAGAATTCGGTGCATTCCATCCAGTGGGCTACCGGGCTGGAGATCGCCCTCTTGGTAAAGGACCCGATGAAAGTACTTTTATCTACAGATCACCCAAACGGCGGGCCCTTTATCAGATACCCTAGGTTGATAGCCTGGCTTATGAGCAAGGGGTATAGAGACGAGACCATCGCCAAGATCCATAAGGCGGTGAACAAGAGGGCAGCCTTGCCGAATATAGATCGAGAGTACGACTTTTACGAGATCGCCGCCATAACGCGGGCAGGAGAAGCCAAGGCATTGAGTCTGTCCCACATAAAAGGCCACCTCGGTGTGGGCGCCCAAGGGGATGTCGCCGTCTATGACATCGATCCAAGGGAATTCGATGCCGACAAGGATCACAGGGACATAGAGGATAAGTTTTCAAATGCGAAGTATACCATAAAGGAGGGGGTGGTCGTCGTCAGGGATGGAGAGGTCGTGAGGAGTATCCAAGGGAAGACCCATTGGGTCAACGCTACAGTAGATGAAGACCTCCACAATGAGATGGTGAAGGACCTGGAATACAACTTCAAGAGATTTTACACGGTCAACCTAAGAAATTACCCAATACCCGAAAGTTATTTGACGAGATCGGACGAGATAAAGGTCGATGCCAGTCATGTCAAGTGAAGGATGTTTATGAAAGAGATATCCCTAGTGCCCAAGGAACAGCCGCTGGTGGGCATAGATGCAGAGGTCATAAGTCCCGATGTATTTGTGGGCAAGGGCATTGAAGAGATAAAGGGGCTAGAAGTCCTCGAGGGGAATAGGAGGTCGAAGTTGGGCGATTTTTTCGACATCTCTGGTTCGGCCTCCGACGATCCGGCGGACCTAAAGATCACCATAGACGGCGATGTTTCTAGGAGCAAGAACATCGGGAGAGAGATGACCGCGGGGGAGATCCATGTTAAAGGCGATGCTGGGATGTACATAGGGAGGAGCATGAGAGGGGGCAAGATCATCGTAGAGGGAAATGCCGATTCTTTTGCGGGCCAACAGATGCGGGGGGGAGAGCTGACGATCAAGGGGGA
>JBHIFP010000110.1:0-3837 GCA_046761145.1 Hydrothermarchaeales archaeon (SeqCode)
CTTCGCCATCTATCAAAACGTTTCCTATGTTCCATTGTTTATTTTTATGGGCGTGGTATTTATCGCGATAATGTACATTCTCGGATATACTAGGGCCATCTCCGACCGGACGAATTTGAGATATTGGAGTTATCTCAGGGTCGGTTTGTTCGTCCATATGGTCGCGACATTCTATGTTTTTAGTCTAATAGCTTTGGCATGGCAGGGTTTGACCATCGGAACCAAAGCGTTGTCCATTTTGTTCGGCACACTCGCCCTCGTATTTTATATTTTGTATGCCTTGGACATGAAGGTGGTCCTGTCGGATTTGAATATGAAATTCTCTTTCAATACGTTGGATATCTCGAGATACCTCGTATCTCTATATTCCCTCTTCTTCCTCGTCTTCTTCGGGATTTCCTTCACTTACTCAAAGACTCTCGGGTTAATAAGCGAAATCAGGTTGGAATCGTATCCCGCACTCTTGTTCTTCATCGCGATCTTCTTGGTCGCCTTTACAACGTATTTGAGCGTTACTCACAAGGGCTTTGAGGAGATCATGAAGAAGAATATCTGGAGCGAGCTATCATATTTAACGAGTTTTGGGGTCTTTATCGTCGTGTATCTCATCTATAATTCCTTGGCAAAAGTAGAGCTCTTCCCGCTGCACGACATGTTCTTTGTGGCGTATTTCGCCGTATTGATAATAGAGACATACGCGACCAGGACACTGGGCATAAGGTCGAAGTACGAGAGAGCCGAAGAACCAGGCATCGCTGAGCTCCTGAATTCCAGCGCGAGCCATTTTCTGAGGACCGATTATTTGGCGGACATCTGGGAGAAGAATTTGGATAAATATGTAGCACCTGAGGATATGGTAAAGATCAGGTTCGATGCCTCCACGCGGAGATTCGATCTGGGCGAATTGGACGAGAAGACTAGAATCACGGTCGCAACGGCGATGCTCTTTGACATGCTTCGGCTATCGACGAAGGAAAAAGTCGCGGTCGTTTCAAACGATTTCTATAGAACTTTAAAGAGAGATGTGGAGAGTATTTTGAAGGAGGATGTACTGCTTCTCCCCGAAGAACTGAGAACCAACTTCGATGAAGAGGCATACTACCCAAAGTTGTTCGAAAAGATGATAAACGATCTGACGGAGCGCATAAGCACCTTTGTGCCATCGATAGAGCACAGAGTTCTTTTCGCGAAATTGGCGAGGGCCAGCGCCCTGTTCAGAGACGCAAAGTTCGATGGTTCGAAGATACAAATTCCGGCAGAGGCGAGGTTCTCCAGGGAAGAGTTCATAGACCACTTCAAGTCATACCTGAACTCGTTGGAGGAGCTCTTCCCCTTTGAAGAGACCCTACTTGCGGGGCCCATTAAGAGCGAGATCAAGGAGGAACTGATCAATTATGGCTTCTCGATTGAAGATCTGCTCGATCTGGTGCCTACCGGGATCGAGAAGCTGGATGAAGTCTCCGACGGGGGGCTACGGAGAAAGACATCTACTCTGATCCTATCAGAAGAGACGAGGCATAGGGACGAGCTTCTAATCTCGTTTTTGAAGCAAGGCATCAGAGATCGCGACCGCATTATATTTGCAACCTCCAAGGTGTCCTCAAAGGTCATCTGCGATGAGCTCAGGAAAGACTTTCCGACGTTGGAGGGTTTAACCGTTATCGACCTATACCAGGATATCCATACTCCCGAGAAGATACCCATGCCCATCGAGGAGGGGAGTAGGATATTGGTCCCAACGAGCACCGTATTGTTTAGACAGAGCATCGTTAAGGCCGTAAAGAGATACCCCAAGGAGGGCCATAAGAGGGTGGTCCTCGATGTCTACGACGATCTGTTGAGCTATTATGGGTATAGGGAACTCTCAACGATACTCTTCCAACAGCTGGATGGGTTCAGGAAGTGGAATTGTACGACCATCTTTACCCTAAAACCCGGCTCCATAACCGATGAAGATCTAGAAGAGATGGAGAGGAGGGTTGATAACGTTATAGAGCTCTCCGGCAAGGCTCTAGAAGCTTCTATCTTCGTAAAGAAACTGCACGGGGGGCCCCCTTCAAAGAAGATCGTCCCCTTCCATTGATGGGAGGAGGGCCATTTCATCGTCGTGCGCCTCGCCTTCAAATAGGCTTCGCTCTTCTTGTTCTGGGGCATGGGAGTTTTTTTATCCATTACAACTCCCATAGACTTATCAGCTTCGGCGTGAATGAGATGAGGGGCTCCTTAGGTGGAGAATCAGGCGGGTCTTAAGCTCCTTTTTCATAAGCTTCTAGCACAGCATTTATAATCTTCTCCCTCGCCTCCCTCGTTATGGGATGGAAGATGTCCCTAAACTCGCCAGTTGCATCTCTTCTGGCAGGCATGCTAACCCAGAGCCCGTTCTCGTTTTCCATGACCTTAATCCCGTGAACCGCGAACTCATTGTCTAGCGTCACCGCTGCAAATGCCTTCTGCTTCCCTATGATCTTGAGCTTGTAGATCCTTACGTCGGTTATCTCCGCCATGGCATCGCCATGATTGTGGGCGGTGGATTGCTCAGCGCTCTCGATGGAGCAGATCATAAGCGTCCTCTAAGGGACGGTTGGGACCTGCACAGTGCGAGCGCATCCGCCGAAATGGATTATTGTCCAGTCTCCTTTAATACCTTTCCTTTGCCGGAGCCCCATCTGCGCATTCCGCCGCTATCCTTTCCCTGAGCTCAAGCGGTACCACCGCTATCCTGTACATCCTGCCGCCGATGCCCATCTTTCCGATGAAGAGGAGCCCGTGAAGCCTGAGCAAGCCCAAGGTGGATCTCGGGGGATTCTCCTTCCACCAGTATCCTATCTCGCCGTCAAACCTCCTCGAGAGCTGCCCATACTTCACCCAGCCCCCCTTATTTAGGACAAAATTCAGGGCCTCTATACACCCATCCGGCAACTTCTTCATTACATCGGAAAATTTCTCGGAATTGAGCACTCGGGCTATCTCCTTGGCCTTCTCACGTTTCCTACCTTTGATCTCGATGCCCAGCGCGTTGCAGATCCCGTCCACCCACGGCGCCGGGTATTTATTCATCACGCTCGAAATGGTGGACTTTGGGTTTATTATGATATTCTCTGCCCTCTTTATCCCGTCCTCCTCATATAGGTTCATGAGCATATCCGGTGTGACAAATCCGTACAGATCGAAAAGTTCTTCGTCGCTGGGCAGGATCCGATTGACGCCCGCAAATCTGTACACCTCCCCCCATGGATGCAGCCTCCCGATCACGGTCCTGCCCTTCTTATACTCGCCCTTGTCGAAAACTTTAACATTATAAACTTCTCCGCTTCGTCGGTCCTTTACAATTACGTTGGCACCCTTGGACTCAAGTATCTCGAATTCGCCGGATTTCATCTGCTCCATTTGGAAGAGTTTGGCCCTTAAATCCGGGTCCATATCGAACCTCTCCGCAAACTCACTAGCGATGGTTTTACCGGTCGACGGCTGCTTCCTCTCCAGCACAAACCAGTCGGCGAAGTTCTTGAAGGCAAGTTCTTCGTCGAGATCTTCGTCATCGTATGGAAATTCCGGGTAAGCATCTTCCATATTCTCGGAATAATTTTCCATAGCATAGTCGAAAATGGCCTGTTTGCAGTTCTCCTCTGTTATTTCATCCACGTCTCCAGCCCCGTTTTTACAATCTTCGCAGACGAAAAATATCATCGTTTCCTCCGGAGTGCCGCATACCCCTGATCTCATATCCCTGCGGGTGACCTCCTTGATGGTCTCCACAACCTCTTCGCTGAGCTCTCCCTTTCCGCACTCGAAGCACTTGTAGAGAGAGCCCCCGACTTCTATGCCATCCATATCCCC
>JBHIFP010000111.1:0-3587 GCA_046761145.1 Hydrothermarchaeales archaeon (SeqCode)
GAAATACCAGATCCAGCACCGGTTAAAGTTCTGCTGGGCATGAATTTCATCAAAGAAGTCAACCTCTCTATAAATGGAAAAGAAGATGATTTTGACATTAAAGATCCGTAGCTAGTCGGGGATGAAATAGGAGAGTGCTCGGTCCACGTCCACATCGACAAGGAGATGCTCAAGAAAGCTTATGATAAATATGTCCCAGAGTTTTAATGTTTCCAGCCGAATTCATTGGGGACCCCCGTATTTATCGCCCGATATAAATTACGTTTTCCAGCTCTTTAAAATCTGGATCGCCGGTCAGTACTTTCGCATTCTCGCTCTTGGCAGTAGCTTGAACGAGTGCATCTCCTAGACCTAACTTCAACCCGTGCCTTAATTTTGCGCCTTCTATCGCTATCCCCTCATCTACAGATATTACAAAACACCTTTTCTTCATTATGCTAGCCTTTTCGTCTGCCGTTTTTGAGTCGTAGAACTTGAGTATCCATCTGTAAACCTCGGCTAGATTAATGGTGCTGATGATGGCTTCTTCGTCATCGTCTATTACTCTCTTTATTTTCTTGCCAGCCTCAGAACCTTTGAAGTACTCTATCCATGCCCATGAGTCAATCAAGACGGTCAATCTCTTCCCTCTCAAAGGTCTTCAGTCTTGGGAGAGTTCCAAAGTGCGACTTTTCAAGTTTCTTGGTTTTCTTCACAACTTCTCTCAGTAGCTCGTCGTAAGTCTTTGCCCCGGTTTCCTGTTTTAGCTTTGCAAGCACTTTCGCGAGGTCGTCTTGAACCATAATCGTAGTAGGCATCCTATCACCATATATATTAAATTAAAATAACATCATAAATTATATTACTATAATTAGAATCTTCCATCTTTCCGCCTTGAGTTCATATCAATCCTCTCATCCCGGCTTCGCTTTTCTCTTAACATCCAAGAAAAAAATTAAGTAGGGGCAACAACTTTTTGTTTCTCAATAATTTCAGCCAGTCTTTTATCAGAGACTTTCATGGTCTCCTTCATGGTGATGAGCTTATCGATCTTTATCAACTCCCTCGTTATCGGCGAATTCATGTTCAACCGATACATCTTTGCCCTGCCAACATCTCTCGTTTTTTCGACGATGCCCAGGCCTATTAGATCCTTGAAAAAGGTGTTTAATGTAACCCTGGAGATACCTGCCCCCTTTGCTATTTCCGTCTTGGAATAGTCATACCCGTAGTTATCTATAAAAAAATCTACAACCCTGAAGAAGGGACTAGTTCCAAATCTCTTTATGAAAAACGATTTTTTCATTTTATTCACCTATATGCGATATTTTCTATACAACAACCTCTAAATATTTTTGCGTTCAATGATAAGTATACTTTACAATAGATGGTTTCCATGAAAGAGGTAAAAGAACAGATCATATGGAAACTGGTGAGAAGGGGTTACTGGGGGAATAGGTTGATCAATTTCGATGATTTATTCAAACATTTCAAAGGTATAAGAAAAAAAGATTTTGAAAAAATATTGAGAGAGATGCTGGAAGAGGGGACCCCACTAACAAAACCAGGCAAACATGGAGCGAGATTTTCTCTTAATTCAGGTAAAAAGGCAGAGATAATGGAAACCTATGGACGAATTTTAGAAGATAGGTTGGGATGATTGCTGCTTCAAGGAAGCGTCCTCCGATGAATTTGGTTGGAAACCGGAGAGCATCGAAAGATTTAAATGTATAAGAATGTATAAAATTGTATATGAAATATATCTTTGACTCCGACGCCCTAATTAAAATAACAAAATCTGGCGCTGCCAAAAAGATATTACAGAAAATTGATGGAATGATAACTAAAGAAGTCTTGCATGAAACTATCAAAGGGGAGGAAGAATTTGAAGACGCTGTCCTGATAAAAAAGTTTGTGGATGAAAAGATTTTGAAGGTGGTTAAGGCAAAAAAGAATAAAAAGGCAGGAGAAATCTTGGAAGGCGTATATGGGCTAGGAGAGGGAGAAGTCTCCGTGTTGCACGCCTTTTTCAGCGAAAGATTGAATTTCATCGTCTCCGATGACCTTGCCTTTCTGAGAATAGTCGATATGAATGGACTACCTTTCCTCGTACCCGGCAATCTAATCGCGAGAGGAGTAGAGCTTGGATGGCTTACCCCGAAAGAAGGTGAAAGGGCTTTGAGCAACATCGAGTACCTGATCAACAAAGAAGAATATCGTGCATCCATGAATGCGATTAAAAAATTGAGGAGGTGAGTGTATGGAAACTGTATCATATCCCCTGAGAATACCGAAAAAGATCATCGAACTAGCTGAGATGAGGTCAAGAAAGGAGAGGGTGGACAAGTCTACTGCCCTAAAGCAGTTGTTGTACAAAGGGAGTGAGGAGTACCTCATAGACCTGTACAAAAAGGGGGAGATCTCCATCTCAAAGGCTGCAGAACTCCTAGACGTCACCATATACGACATGCACAACATCCTAGCTGGGAGAAACATCAAAGTCGGACCAGATAAAGGGCTTCTTGAAAAAAGCAGGAAGTATGCAAAGGAGATCGTTTAAAGACCGTGCTTTAGTTTCCCGATAGATTAGTTGGGACCAAAAACTTCTTATATCCCGCCCATTCCCAGCAAGAGCCCAAGGGGGGAGTACGAGGCCTCCTCACTCGGCGAGGTTTTGGAGGATTATAACTTCGATTTTGTCTATTCTCTTGTATTTAGCAAATATCTCGATAAAATAAAGAGTGCTTTGGCTCAAAAAAGAATATCCGGAGCTACTCCCAAAACCGAAAGATATATATATGAAGGGGCTGGGCTATTAGAATCAAAAATTTCGAGATATAGTTTTGAAAAACAATTAGGAGGTAAAGGCATATGGTAAATCTGAAGAAGATAGGCGTTATTGCGGCCAGTGCCCTCTTCGTAGGAGCTACTCTGGGAACAGCATCGGCTGTCACGTTCAGCTCGGACATGCTCGTCAAGAACAATGTTGCAGTCGCGAAGATAGTCACGGGGACGAAGAACCCCGATGCAACGGGGCTTACTGCGGACGAGGCCAGCGCCAAGGTGATCAGCGACAAGGTGAGCGCGACGTTCAAGGTGACGACTGGGGCGGGCATAACCTTCGAGTACGTGTCCCAGGACATCGACGACGACTTCTGGGGCACTGAAGATGACGACTATTCCAACCCAGCAGGCGAGGATGTAGATACAAACCGCACTTGGGAGCTGTCGTGGCTCATCTCCGATAACGTCGGTAATGCGACGTTTGGCCCAGGATTAGGGGCACCAAATGCGGCTTTGGCCAACAATACCGAGGATATTGGCCTAAGGTACGATGCGACCGGAGATGGAGACGTAAAGGACAGCGACGACTACCCGTACTACAACGACATATATATAGAAGAGTGGAGCATCAACGATATAACGATAAAGCCAGTGATGAGGGTTGGATCAGGGTCAACCCTTGAAAACAAGGTATTCAAGCTCAAGGGGCAGGAGTACCTGGTGACGGACTTCTCGACCACTAAAGACGAGATAGAACTGGTTCCGGTGGTCAAAAGGACACTGGTCGAGACCACGGAGCCCGGGCAGTTGATAGACTCCGCGGT
>JBHIFP010000112.1:0-3199 GCA_046761145.1 Hydrothermarchaeales archaeon (SeqCode)
CGTTGGCTAACCTACTTATCGTACTTGCTGTGGCTGGAGCTATTAGCAAAAGTCGGCCTGTATTAGTATCTTCCTGAATTAACAGTCCTTTTTGCCGTATTTACTCCGAATACTGCAAGGACTGGACAATAGCCAATAATCCCCGTAACAAGCCCGTATAAGCCGAAAATCCAGATAATCGCCAAGGCGTATCCCGTCAACTTAAAATAACTCAGTGCAATCAGAATTACGCCCCCTATTATCCTCACTAGCCTATCAAACCCACCCATATTCTCCCTTATCATCACTACCTCATCTTCATCCTCATCCATACTGAAAGAATAGGGGCACGTAGGGAGGGCGTAGCAGAGAAATAGAGCTAGGAGAGAGGCGGCCAAATGGTCGTGCCCCCTTGGAGCGCCATATGCCTTCATACCTCCTCCATCTTTAACCCCTGATCTAATGAGTGCCGATCTGCACCCCCTCTTTCGCATCTTTGAATCCTCTTTCGTATATTTCACAATTAATCATTAAATAAGAGCTAATATAAGTACTTTTTTTTGAAAAAAAGTTCATTTTGGGCTTATTTAATCTAAATTTCTACTGGAATTTTTTTCAGGTACCCCTCCTCTTCTATTCTAAATAGATTATTTTAGAAGTAGAAATGACTGACTGAATCGACTATATCTCAATTTCGATTAAACCGTCCTCCCATCTTCAAACGTTTCAACATCCTGGCCGCGTCTTCCCCACGCATTGTCAGGAGATATATCTTCCCCTCATCTTGATCGATCACTCCAGCTGATTTGAGTTTTCGGAGGTGGAAGCTCAGTAAAGTGGGGTCCTTAATGCCCAGCTCATTGGCTATATTGGTGTAGGTAGATCGCTCTTCTTCGTATAAGAGCTCTATTACGTCCCTTCGTATGGGGTTGGCCAACGCATCTATAAGCGAATCCAGTTCAGATCGACTCAAGGAGTACTCCGCCTTTATGGTGTCTTTTTTCTCCTCGAAATTTCTCTCTTCTAATGCCCTCTTTATGCAATTTATCAGTTCATCCGGGCGAAAGGGTTTGCGGATGTAGTCCTTTGCACCTTTTCTCATCGCTTCGACGGCGTTGTCAATGGTTGCAAAACCGGTTATCATCACGACGCAGGTCTTTGGCGAAATCTTCTTCACCCTCTCCAATACCTCCATGCCATCGATATCCGGCATCTTGACGTCCGTAAGAAGGATGTCAAAAGACCCTACTTTTACCTTGTTTATAGCTTCTCTCCCACTTCCAACTCCAGTAACATGGTACCCCTCGTTGGACAATATCCTCGAAAGTCCTTGAAGCGCCCTCGGTTCGTCGTCAGCCACTAATATCCTTCTTGTCACTTTCCTCACCTTTCGGCAATTTAATCGTAAAGGTAGTTCCGGATCCGACCCTACTTTTCACCATTATAGTGCCATTGTGTTCTTCAATGATTCCGTGAACAACCGACAGCCCCAAGCCGGTACCTCCTCCAACGGGTTTGGTTGTAAAGAAGGGATCAAAGATCTTGCTAAGGTGTTCTCTAGGGATCCCGATTCCTGTATCTGAAATTGTAATTTTGACGAAACTATCTTCTTCTGTTGTGGAGAGGATCAATTTTCCCCCATCGGGCATCGCCTGATAGGCATTCATTACCAGGTTGAAAAATGCCCGAGAAAGTTTATTCGCATCACCCAGAACGTCGGGTATATCTGGACGGAGCCTCTTTACCACATCTATACCATCGACGACGAGTTGGTTCTCCAGGATATCCAGCGCCTTACAGATCAGATCATTTATACTGATCAAAGACATCTCGGATTTCTCCTGTCGAGAGAACTCCAACAGGTCCTGAACGATTTTTGAGGTTATCTCCGTCTGTTCTATTATGACATCAACGTCCTCTATGTTGGGTTTCTTCTCTTGAATATCCCTTTTCAATAGATGGGCATACATCAATATATTTGCCAACGGGTTGTTGATCTCGTGGGCAATGCCAGCTGCCAGCTGCCCTATCGAGGCAAGCTTTTCGGATTGGATCAGCTGCTGTTGAGCATCCTCTAGTTCTTTCGTCCTCTCCTCCACCATACCCTCGAGGTGCTCGGAATACTCTTTAAGCTCTTCGTACAACTTCGCCTTCTCTATCGCCAATCCGGCTTGATCAGCAAACCTCATGAGCCTCTCTGTGTCCCTATTCGATAACATTGCATCTTTGCTGGTCACGCCAAGCATTCCCACGAGTTTATCTCCAGCCACCAAGGGCACTCCCACTCCTGATTTCAACCCAATTATTTTTGCAATAACCTTTGCTAGAGCCTTCAGATGTTCCTTGTTTGTATGGTTCTCAAGTACCATCACAATATCCTCGGTTATAATGGGCTCTCTATTCTCTATCGCTCTCCTGAATATGCTGCCTTCGTATAACGGGATCTCATATCCCCGAATACTCATTCCAGTGACCTTCTCGATCTTTTTGATCATACCTGCATCGAGGGAATAATTCCTGATGACAAGATATTTTTCATCATCGCTCAGGAGATAGATACCGCTGGAATAGTAGTTAAAAACGGTGGTCATCCCCTCTATTATTATCTGTAGTATCTCATCCAGATCCATTCTGGTATTCACTGCGTTGTTGATCTCTTGTAATAGGAACAATTCTCTGTTCGATGCTTCCAACTCTTCGGTCCGTTCTTTAACCTTCTCTTCGAGTTGTTCTTTATATTCCCTCAGTTGCCTGGCCTTCTCCTTCAAATTAGGTCACCTGGTTAGATATGGCCGCCAATTCTCCTATCCCATCTTGGGTTCCTATCTATATTTGTAACTGCTCACCTTTTAAAAGTTAACCTGTTTTGCGGCCTTGCACATAAAACCTTTTCCAGATTTGTACGAAAAATATAACGAGGGGCTCTGGTTGGAGGCGATACCGTTCCCCTCCCGAAGATTGATGAGTGGGTAACAACTCTCGCCCAATCTCACTCCAAAAGACTTTTGACGCCATAGCGTCAATTTGATGGCTGATAAGTCGTTACAACGATCTTCTCCAAAAACCTGTCCACAATAACTTATGCGGTGGTCTCTACTGTAGACTTTATGTCCTTCAATGCGATGCGGCGGCGGAGAAATAGCGTCCTGTTGAAAGGGAGAATAAAGGGAAAGAATTTCGAAACAGACCCTAAAAGTATTTAAATCTATTACTTCCAATG
>JBHIFP010000113.1:0-3174 GCA_046761145.1 Hydrothermarchaeales archaeon (SeqCode)
TCCCCAACATCTCTATCGAGGAAGAGACAGAGTCTTGGTCCAGTATGTCCACTTTGAAGGGGTAACCCAAGAAGATATCCAGCTTTTCCTTGCCCAAGATCGGGCCCAACCTCTTTACCAGATAGTGGGCCACCTCTACCTGAATGATCGTATTTACCAAAATTACGTCTTCGAATATGGCACTTCCGACTATCTTTCGAACGTGCTCGTGCTCTGGGGTTGTGCCATCGAAGTAATATGCCCAGATATTGGAGTCAATCATGAGCATGCTCCAATCCCCAGATACCCTTCAGCTTCGATGGTTCGATCTTTTCAACTTGGTTGGCCTCGGTTATACATCCCTCCAACTCTCTTACAAACTTCTCCTTTGTTGTCAATGGCCTGATCAATATCCCCCTCTCATCCCTCTCTATCCTGACTTCTTCTCCGGCTTTCAATCCGAACTCCGCCCGAATATCTCGGGGCAGGGTCACCCTCCCCCGCCTATCCAGCTTGCTTTTGCCCATCATATCACCTATACCCACAGTAAAACCCACAAACTATAAAAATTTATCTATCCCTTGCCAGAGCAAATTCGATGTTCTCTCCCCATTTGCCTCTAAGCTGTACATTGGGCCCTTTACATTCTCTATGGCCACAACTTCAAATTCATCGCACGACGCTTGACCACATGCGAGCCCATAAAGCCCGCTTCGCCGGTGACCAAGACACTTTTACTCATTATAAGACCTTCAATGGTATCCTTAAACAATCCTATAGATGAAGATGTACCTGAAATTGTCCACATATACGAGCTTGAAGTGCTTTAAACCTTGACCCCACCCCGTGTTGAAGGGCATCAACTTAGCCAATAACTTGTCCTTCATCTCGGGGCGATGGACAAAACCGGTAGAAGTCGGCTCATATCCCGTGATCCATATCTGGTAATAGTCTCCGTAATTCACTATGTAATATGAGGTTATGTTATTTCGGCTCAAGAACGCGGTGATCTGTTCCTCGTCCTTCTGCCGATCTCCGGAGCTCTCGATCGTATTTGGCAAAAAGTATAGGGCGTCCTGCGCGATGTGATTTATAGCCGAACTTTTGCCGAACTCCTCGAAGCTGACCAGCATGTATGTGGGCACCTTTCTGTAGTCGACGTACTTTTCTATGTACTGCATCGCCTCCTCTTCTGGCGATGTGAACATCTTTGCCAGGTCTTTGTTCCTGGGGACGTTTCCACCGCCATCAGCGATGGAATATCTTTCTGCAACAGCTTGGAACCAGTAGCCGTAATCCCACCACGCGAACATGACGGAATTTTCAGGGGTATTCTCTTTGATCCAGATCATCGCGTTGTACCAAGGGGCGGGGACATCGCTCTTCCTCGTGGACATCGCTGCGACGCCCACATCCAACGTCGAGAAGGTTACCATCAATACAACGAAAAGTACAAGGTAATGTCCGATCTTCACATTTCCTATCTGGCTCTCCAACCTGTATCTAACTTTCTCTTTTTTTGCAGCGCTTAATCTAATTTTCAGCTCCTTCTCTTTTCTTCTCAAAGTGCTCAATATATGCAAAAGTACATAACCGGTAAAGACCGCTGCTGAAGGTCCCATGAAAAAGTTTAATCTCTGCCCCCCCCTCATGGCCACAATACCGCTTGTTATCCATACAAAGGCGAATGCCGATGCATAGTCTTTATTTTTAAAAAATCTTCTGGCAATGAAAAAAATACCGATAGGGAATACCAGTAAAGTGGCATTCAAGTAACCGAACCAATCCCCGTTTTTGAGTCTCTGAAATATCGTATTTCCGCTCCCCCAGAAATAAGTTGGTTGAGATTCTGCCACAGTGGCCATGTAGATATCTTGTTGTGTCACTTCTATAAATCTCCAGGATTGAGATACGATGTTTATCATCCCCCTCATCATATTCAAAACCTGGTCCTTAACCCCCAAAACAATGATCGATATTAAGAATAGTCCTACGAAAGCGCTATAAGTATACAGCGCGGGAATATTTTCGAATCTCTCATCGATAGCATTTTGAAAGATACTTATTAGGTAAATTATGGTAATAATGACTAGGCCGGAATAGGATGCCGTAAATATAGTCTTTGTCAAGGGAAAACGGAGGGGCTGGATCACCCACAGTAGTAAGAGCCCGATTGGGGTCATTACAGCGATTGCCTTTATTAAATTCATGTCCTTCTTGAATATTAGATAAACTAAAGCAGAGAAAAATATGACCAAAGCTATATAATTGCCGCCGCTCCACGAAGCGATAGCAAAAGCAAAAAATGCCCCGCTTAATATAGGCCAAATCAAATTTTTTCTTTCACTTAGATCTGATTTGTAAGATTTTAAAAGAAAGAATACCCATAAAAACATCATCAGTCCGGACATACTCTCCTTGTCTGCAAACCCTGCCCACACCCTGCTCGTTGCGGCAGGGATGAAGGTGTAGATCAGTGCGGAGAATAGACCTATTCTTTCGTTAAACAGTTCCTTCGCTACGAAATACAATGCAACACACGCAAGGCCCCCCATCACTGCCGGAAAGGCGATCATGTATTCCATCAATGAAATTCCGAAAGGTTGAGCCAATTTGAAGGTATACGCAATAAAATAAAACATAATTACAGCATCAGCGGCCCACACATTCCTCCCTTCAGGATAATATGCTAACGGATATATTTTGGGTAGATAGCCTAATTCTAAGATGTATTTTGTCTGTATATAATTAAACCACGGGTCTAGAGCAGCAAGTCTTGGGCCATGGGGCAGATATCTGACACTGAATCCTATAAGGAATATGGCGATCAGCAAGGCCCAAATTCTATGCCTTTTGAGTTTGTCCAGATCTATCGCCTCTCCAATGCCCTCTAGATTCACGCGAACACCTATCGTGGTTCAGTCCTTAACTCGATTTAAAGTTTTTGTTCTTTACAATCCATCTCTCGATTAATCATATTTTCAGGATTGATAAGATTCCTGTCATAAGATTCAAGATCCTGTATTGTAATTTATGACGGTTTTTCATCATTTTAAAATGTATTTCATTAACAATGTCAATGTCGGTATTTAATTTATCGGGGATTCCCAGCGGTGTCTGGAAAAGAAAGATCAATGTAACCACATTGCATTGATTACATCATCCAGGGTAGAGAAAAAACCTCGGATGAAAAAG
>JBHIFP010000114.1:0-3132 GCA_046761145.1 Hydrothermarchaeales archaeon (SeqCode)
ATGCGTAACCTCGTGCCCCATCTCGACCAGCTTGTCCGAGATGAACCTCCTGTGGCACCTGAACCATACCGCCTCGGCGCACATAATCGCGGTTCTGCCCTTCGTCGCTACATCGAGGAGCGTATTGATGCCCCTCTCGAATTCCTCGGTCTTTGTATAAGATTCATATCCCCCCTTTCTATAGCCACCCAATAAATCGCCCAGCCAAAGATAGCTCATGCCTGTGCTTGGCAGCTTCGCTTTCAGCTCTTCTTGATTGAACTGGGGGTTCTTCTTGGATCTAGGAAAACGCCGGACATCGACCACTATATCTATCCCGTTGGCCCTCAAGATATCTACCAACTCGTCAAAAGCCTTGGTGGAGTGACCGATGGTGTACAGGTGCATGAATAAGATTGGGTTTAAAGGTTATTAATCTTTGATCTCAAAAGGTGCTCTTCTTAAAATTGCGCGTCTCGCGGCCAGAATACAGACAAAAGCGACCCGAGGGGTTACAAAATATTTTAAGTCGTTAGGCGGAACCAAAATCTTTGTCTAAAATGATCCCGGAATGAGTGCGGGCATCGAGGAGTCATTTGGAGATCTTTCAACTGCTTGGTATACCGCCCGGAGATATCCCCGATGGAGGTGCATGGATGAAGAGGACGAAATATATATGCCCCCTCTGCAAACGTTCGTCGATATTACAGACTAGGTGCACTGCCTGCATGAGGACGATGATAGAGGTCTGTGCCGCTTGTGAAAAGCCGATAAAAAAATGCATCTGTGAGGTAGAAAAAGGGGTTCCGCCTTCCCCCGGAAGGAAAAGGCGTTACAGCCGATGAGGCCAAATCCGCTTAGTTCCTTTCCCGTCTTACAATGCAAGCTAAAAAGGAGCGATTTGGGCGCGAACTCGTGATGGGAAACCTCGAATTGGATATCCCCTCAGCCATCTCTGGCGCAGAATCACGATATGATCTCCCCATCGACCGCATATAGCATGTTGCCGCCGCCATAGCTGTGGAGTCTCGCCGTGAAATTTACCTCGTCCCCCTTCTTCAGCGAGAGGAGCTTCTCTTTCTGGCCCCAATCCAAGGTTATTATGAGCTGGGTCCCTCCCAAGACGGGCTCCACCTCTTTCACCTCCAGGTTATATCCCTCTAAGCTCGTATTCGCCTCGACCACCTTCCCGCTCCAATTGACGTATCTTCCTCTGTATGTCATGTTGAAGATCTCCTCCTTTTGGAGGTCGGTATAATTGCTCAGGGATCCGAAGAACTCGCTCGCGTTTTCGAATGCGGTGTTCAGAAACACCTTTTCCACGGTTTCATTGGCCGGTTGAATCGCCGGGGGAGGCGGTGGCGTCGTGGTGGGCGGTTGTGTCGTTGGAGGAGCCACGGTGCTTTGGATAGCGGGTCTTACCCCCAGCAAAGGTAGCACCGCCCCGGGTATGCCTCCTACGATGACCACAACTATGAGGAGCATGAGCCCCCCCATATCCAACATATTTCGCGCCTTTTTGTAATCGTCCTTTCTCACGGCGTAATACGCGATTATTCCGCCGAAGATATTGAAAAAGATCGGGACCAGATACCACCAATTTGATGGCTTGGACCTGGGGATGGGCCTCTTCCTCGGCGTCTTGACGATCTCGGATTCGTCGAAGAGAGATGGAGTTTTTGGTGGGGCCTCCATCCGCCTTATCTTCTTGAGTTTCTTGGCAATCCTCCTTTTTCTCTTATCGAACTCTTCTTGGGTTATCTCCCCGGCTTCGAAGGCCCGCAGATCTTCTTTGTGTTGGTCCCTCAATATAACCCTTATTTCGGCGATCGATTCTTCGTCCAGTTCCTTGACTTCCTTCGAGGTAAAGCCCATATTTATAAGGGGATTTCCGCAATCTCTGCAGATCAAAACCCCTTCCTCGTATTCCGCTCCACAGGTACTACATCTTGGCATCTTTGTTCCTCGCGTTGCAAAATGAGTGGGTTGGAGTATATTTAAATTTGTTGTCGCCGATACTCTGGCACCAATTTGAGAATAGCTCAAAGCGCAAAGCTTATCTTCTTCCATAACACATAATTGAGCGAAATCCAATGAGAACCTTTCAGTGCCAAGTCTGCAAAAAGAGGATCAAGGCCAATCCCGAGGTGTGCTGTGCCCCCGATATCCTGTGCAAGGAGAAGACCCTGGTGCACTGCGGGAGGCCCATGATGGAGATCATGGACGACTAGTTCTTCCCATACCTTTGATACCTCCCAAGCGCCATGCACTCCTCGCCTTATCTTCCACGTCTTTCTTCTTGATATTGGTCGCAACTTGGTTCCATATTCGAAGCTCAGTGTATAGTAGATGAAAGCGCTTGGAGGGACTGAGGAAGATCTTTAACGTCCACCTCTATGATAACCCCCACATCCTCTTTCAGTTCCAACAGCCTCTCCAAAGCCCCTATTTCCACGCATCCCATGGTGAGGGGCCAATGGTCCGTGATGCTCCCCCAATGCACACCATCATTCCTATGGATGTGGACAAAATCCAGTTTCTTTATATGGCCATCTTCTAGGTCCTCGATTACCCCCAAAACGTCCATGCCGGCCGCCTCAAAGTGACCGATATCGAAGGTGATGGAGTCGGCGAATTGATCCCAGAACCAGAGAGCATTTTTAGAATCAAAGGCATTTTCGATGGAGACCCTGCAGATTTTCTCCAACTCCGCCAGAGCCTCCTCATACGCTTCCCTCCAAATGCCGTTCAACCTATTGCCGTCCGGTCCCGTCTCGTCGTGGACTACCAAGGCCAGATCTGCCATCTTCGCATATTCTTTGAGGCTCTGGAGATGATAATCCCTTATGCCCGGCCTCGTCTCTGACATATAGAGGCTTGCGACATGTATCACAAAATCCAATCCCCTATTTTTGAGAGCACCCGCCATCTGGGAGACCCTCTTTATGTCCTCTCCATCTTTGTGCCAAACTGATATCTGGACGAGGGGCAGGTCCGATTCCACGATTTCCCCTATGTTGAATATCCTATAGCCCAACTTCATATATATCCTTTCAAATTTCCCTCTAATCCAATATTAACTTATCACTCTAATGGAGGGCAATGCTCCCTTGAACGGTCTTCCCGAGTTACCCGCCATCATCGGTCTTTCCA
>JBHIFP010000115.1:0-3084 GCA_046761145.1 Hydrothermarchaeales archaeon (SeqCode)
TCGAAGCACTTGTTTGGGTCAATATCTTTTGTTGGAATCTCCACATACCTTACTCCTTCTGGCCCATGACATCTTGCGCAATCCATATCCTGAACTTCGTTGACATGCTGGTTCTGCATCCCTGTTGTGTGGCAGGTGTCACAGAACGCGCGAATCTCAGTAGCACTGTGCTCTGTACCTCAGTAGGAAGTAGCAAAAACTACGGCCGCAAAGGTTACAAGGAAGAAAGCCACCCAGATTCCGAGTTTTCTCATCTTTTCACCTCTTTATTCGTTCTTACCGTTCTTACTTTTCCTCCTTCTTAATAAAAAAGGGAAGGCAGAATCGATAGAATTCTCTTTACTTATTTGCCGGGGTTATGTTTAACTGGCTTTCTCTGCATCTGGTGATGCGGGCAGTTCGGCATCGGGACCATCGGACAGCCGCCGTTGTTAGCGCTATTGCCACCAGTTACAGAACTTTTATTCGGCGCTTTATTTGGTTGGTTGCTCGTTGCAGCTACAGTACCAACTGCAAGAACAGATAACACCACCAAAGCCAAAAGCACTACTGCCGTTCCTCGCATGCTCCTTCACCTCCTTCTCACCAACAGAACCTCTCGCGTTCTTTCGTATCCTCCATATTTTTTTATTATATTTAAATATATCGGCTTACAATTCCGATGTTGGGTAACCTAGATCGATTCTGGGCTAAAGAGTTCTCTGGAAAATCTTCATCTCTCGATCTTGACCTCGAGCCATCCCTTACAGATGTTTCGACGATGAACGCGATTGAGGAGTAAATGCCCCTAAAATCGTGGTCGTGAAAGCGGTGGCAAACGGGAGAAAAGTTCTCATTAAATACCAACTCACCACACCTAGAAGATGCCAAGGGCGAGTCCCGTTCCCAGCCCTCACAACGAAAGATATTCTCAAATGAGCATTGCATTTGAATCCAGAGTATGGGAGAGATCTTCGTACTTCAAGCAGTTGAAAGGGATTTTGAGGACTGGGGTGTTGAAATGGAGGATACCCATCCGAGTTTAAAAAATGAGTAGATCTGAGCAAAACTCAAATTATTCTCTCTTCTTTCGGCTCTTCAAGAACATTTCGATGGTGCCGAGCAGTTCTTCATTGTCATAGGGCTTATCGATGTGGACATCTGCGTGCGAATACCGAAGGCTCTTCAGCTTATCGGCGTCGCTCGTCCTCACGGTTAGCACGATGACGGGGATGTCCTTCGTCTCTTCGTCCTCTTTGATCTTCTTGCAGACCTCCCAGCCATCGATGCCCGGCAACATTATATCGAGCAGTATCAAATCCGGCCTCTCCGCAGCGACCTTGTCGAGGCACTCCTCTCCATCGCTGGCCTCAACGACGGCATAGCCTTCTTTTTCCAGCAAAAATTTTAGGATACTCCTTACCAACTCTTCGTCGTCCACGACCATTATTTTACTCATCTCAACCCTCGCATTACCATCCATCATTTCGCGGATTGTGGTATTTAGTCTCTGTTTCGGTTCGCGTTTTGCATGAATTTGGTGTTGGTTTACTCCTTTATATCTGTGTCAAATGTATAGTATAATTGGAATTACTACTATAAAATAGGATATGATGATATTTCGCGTTGCGACTTCTTACTCCTCTTGCTTTGATTTCCGATGATATCCGCAATAATCGAAAAAATGGTGCCGGGGACGGGCTTCGAACCCGCGACTTCCACGTTTCCCAGGTTAGAGGATAAGTTTTGATCAAACTTTTCCCAAAAGTTTGGCCCTATGAGCGTGGCACTCTAACCAGGCTGAGTTACCCCGGCGCATCAACCTTTCAAGATCTTGACACCGTCCCGAGTCCCGACATGGACCTCCGACGTCAAACCCGTGAATATCCCGTTTTCGATGACCCCCACAATGGAATTGATCTCTCCTTCGAGATTTCCCGGATCGCGGATTACTCCAAAGTCCACATCGAGTATAAGGTTTTTGTTGTCCGTGATGAATGGCTGGTCGTTCAGCAAACGCAATTTTGGGTTGCCGTTCAATCCCCCTAGCGAGTTGCTCACGATTCTCCATGCGAATGGCAAGACCTCGACCGGCACGGGCATATCGAGCTTTTCGACGAGTTTGCTCTCGTCAACGATGACGACGAACTTTTTTGCGCAGAGGGCGACTATCTTCTCCCTGAAATGTGCCCCACCGCCCCCTTTGATCAGGTTGAGGTCTTTATCCACTTGGTCTGCCCCATCTATATCGATATCAATCCCCTGATGCTCTTGGAGCGTAGTTAAGGGTATCCCGTTCTCCTTGGCCAGTTTCTCGGTAGCTATGGAAGTTGCGATCCCCAAAATCTCCAGTCCTTCTTCCCTGATCCGCCTTCCGATCTCCCTTATGGCGTAATACATGGTCGAACCCGTTCCCAGACCCAAGATCTGACCATCTTCTACCAGTTTTACCGCCGATATAGCGGATAATTCTTTGAGATTCATAATACCCACCTCAAGGAAACCGCCAGTTTCAACTGGCGGAGGAACCGGGGCATTACTTTTCCCGCGCTCTCGCGCGAGATATATATAACTATGGGAGGGAGGTTCCTCACATGAGCACGGCCACGAAATGTCTGGTTCTCAATACGCTTCCGCTCACGAAGGCGAAGCGGAGATCTCTCGCCGAAACCTACGACTGCTACTTTGACATGGCCAAGGAGCTCAAGGGCTACATTGAGGGGTGCGTTCCGACCAGAAAAGAGTTGCACGAGGTCACCTACCAGAGATACAGGGGATATGGCATACCCGCCCAGCTCGTCATCTCCGCCCGCGTCTACGCCTGGAACCAACGAAAGCACAAAGGCTCCAAGAAGGTCACTGTGAGGTTCGACAGAAGGCTGCACTCTTTCAAGCAGAGCAAGAGAGGCAACCCCATCCTCTCTCTCAGATGTCTGAACGAGAGGATCGGCATCCCGATAGCTCAGGACGGCGCCTATTCCAGATTCCGAGAGCACCTCGACGACGGCTGGGAGGTGACCTCCGTCATCATGACATCTAAGCTCAGGTTTTACGCCGTCCTCGCCAAGGAGTTCGGAGAGCCAGAGGCTCTCCCGAACGTGCTCG
>JBHIFP010000116.1:0-2938 GCA_046761145.1 Hydrothermarchaeales archaeon (SeqCode)
ATGTGCCTGCTCGTCGGAAAGGCCTATGGCATCCCGACAGTGGTACTCAGATACTCAAAACTTATTTATGTACGAGATTAAAAATTAGAGATAGTGATAGAGATGGGTATCGCATGGAATAGATTGAAGAAATATCGTGGAATGTGGGTGGCAGTATATCAGGATAGGGTAGTAGCAAGTGGGAGATCACTGAAGGAGGTGATGGATGCGGCTTTGAAGGTCTGCAAAAGACCGGAGGTGTTCCAGATCCCTGAAGAGGAGGAGGTCTACATCCTTTGGACCCTGTAAAGGAATTCCGATATGAAGAAGTGGCAGGAAAATTTTTCCCAATTATATCTGTGGCGATAGAGAGCAATGGAAAGGGCATTTTAACCCGTGCTTATGTAGATTCTGGTGCGAGTTTCAGCATATTCGACTCTCAAGTTGCAGAGTATTTGGACATCGATTTCAGAAAGGGTGAGAAGGTCTTTCCACGCGGCATAGGTGGACATATTTGTGCCTATCTCAACCCAGTAACTATATACATCGAAGACATCGGGATACCCTGCAAAGTGCTTTTTTCCGATGAGTTAGTGGTCAAGTTTAATCTACTGGGAAGGGCCGGTTTCTTTGACAGGTTTAAAGTGTGTTTTGACGACAAGGAGGAGATATTACACCTCTATGAAAGGTGATGTTCTAACTTTTTTAGAGTAGCTACTCCATTTGGAATAGAGGTAAAGCAGGGCGATGAACGAGAGACCCGACGTTATATACCCTACTATTTTCGTTTTGTGGTTAAGAAACATATTTAATGGCTCTTAAAGGTCAAGTTTCCTCTTACTTCAACGCCTCTTCTATTTCCGAAGTAACTATTGGATCAACGCCCGACTCAACGCCTTTTCGGAATAGAATGCCTTGGACTATTAGTGGCCGTGGGCTGAACACCTCGCCGAAAATTGATGCGTACATCCCGGCTCTATCAACCGGGTCGTTTTATCCATGTGATGCTGTCGCTGAATTCATCAAGGACTATGCTTTTGTTAAACGCCGTTGTTCCTGTAGATTCAAGTGGGCGGGGCTGATGGAGACAGTTCTTCTAGAAAGAGTATATTCACATTAAATGGTTTTTTCTTCATTTCTTTCAAAAGTTCTTCTTCTTTGACGGCAAATATTACAGGAGCTGAAATTGCTCTGGCTAAGGAGATGGAATAGCAATCGGCGAGTGAGATTGCTCTTCTGCATTTATACTCCGATGCCAATTCAGCTAGAGATATGTCCGCCACATCGATGTAACCTGACTTCAATAGCTTCCTCACACGTTCCTTTGATTCTTTCATTCCTAACTTCCTACAGAGGATGTACCCCAGTTCGGTTATCGAAATCTCGGTTGTCTTGGCGATGACCTTTTCTTCCAACATGGCCCTTTGAAGCCCTGCAGCCCTATCAGTGGAGAGGACGAGTTCTATTAGGACTCCGGCATCAAGCACTAAGACGCCTTCTAGCTCTCTCTTCATCTGTTTTCCGCTCCTTCAGGAGTTCCTCAATGGCCTCTTCTGCGCCCGGTGCGGGCTTGCAAGCCTCCCTGAACAATCCGGGGTTTTTGGCTTGACGTTGGGAGAGCAGAAACTCTATGGCTTCGTTGAAGTCGACCCTCCGCCCAAGCATTATTTGGAGCTCGGAGGCAAATTCGAGAAGCTGCTTTTTCACATTTTTTGTAACGGATATAGTTGTCATATTATTTATAGTTATTATTAACATTGTAAAAATATTTCAATCGATTGGTAAGAATATAAGGTTGATGAGAAAAATGATATAAATAACCTTTAAGGTTCGTTAAACTTATCTAACAAAACGAAAATCAACAGATTATGGATATCTCTTTTCACCCCCATGCGATTAAAAAGCTCAAAGGTAGGGGCATAAAGAAATCGACAGTTGAAATCATAATAGAGAATCCTGACGCGGTAGTCGAGGGAAGATATGGAAGGATGATTGCCCAGAAATCCTTTGGACGTTACATCATAAGGGCTATATAACGAGGAACACAAGAATAGAGCGTTGGTGATAACTGCCTATAAGGCTAAAGTGGAGAGATACAAATGACCAAGATAAAATACTGGAAGGATGTCGATGTTTTGAACATCGATCTAAAAGAGGGCGATTATGAATATAGCGAAGAAGTCGCTGACGGCATCGTACTCGACATCGATAAAGACGGTGAAATCTTGAGCATAGAGATACTCAACGCCACCAAGAGGATGGACGCCCCCCTTATCCAGAAACTCTCCGACAAGTATGCAGCTGTAAAGGCCTAACTACTGATTACCACCTCACGCTCTCCTTGAACTTCGTTGGTCTTTCGTTTTCCGAGAGCTTCCTGAAGACATAGAGGTCCTCGATGGCGATTTTAACCAGTTGGAAAACGTTTTTAAGGTTAAAGAAGTATCAGTAACACATGGATGAAACCTTGCTGAGACAGATTCTTGATAAGCTCGACAAACCGGACGCTAAGATAACCAACTTCATGGGCTTCTTTGACCTTCCGCCGAAGGAAAGGGCAGAACTGAAAAAAGATTTAAGAGCGTACAGGGAGGGAAAGCTGGACGCGGTTGCTCTGGAAGAGGCGGAGAAACTTGTTTAAGGTCATTGTAAAGAAGGCCGCCCTCAAAGAGATTAGAAAGGAAAGCAAGGAAAATAAAAGGCGAGTTTTCAATTCCTTGAAGAAGCTCGAGAATCCTTTTTCCCTGCCCTATGAGAAACTTCGGGGGGAAGAGGACATTTACAGGATCAGGGTCGGAGACTTCAGGATTATTTACTACCTCGCAAAAGATAGAAAGGAGGTTGTCGTTCTCAGGATAAGAAAACGCGGTAAGGCATATAAAGCATAATCGCCACCTCATGCTCTCCTTGAACTTCATCGGCCTTTCCTTTTCTTCGAGCTTCCTGAAGACATAGAGGT
>JBHIFP010000117.1:0-2883 GCA_046761145.1 Hydrothermarchaeales archaeon (SeqCode)
CTCGGCGGTGAAGAAAGGGCGTCTTGGGTGCGATAATGAGAAGATTTAAATACTTTGTAGGATATATCATACTACGTAGGTGAGGTAAGATGCATTCCGTGAAGCTCACAAAGAAATTTCAGGTCGTAATCCCAAGAGAGATTCGGGAAAGGTTCGGACTGAAGATCGGGGAGAAACTCTACTTTTCGTCAGAGAAAGATAAGATCGTCATAATCCCCGAGAGAAAGATAAGAGATCCGCTGAAGGCAATGGTGATCGTGGATAGAGTCACCGATGAGGATGCCGTAAAGCTCGTTCACAGAGCCAGGGAGGAGCTTATTTGAGGGCGTATATAGATTCGAATATATTCATCTATTACGCTCTAAGGCACCGAGAACTCTTCGAGCCCTGCAAGAGGATTCTTGGAGACATAGTGAATGGTAGGCTGGATGCCTTTACATCGGTATTGGCATTGACGGAGGTCTACCATGTAATATCCAAAGAGACGGAGAGGGATAAAGCGGAAAGGGCCATAAACGCGATACTATCTCTGCCCATAGAAGTGAAGGACATATTCGTCTCCACCTTTCTATTGGCGATGAGGAGATCAGAAAACCTCCAGGTTTTTGACAGTATCCACCTGACTATAGCCGAAGAATATCAGGCGGATTGCGTAATAACCAACGATTCTGATCTCGAAAAGGGCAACCTCGAGGTTGTAAGGCCAATCGATTATTGAGTTGGAGTTCTCCCCCTTCCTAAACAGTAGATCCGAAAGTTGATAAAACTTCTGCCTTGGAGACTTTAAAATTTTCCCATCTTTTTTAAAATCCATCCTGTTTTGCGATAAAAAGCCCGCAGTGCCGTGAAAGAGTGTCAACCTTCAATGGCAATATCAACTGCTGTAGCGAGAGTTGTAGGCTTTGGAATGCTCAGCCCATCCTTCTTCATTCCCTCAAGATGAAACTCTATAGCCTCTTTCATTCTGTCAGCTGTCTCCTCAACCGTCTTTCCCGTGGCCACACAGCCAGGTAAATCCGGGCAGTATGCAGAGTAGTTTTTGTCTGCCTTCTCAACAATTATTACGTATTTATACATCCTTCTTCACCTCCTTCAGGCCGGCCTGCTTAAAGACGCTGTTAAAGGTACCTTTTGCAACTTCGTCATTTAAATTACCGGAAATGGTAACAAGGCCACTTTTAACTGGATGCTTGTACTGTCGATGCCCGCCTTTTGTTCTGACAAGAAACCATCCATCCGCCTCTATAATTTTAACGCTCATATACCTAACGTGACTTATGGCATTTTAATCCAGAATATTACCGGGACGAAAGAAGTATCAGATTTCCCGAATCAGTCATATTGCGGATAAGAGCGAATTTTAATGAGCTTTCTTACTTTCACTCCAATCCCTTCTTAGAATTAGAAGCATGTATAAATAACTTCCTTTTTATATCCCTTGACCACAAAAACTATCAAACTTTATAGAAAATAGCCTTAAATCTCATCAAAATTTATGACAACCCCCCATGGTCCCGAGTTCAGCTCTCGCTCTTTAGGGTCTCCAGGTTCTTCAAGAAATAATTCTTGCTCTGTATGTATAACTGCTCCTTCTCGGTTGCATCGCTGACGTTGAAGAGGTAGTGGGGCGATTGACCCGAGACATTCACCTGTACCAAATCTCCGGTCGAGGGGTCGGTCGCGTTGACGAAGAGGTCCCCGGTTGCGTTGTACTCAGTGTGGCAGTTGGTACAGTAGATGTTCTTGGTCAGGGAGTGGTTCAGGTTTATGTCGTAGAGGTTCCCCACCGTCACATTGGGGTTGTAACCGTGGCAGATGCATCCGGTTGTGGTTATGTTGTGCGCACTGGAAGTCGAGAGGTTGGCGACTATCTCTGGATGGCATTTATTGCAGAACAGGGCCCTCCCATACTGCGAGGAGCTTTTGTTCTCGTACATCGTGTGGCTCCCGGCAAACCTCGCTTCTCGAGGCAGGATTAAGATGGCGAGGAGTACTATAAATGCTATTATCAGGAGTATCTTCTTCCAATCGTATTTTTCAGGTTCCATCTTCTTGCCTCTTTCTAATACGGGCTGGCCGGCGTCAGCTCTGGGAAGGTGTGGCACCACCTGCAGTCCTTATCTAATTGGATTCTCAGCCTCAATGCCTTTAATCTTTTTGAAGTGATCGATATTTATTATCTGTGTATATCTTCTCAATCCCATTCCCCAGCATCGAGGCAGCAATGGCGGCATCGTTTGTCCCAATCTTATATTTCTCAGAGATCTCAAAGGCCTTTTCGATCGCCTCCTCGTCCACGTTGAAGAATAAAGTTCGCTTGGACTTGAAGAGCGTTCCCACCCTATATCTCGCATCTGAGGCATTTAGAATCTTCAAGAGTTTGTAATGTGCCTCTAGAGCGATAACAGTGTTAAAACTCAAGACAAACTCGCCCTTTAAACCGTCCTCGAGAACCTTCAAAGCCCTTTCGTGCTCGGGGTATTTCTCTACATTGGCAAAAACGAGTATGTTTGAATCGATGAAGACCGCATTCTCTAATCTGCCCAAAGTTCGTCCTCCAGCTTCTGCAGATTTTTCGCTGTAACCTCAATCTTTGGTTTGGCTGGATCATGGATCACTTTCCAAAGAGGGTCAGACTCATAATCCCCTTTGCGCAAAATCTTGACCTTCAACGTCTCTTTGTCAACGATCTCAAACGTCAAAACGTCTTCTTTAGTTATCTTCAATTTTTTCATTATCTCTTGAGGTAGAGAAATCTCTCCAGCTTTGGCAGTTCGAAGGGTAGAAGCCGTCATTTGACTCACCTGTCACATATTATTTTTGGTAGTTTATTAACATTGTTACTCAGTATTTGTTCGGTATAGAGCATGCCTCTTTCTAATA
>JBHIFP010000118.1:0-2595 GCA_046761145.1 Hydrothermarchaeales archaeon (SeqCode)
CCTCGGAGAACGAGATCGAGATAAAAACTTCCATTCAAGAGGACCTTCCCAAGGTCAGAGCCGATTTTGACGAGCTAAAGCACGTCATTATCAACCTCCTCGACAACGCCATAAAGTTCAACAGAAGAGGGGGGAAGGTGCTCATAGAGGCGGGGCCCCAAGGAAACGTCGTAGAGGTCAGCGTTTCGGATACGGGCATAGGGATAGCAGAAGAGCATCTGGAAAAGATCTTCGACAGGCTCTACCAGGTCGATATCAGCACCACGAGAAAGCACGGCGGAATCGGCATGGGATTGGCGGTTGCCAAGGAGATTGTTGAAGCCCATGGAGGAGAAATCACTGTTAAAAGCGAGCTCGGCAAGGGGAGCAGGTTCCGCTTCACATTGCCGATAGCGAGGGAGGAGGGATGATAAAGTGGCGAGGATACTCCTCGTGGATGACGAGCCTGAGATACGGTTTTTGACGAGAATGATGCTGGAGAAGGCGGGCACAGTCTAGTATGAGTATTTCTGTTATTTTCGGACATTCTCATCGTATCACCCTCTATATGCGGTAGAGGGGCTCGGTTCGAATCTATATGTTTTTAGGACATAGGACCCAACCACCAACCAGTATCCCAGATATGCCAAAACTTCGGTCAACGATGGGTCTCCATTGTACCCTATCAGGGATTTCAAGATAGAACCTATAACGCCTTTTTCGTGGAGTGCTGGATAGCTCCCATCTAGGTTTCTTGACGGGTTGATGTCCCATACGCGTTCGATGACTGGGGGTACTACCCCTACCTCATTTAGCTCGTGCACCCCATAAGCAACGAAACCGGCTGCAAAAATTAGGAGGATAATGCTCGTATACTTGAAGAACTTTTTGAGGTCGAGCAGGTATGTCCCCTTGAACATCAGAATAGTCAATCCGAATACGATGCTCACCCCCGCTAGCAATCCGATAAGGGTTTCCACGGGATACTGCATCGCTCTAGCGCCCAGAAAAAGGACGGTCTCCACCCCTTCTCTAAAGACAGCGAAAAATGCGGTAACGGATATCCCGAACAAAGCGCCAGTCGATATCGCCGTGTCCACCTTTTCCTCGAGCTCCCCCTTCATCAAATTCGCATGCTTCGCCATCCAGAAGATCATGTAAGTCAAGACAGCTGCAGCGGTGAGGGTTGCCACCCCCTCGAATATCTTCTCTGCAGTCCCTCCCAATCCTCCATAAACTGCCATAAAGATGACTGCGACTGTTATGCTAGCTACTATTGCCCCAAGTGTCCCTATCCACAGGTACTTATTCAGATCCCTTCTCCCTATCTTCCCCAAGTACGCGGCGATTATGCCCACTATCAACGCCGCTTCAAGGGCCTCTCTAAAGGTTATTATGAAACTCGTCAGCATTTACTACCTCTCTTTTTTTACTTAGGCTACCCTAATTAGGTAAGCCTAACTATTTAAAGATTTGCCAGAATTGGACCCAAAAATCATCCAATTACCCCCCAATTTACAAGACCCCTTATTCGACATTAAATTTATTAGATATAGGGGGCACTATAAACCCACAGAGGTAATCACCTTGTCGGATTCGATAGAAGGCAATTTCCCAAGGTACATCTTGTTGGCAATAATTGCGGGTATTGTAGGTGGAATTGTAATTTTGGGTGGGATGTACTATCTACAACTACCTCCTTTAAAGACCGCTCCTCTTACTATAGCCACTGTCGCTCCTACCCAAAAACCTTCCTTTGAAACGATCGCCGAAGAAAGCACGATAATCGCGGCATATAGCAAAGTGGGACCGTCAGTCGTCCATATAACTTCGACGACTCTAACCACGGACTTTTTCTTGAGGGCCGTTCCAGAAGAGGGTGTTGGTTCTGGAATAATAATCGGCGAAGATGGCTATATCTTGACAAATGAACATGTGGTGAAGGACGCCGAGAAGATCGTAGTGACCCTGTCCAATGGGGAAACTTTTGAGGCCGAGCTCATCGGTAGAGACCCCACGACGGATACCGCGGTGGTGAAGATCGATCCGGATTTTAAGCTGGATCCAGCGCCCTTGGGAGATTCCAACTCCCTCAGGGTCGGACAGCTCGCCATCGCCATAGGAAATCCATTCGGACTTGACAACACCATTACTGTGGGGGTCATAAGCGCTCTCAATAGGACGTTGAGATCCAGGAATAACTATGAAATAGGGGGCGTTATACAGACGGATGCGAGCATCAACCCCGGAAATAGTGGCGGCCCTTTGGTCAATTCAAAAGGCGAGGTAATAGGGATGAACACCGCCATCTTTTCTCCTATCCGTGGCTCTATAGGTATAGGGTTTGCCATACCCATAAATACCGCCATCGAAGTCGCTGGAGAACTCATCGAACACGGCAAGGTTATCCGCCCGTGGTTGGGGATAACGGGGATGACCGTTACCGAGGACGTAGCCAAAGCCCTCGATTTACCCGTTGAAAGAGGCGTGCTGATCGTCAGCGTGGCAAAAGATAGCCCGGCCGAGAAAGCGGGCTTGCGCGGAGGCAGCGAACTGAGCATCGTTGGTACACGTGCCATAGTTACGGGAGGGGATATCATCACCAAATTTGGCGAT
>JBHIFP010000119.1:0-2459 GCA_046761145.1 Hydrothermarchaeales archaeon (SeqCode)
CGCGGTAAATCCCCTTAGATAGGCACAACATTAAATCCCATCTGAGCAAAATGCTGGTCGAAGGCAAAGGCGAGGGATATTTTCAATTCTCTCATCGCACCAAAACTCGTGCAGTCCGTGAAGCTCAGCTCTTTCTCCCTATGTTTTTTAAAAATTTTCCACGCAATATCTTCTAGAGTTTCGTCCACCCTGACCACTCTCAAGCTTTTTGAGCTCCTTATCTTATTTCCAAAGTCGACTGCCTCTTTATGTCCAGCTTTAAAACGAAGCAAGGTCACCACTTCATCGATGATGTAGTTCGTGGTGAGTGGAGCACCATACTTATTTTCGGCGATCTCGGCCTTGACTTCAGAGGCCTTCACGTGATTCACATCCGTCTGAACTTCCATCGCATAGAAAGCGCTTGTATCGATGAAGATCATCTCTTCACCCATAGATATATCTGTCGTGTTTCAACGAACCATCTCTGGCACCTCTCCTCGCCACCGGTTCGGAGAAAAGCACATCATTGGGATCAACGCTCTCTCTCTTGACATACAACGCAATTGCTTCTTTCACTGTGTCCTTAATGGTGCTCTTTTTCTCTAAGGCTATCTGCCTGAGTAGGGCATATTCTAGGTCATTTATCCTCGTTTGAACTATCTTCATGTTTAATCACACATTTAATATGTAATATATAACATGTTTAATGTTTTTTAAAAAAGAGCAATCACCTGACGAGCTCCAAAAACGCCTTGGCCCTCTCGGAGATCTCTATCTCTTGGATCTCCTCGAGCCCCTCCAATCTCTCCTCCGGGATTACCTCCCTCCTTCCCAACCTCACCAGGATCTTCATCACTTCCTTCAGCTCCTCCAGATCGGAGGATACTATCTCGGAGACTCGATCGAGCTGAAGGTCGGAATTTATGTATAAAGCTACCCCCCCTACCGCCCTACTCGATGTCACCTTCAGGTAATCCTTTAAGATCTCCTCGATCTCGAATTTTTTGAAGATCACATCGCTGGCGTTTTCGATCTCCGTCGCGCTCTCGTCGATGAATTTATCGATTATCGATATCAAGTTGGTGTCGGCCAATATAATGAGCGCATTTTCCAGTTGGTCTTCCTCCGGGATGGGCTGTAGCCCAGGAAAGATGCTGGCGTATCTCCGCTCCCTGTAGGGTTTCACGAGGAGGAATCGGAATACATCCCACGCAAAGAGCACTGCGGGGATCTTCGACAATATCTTCTTCCTCAGTTCCTGTCTATAGGCGATCGCCTCTTCCAGTTCTGGATCGAGATCGCCCCTCTTGTTCATCAGTCCCAGACTTTTGAGTTTATCCTCGAACTCGTCTATCAACTCCCTCTTCTCGTCGTCTATCCTCACGTCTATGGGGGTCGTGATATCCCTCGTGCTCTGGATCATGGAGTCCAGGTCCCGTTTCAATTTTTCGTATAGTCGGAGTTTCTCGACATCTATCCTCTTACCCAGGAGGAAATCGATGATCTCCACCCTCTTCTCCTTCAAGATCTTGGTATATCCTATCGACAACGCCTGCCTGTTGTATTTGCCGGAGATCAGGATAGAGCGTTCGTGATGGAACCTTATCTTCTCGATCATGATCTTCCCGTATTTATCCCTCAAGATGCCCTCGCAGTCGAGGCCCGTCTTCTTGTCCAGCGCCACGAGCTCCCTCTTCTTGATCCATCTCCCCCCCTTTGCTACCTTGAAGATCACCATTGCGGACTTGATCTTGCCCTTCTTCTTCTCCCTCAAGATGCGGGTCAGCTCTCTATAGGCGATCCTCTCGATGGGGGTAAAATTGGAGATCTCTAAGGTATTCTCCCCTCCAAAGGGCAGATAAGGTATAAGTTCAAGCCTATAGACCCCCTGCTCGTTTTCCGCCATCTTTACGCCCCTAGAATGGCACTTGGGGCACTCGAAGTGTCTGCTCTCTTCGAGGATCTTCGTCGCCTCTTTCCCCTTCAAAATCCTCCCACAGTCGCACTCTATCGAGACGAACTCTTCTAGGTGCCCTATGGCGATATTGTGGGTCGCTATCGACGACTTGGCCCTTTCGAAGGTCCCCCTCTTGAAGGATGCATCGGCTATGAAGATCTTTTTGTGCCTCGCGGTATCCCTCTGATCTTCGACATCCTCCCTCCTATAACCATGTCTCGGATAAGGCCTTGGAGGCATGTGCATACCGAGGGCAAAATACGGAGAGTCAAACCCCCTTGCCTCCATCTCATCCTTCAGCTCTCTGAGTTTATCGAGATTATCTTTCAGAGTCAAGTACAACCTTTCAAAGTACTCCTTTTCGGTCCTCAATCTAACTATGTCGATCTTTTTCAGTTCGGCCGATATTCCGTCGAGGAGTCCGACTGCCCTGTTTATCAATGGCATATGCTCTGGCATAGGGAATCACAACTATATTTGAAAGAAGGGGAAGATAAAATTAACTATTGGTAAGTAAAGT
>JBHIFP010000120.1:0-2439 GCA_046761145.1 Hydrothermarchaeales archaeon (SeqCode)
CAAGGGCCTTCACGTACTCAAGTGCGGTTTCCCGACCGGCCATTTCGAAGAAAAACGACTCTATCGCCGGCAATTTCTCTAGGACTCGTTTCTCAGCGGGCAAGAAGATTTTAGCCAAAGCTTCCGCGCTATTTTTCATCGAAAGATAGCCGTCATAAGGGATAGTACGAATTTTTTTTCTTCTAAACGATTGTCTCAGGCTAAATAAATGGCTGGTGATTAGATATGGTACACTTAGGGCTGTTCTAGTCAAAAGATTTAAAGATTTTTTTATGGGCTTATGGTCGGTCTCCTCAACTTCTTTAAGGGCTATTAGCCCCTTTATCTTCCACCTCGCAAGTGATTCTAAAACGTCGTCAAAACGCTCTGGGAAAATTGTTTGAATGTCATCTAAGCGCTTATCCACTATCTGAGAAAGATACAAATATTCATAGGGTTTTAGTCTCCTTGAAGAAGCTCTTCTTACAATCTTTAAACGGTGAAGGTTATCCATTAAGTAATTCTTGATTCTATTTATCTCCGCTTCATCCTCTCTCGGGATGTGATCTGTATACTCTTCATCCCATTTGATTAGGAGTCGCCCACCCTCAATTTTAAATGGGAACTCGGTGAGGTGATATTGTGGCTTGGATCCGCGGAGGAGTGAGAAGGTCTGTTGATAGGTCTCCCCAACTTTTGTGATCGTGATGTCAATCACTCCATCTGTTATGGCTTGTAACTTCTTTTCGAAAGAGGGAAAAGTATCCTTCGGTAGAGTAAAGAACTCTACGAAATCTCTACCGGCTATCTTACCGGACCAATATTCCAGCATCTTAAGTATGTCGTCTTCGCTGTCCCTAAGGAGGATGCGGGGTAGGTAATGGTGTATTATTATGCCTCGTCCGATTTTCTCTCGGAATTCAGCTGTACTTAGGTTTATATCGTTCAAGGTTTTTGTTATATCTATTTTGTTTAAATTGAAAGAAGTCTCGATGGGATAGGATGCGTTCAAATAAATTGGCAACTTTTTTTGTTTTTTGAGGAGGGCGTTAAGAAAAAGCACAGACTCGGTTTGAGTCTCATCGAGAATGCATATAGACGATCCCATATCTAGATTGCAGATTTCATCGAATACCCCATGCCCAGTAATAAACTTCATCGTAAGTTCTAACCTATAGACTACCTACATAATTATTAGTTTGCCATATATTCGTTTGTAACATAATTTATCACACTTATCTACTCACATAATTAACTATAGTTATAAGTTTGTTGTACATCTAAAGGCTTTCGGCGACGGAAAAGCGAGATCGATATCTATGCTTGTTCAACGTTGGAGGGATCGACTAAAAGCGCTGAGCGAGCTGATGCTCCTAAAGTCATCGGCGATCTGCGCCTTATCCGCCGTCTTCGGAGTCGTCATGACCCGAGTATTCGATCATTTTTCCTTAGTGATGATTTCTCTTATCTACGGGGCGTTGATGGGTGGATTTTTTAGCTTGGATTGCTTAAAAGACATCGAAGCCGATAAAATTGATAAGCCGGGTCGACCCTTACCCTCCGGTCGCTTAAATGAGACACAAGCTCTGAGGTTTATAATCGTTCTTTTTATGCTAAGCGCGCTGTTTCTCACCGTCCTCTTTATTTTCAGGCCGAGTCTACAAACGCTGATCTTGACGGTTCTTGGTTTAATCCTTGCGATCCTCTACTCTATTCCCCCGGGTTTATCACGAATTCCCTTGTTGTCTCACGCCATCATAGCTTCATTGTTTACCATTTTCCCTTTGTTATCGGGATGGGGCCTCTTTAAACCTCTGGGTCTAGCCCCATTCCATATTATCGGAGCACTATTTTTCCTCGCCTGGGGGGACATAGAGGACTTAGAAGATGTGGAAGTAGATCGAATTGTGGGAATAAAGACCTTGCCTGTAATCATAGGTTTTAGGAGGGCTGCTTTGATTTCGTCTCTTATCAATTTCCTTTCTGTACTTATCGGCATCTACGATTTCTTCGTTCATCATAGATTATACTGGCTAATCAGTTTACCTTTACAACTTTCAGCAGTACTCCTTATTTTGCAATTAACAAGAGTAGACATGAAATTGGATGTTCATCGAATACGTCGAATCTGCAACGCCCTTTACGTCTCCACAGGCATAATCCTCACAGCCGGATATGTGTTCCTAAGCTAGAAAACCTCATAACTTTAGAATTTATAACACATTTCACACTCTTTCATCAATTTTATTCCTTTCAACAAGGTTTTCAAAGTATTGTCATATGATTTAGTTGTGCCCGTTGGAGCAAATCATCATAGACTAATTTGGGGGCCTTACCTCTCAAGTCGGTATCTCAAGTCTCCTAAGCCACCTGTGGATCGTCGTAACCCACTTTCCTAACTCCACAGCCATCTTCCTCACGCCCAGACCCCTTCCACCTATAACGGGTCACCTCAACGAA
>JBHIFP010000121.1:0-2431 GCA_046761145.1 Hydrothermarchaeales archaeon (SeqCode)
CAGTTCTTCTCAGTAATTCCCTAGCCACTTCCTGGGTAGGCCAACTCCCCAATCCACAATCCGGACCCGCGAAGGTCATACGTTCGCCGAAGATATCTTCCGCTCTTTCATAGCGCTTCCTTATCACTTCCACATCATCGATCAGTCGATCTTGGCTCGGTTGGACACCTTTATCCAAATATCCCGCGAGGATTGCATCGAAATCGGTTCTCGTTACCCCAGCCCTGATAAATTTATCGTTGTCCTCGAGTTCTCTTTTTTTGAGAATCTCCATATTTTTCGGCGTTGCCGCAAATTCGGCCGCTATCACATCGATGCCTTCAACTTGTAGGGGCACTTCTACGGCTTTCAAGGTATGGAGATGTATCTGAACTTCTGCGGGAATATCCCTCACCGACTTATCCAATGCCGAGATGAGCGCCTCTTCCTCGATATTCATGAGGTCTACAAAACCCAAGCTAGGTTCGTCTATCGCGACCACGACCGTCTTTACGTACTTCGTATCGAGGATGGAGTTCTTCAAGAAACGGTTGACGCTCTCTGCCAGATTGTTCAAGACCTCTTCGTAGATATAAAATCCAAAATCGGTCTTCAGGTGAAGCTCTAAGGCCCCGGTTACGCAGACTTTCAGGTCCAATCTCTCCCCCCGCTCATCAAATAGCCTCCTAGATTCCCTTTCTATAACGAAGAGCTCGGGCATTACAGCATGCCCTTTTTCGATCAAAAATGGATCTTCTTGGAACTCCTCTATCGGTTCCAAGAACTGCCTATGCATATCGTAATGCTGGGGGTAGTTCACGACATCTATACCGGAATCAATTTTGAATTCCAAAGAGCCTTTGACGACCTCGTAAAACTTCTCGAATAACCGGGGAGTTTCTGTTATATCTTTCCCCTTGGCCACCTGCTCCCTTGCTAGGGGATAGACCTTTGAAAACTCCTCTTTCGATATCCCCTCTGGTAAAGGAAAGCTACCGATGTCATCGATCAGCACACTCATGGGTATCTATAATGGCGCCGTTAAATAATAAGCCTTTGCCAATCCAAAGCCGCCCTCGCCAAAAGACGGGCCAATTTTAAGGGCTCTGGGACCGCGCCTTGGATGGTGAACCGGTCCAATATAGCCTTGACCTCCCTCTCTTCCTCTATACCAAAGAAGCGGACCAATACCTCATGGCCGGTATACAGGGTTAGGGGGATACGCGCGCCCAGACTTTTATACAATCTTATCCTCTCATCACTATCCTCAAAATAATCTTTGAAGTACTTTTCGAGGCCTTCTGACTCCTCATAGGTGACGCAGATCAGGGGTATCTTGAGCTGTCTAAAAATCTCTCTTAGATCGATGATATTGAACCAAGCTATGACACAGCCGTTTAATAGTATCAGGTTTATATCCTCCCTCTTCAGGTCGTGGAACAATCGTAGAACTCCTTCAGTGGCGTCCATACCCCCAACCGTTATCGTGGTCAGCGCAAAACCATCTATCTGGAGGTCTCCCCTCATCACCACCCCCGACAGCACTGACTTTTTACCCTCTCCCTTTCGAAAGCTCTCTGCTATCCCCAAGACCCGCAGTCCCTTTTTATGGACGTGGAGGCGCATATTTCCGACCAACTTTTTTTATATGGTATGACAAAAGATTAAACATGGAAGTTTGTAAGGTTTGCGGTATATCCGAAACTCAAACCGATATAACCCTCTGTTCGGTCTTGGGACACGACCTCTGCCCCCTATGTTGTCTCTTGGCCGGAGGGAGATTCCTCGAAGAATGTAGGGGATGTGAGTTTGCCGATTGGAAGGCGGTTGGGGGATGAGCGGCATGGCGATCTATGGATTTATTAAAGATCGAAAGAGGCGAATGGAGCCGGAGATAATCGAGATTTGGGAAATTTCTACATCAGATCCGCTTTCTTTTTCCTCTTCTTTATGACGTACTCCCTTAGGCCGTCGTCTATCTCGATGTATTGGTCGAGGAAGTCATATAGGTCGACTTCATCTTTCCAGTATTTGTCCCACTCTTCCACGATGCTCAAGAACATGTCTTTTATCGGCTTTCTCGTATCGTCACCCCCAATGACTATTTAGCTTTAGTGACCTATATATTTTACTGTGTGAGAGCGATGTTTCGACTTTTCAATCGTGTCCACGCCGAGAAAGTAAGTTGCGAGATCTGTGGAAGGCATTCTGAGCTAGTTTCGAAGAGCCTCGCAGTTTGTGCAGACTGTATCAAGACCGAGCCAGATAAGGCCTTGCCGTTCATCGAAGAGGTCCATGCCAAGAGCAGACGCCGTTTCGATCTACCGCATAAGCCACCAAGAGATCCAGAGGGCGTGAGGTGCGGGCTCTGCGTCAATGACTGTAGGATCCCTACTGAAGGGAGGGGGTACTGTGGCCTGAGAACAAACATCGAGGGAAAACTCCGACATCT
>JBHIFP010000122.1:0-2301 GCA_046761145.1 Hydrothermarchaeales archaeon (SeqCode)
CCTATCAAGGCCAAAATTGGGGAAATCTTTATTAACCACCTCTGAATAATATAACCTGCCCATGGGGAGAATTAAGCTCTTTTTAATCTTTCCTCATGGGCTGTCCCCTCCCCATTTTGGCGAAGAAAAAAAACCAGATATCACTCTTTTTTGAGATAGTAATAAACGGTCGTCAGGGGTATATCCAACTCCTCCGATATCTCCTTGACCGAGAAACCCCTCTTGTCCAGTTCATAGACCTTATCGATCTTCCAATTGGGATGGGACCTCGGTCTGCCTGGAGTCAATAATAGGGGTCTGAAATCCACGCCTATTTTTCTCAACGCCTCTCTGATCTTCATCGGGGTGCGTTCGAAGAGGCTGGGAGGACATGTTATGGTCTTTACCTCGGGGGCAGCCGTCAGTATAGATGCCAAGATATTGATCGTCGGCCTTATGCTCAAATGGACCTCTCTGGTATCCTCGTTCAACTTATCCTCTATCTCATCGATGAGGATCTCTTTTTGGCTGGACCTAAGGACGACGATTTTCCTCATCTTACCACCCATAAAAACGGAATAAAATTATTGCGCGAAATATTTAAACGTAACGCGGAGGATTAAATGCCCCATCTTCCCCTATCTCAAATATGGCGAAACATTACAGTGCGCCCTTGGTACTCGGTATGCCCGCCTTCCTCTCGTCCTTTGCGGTCGCCATATCCATGCTCAAGGCCAAAGACTTGAAGAGCGCCTCTGCTATGTGGTGCTCGTTCTTACCATCTAAGAGTTTTACGTGTAGGTTCATCTTCGCTTCGGAAGCCAAGGTTTCGATGAAGTGAGGGAGCATCTCAGAGCTCAGATCTTCGATCTTCTTTCTCCTGAATTTGACTCCGAATGAACAATAGCTTCTACCGCTTAGATCTGCAGATGTCAAGAGCAAGACATCGTCCATCGGTATCAGAGAAAAGCCGAACCTTTTGATACCCGCCTTGTCTCCTAACGCCTTAGAGAATGCGCTTCCCAAGCTTATGGCAACATCCTCCACAATGTGGTGCTCGTTGTCTCCTATTGCTTTTATCTCCAGATCAAAACATCCATGCTTGGCAAAACTACCCAGCATGTGGTCTAGGAATTTTATCCCGGTTGAGATGCTGTAATCTCCATTTCCATCCAAATTTAAAGTGAGTGTGATATCGGTCTCGCTCGTCTTCCTTTCTATCCTTGCTTTTCTCATTTTGAAACCTCTATAGCCTCCTTAAAATCCAACTTCCCGGTATATAAAGCAGACCCCAACACACAGCCTATGGCCCCACTCCCTTTCGCCTTTTCTACATCATTGAGGGTGGATATCCCTCCAGAGATTATAACGCCCAAAGAGGTAGAGTCCACGAGCTCTTTGACGACCTCTGCATCAAAACCTTCCATGAGCCCCTCGACATCGACATTTGTGAATAGGACCTCTCCGGCATAGTCCTCATACCTTCTAGCGATCTCTTTCGCCTCTATCTCAGTCTTCTCTTTCCAGCCTTTTATGACCACCTTCCCCCCTCTAGAATCCAAAGCGATGATTATCCTATCCTTCCCATAGGAACCGGCTAGCTCCTCCACAACGCTGGGGTTTTCAATGGCCAGAGTGCCCAAGATTATCTTCTCGATACCTCGATCCAGCATCTGCCTCGCATCGCCTATATTCCTAATCCCTCCTCCAAACTGCACGGGGACCTTGCACACCTCCACAATCCTGTAAACGATATCTTCATTGACTCTTTTGCCTTGAAATGCCCCGTCCAGATCGATGACATGGAGTCTAGGAGCGCCCAACGACTCCCATCTCTCTGCGACCTCTATGGGATCATCCAATTCGATGATGACGTCCTCTGGCTTTCCTTGCCTGAGCTGGACGCATTTTTTATCTTTCAGGTCCAACGCCGGAATGACTAGAAATACCATGTAATACCTTCTCCTTTTGATGGTTTATTAGCCTTTGTATATTTCTCATCTTCGAGGGAAAATTTTAAACTCCATGGGCTAATACCTACTTGCAACAAGTTAAATCAAAACTCCGGGTGAGTCTATGGATGTCATCATCAAAGATGCCTTGATAGTCACGATGGATGGGCAGAGGAGGGTATTGAAGAACCACTCTATCGCGATAGAGAATGGAGAGATAGTCGAGATCTCTGGCGAGATCAAAGGAGAAGCGGAATATATCATAAACGGGAGGAGAAGGCTCGTCATGCCGGGACTGATTAACGCCCACACGCACCTGGCCATGACCCTGTTTAGGGGAACAGCCGACGATGTCCCCCTCATGAAGTGG
>JBHIFP010000123.1:0-2235 GCA_046761145.1 Hydrothermarchaeales archaeon (SeqCode)
CATTCTACCAAGAATAGATGGCTTATACAAAAAAGACACCAATGAATATCGGGTAGATGGAATATTCGTTAGCCATCCCCACATGGATCATTATGATGCCACTCGGTTTCTCAAGGACGACTTCCCCATTTACTGTGGAGCGACTGCCAAGACCATAATAGTGGCGAGGGAATTCAGCGGCCAATCCATAGGAGCAGGGTATGAGATCGCCAAACTCACTCAAAGACAAGGCGAAGAGATTTTTAAAAACTTTGATACTTTCAGGACAAATGATGTAATTAAGAAAATAGCACCATTTGAAATTGTTCCGATCCATGTCGATCATTCGATACCCGGGGCATATGGTTCCATAGTCTCGACCGAAAATGGCAATATAGTCTATACCGGCGACTTCAGAATGCATGGGCCCAAAAAGGAGATGACTCTTGAATTTATCGAGAAGGCAAAAGAGGCTGAACCAGATGCCTTGTTGATTGAAGGGACCCATATAAATGAATCAAAATTAGAGAGTGAAGAGGAAGTGAAAAATAAGGTTAGAAAAATTGTGGAAAAAACCAAAAATCTGGTACTAACCGGATTTGCTATTGCCGATGTCGATAGAATCAGAACCTTTTATGAAGTGGCCAAGAATTCCGATAGAAAATTCGCAGTCTCCACGAAACAAGCGTTCATGATAGATATGTTGAGTACCGATGAAAACTTGGAACTGTTCAATTTAAATGATCCAAACATTTTGATTTTCAAAAGAGAGAAGAAACGATTACGGGCCTATGAGAATTATTTGGAAGATAAGTACGACAATATAGTAGATGCAAAAGAGATAAACACCATTCAGAAGGAAGTAATCCTAGTTGCCTCACTTTTTGACATGAATGAAATGGCCGAGATCAAACCCGATATCGGCAGCACATATATCCTCTCATCGAGCGAACCATATGATGAGGAGATGGAAATCAGCTATGATAAATTGCTCAATTGGCTAGACCACTTGGGCATGCCATTATACCAAGTTCATGCTTCCGGCCACGCAACACCTCATGAATTAAAGGAAGCAATCTCTGAAATTTCTCCCAAAAAGGTATTCCCAATTCATACAAATAGTCCAGAACTGTTTAAGAGATTCATTTCGGATATTGGGGTCGAGATGGTTCTACCCATTGAAGGTTTTAAATATGAAATTTGAGGGCATTTGATAGTCAAAATATCTCTTTTAGTTTACCTTAAAGGTTGCTATTAATATCTTCTAATATCTTACTTAGTCGGGATCCCCCATGAAAGTAGGTGTGCACGTTTCCATTGCAGGCGCTCTAGACCGGTCCTTCGATAGGGCCAGAGAGAGGGGATGCGATACCTTCCAGATTTTCACCAGGAACCCGAGGGGGTGGAGGTTTAAAGATCTTACAGAAAGCGACATAGAAGAGTTTTTAAAAAAATCAGAAAAGTTCGATATTGAACCAGTCATCGATCACATGCCCTACCTCCCTAACCTGGCTTCCCCAAAAGATGACATCTATGAAAAGTCTATCGATACATTGACCGCCGAACTGGTCAGATGCGAACAGCTGAATATTCCCTACTTAGTAACGCATCTCGGAAGCCACCTTGGAGAAGGGATGGAGAGGGGATTTGATAGGATAGTCAGCGGAGTGAATAGGGCTCTATCAGAGTCGGATAATGACGTAATGCTCCTCCTCGAGAATACCGCCGGCACGAAGAACAGCATGGGCACATCATTCGAGGATATCAGGCACATAATCGATAGAGTCGATCGAAAAGATAGGACTGGGGTCTGTTTCGACACGTCCCATGGCTTCGCCGGCGGTTATGATCTGAGAACGGAAGAAGCGTTGGAAGAGGTGATGGACAACTTCGACGATATACTGGGATGGAGTCGCCTGAAGGTCGTTCACCTCAATGATTCTAGAGGAGATCTGGGCTCTTGCATCGATAGACATGAGCACATCGGCATGGGTTATATAGGCGAAGATGGCTTTAGGGCGATATTGAAACACAAGATAATAAGGGACCTCCCGATGATACTCGAAACCCCGATCGACGAACGTCGAGACGATTATGGGAATCTGGAGAAGGTGAGGGAGCTGGCGCGATGAAAAGGATCGGCTTTTTGATAAATCCCATTGCTGGGATGGGGGGAACCGTGGGGTTGAAGGGGACAGATGGCGAAGAGATCTTGGAGGAAGCGATAAGGCGCGGCGCAAAGCCGATCTCTCAAAA
>JBHIFP010000124.1:0-2148 GCA_046761145.1 Hydrothermarchaeales archaeon (SeqCode)
TCGAGGCTCTTGAGCTCCTCATAAGCCCTTTGCAGTTCCTTATGCGATTCGTCCAGATCTTCCAAAACGTTCAAAACGGCATCTCGACTTTCCTTTAATTCCTTTGTCTTTTCTTTTACTTTCTGTTCAAGTTGCTCCGAATATTCTTTTATCTGTTCGTCCAATCGCGCCTTCTCGATCGCCACACCTATTTGAGCTCCAAAAGTCTTGAGTCTCTCTGCATCCTTTTCAGTCAACTCTTTTCTGCTTGCGACCCCGATCACCCCGACCACTCTATCAAAGGATAGGATGGGTACTCCAAGCCCGTATTTCAAGCCAGCTATCTCGACTATCGGCCTTGCCAACGCCTTTAAATGCCTCTTATCCGTATGCTGTTTTGTCAATTCCACCATGTCATCGGTGATGATGGGCTCCTTGCTCTCGATCAAGCTCAGAAACATGCTTTCTCTGGAGATGGGTATTTTATAGTTCGAGGCGGTTATCCCAGTAAGTTCCTCGATCTTTTTCATAATTTTAGAGTCGACCGAAAAAGCCTTTACGATGAGATTCTTTCCGTCCTCGCTCAAAAGGTGGATGACGCTTGCATCGTAGCCGAAGATGGACGCGAGTCCGTGAGCGATCTCTTTCAGTACTTCATCTCTTGTAGTACCAGCGTTCAACATGTAGTTTATCTCTTGTAGTAGGCGAGTTTCTTCTTCTTCAAGTTTTCTTTCGGTGACATCCCGAGCTATACCGGACAACCCGATGAAGTTTCCCGCCTCGTCTTTCAATGCGTTTGCTGTCAGGTTTACCCAGATTTTCGACCCATCTTTTCGAACCCTCTCGGTCTCATAATCTCTGAGAAAGCCCTTCTCTTTTACCTCTTTGAAGAGCTGAGTTGCTTCGTCTTTGAGTTCATCCGGGACCAATGGATAAAAGGGTTTTCCGAGTATCTCTTCCGCTTTCCAGCCGAATATTTCCTCAGCCCCGCGGTTCCACAGTTTTACGATCCCATTCTCGTCGAGATTTACTATTGCATCGGCGGAGCTGTTTATCACCATCTCCAGATAATCTCTGCTTTTCTTGATTTCGTCTTCCAGCCTTTTCCTCTCTGTGAGATCAGTGATAACCGCAAAACTGCCTTTGTGTTTGCCCTTCTCATCGAATAGCGGCGTGGCAGCCATAAGGGCTGGCAGTTGTCTTCCTGTCTTTGTCGTAAATTCTATTTCGTAGATCGATGATCTGCCTTTTGCCCTCTTTTTCAATTCTTCTATCACCCTCTTCTTGTTCTCCTCATCGAAGAGGGATAGGGCATCTTTTCCTATCAATTCATCCACGTCGTATTCCAGCATATCGGCAAATCTTGCGTTGGAGAAGGTTATCCTCCTCTCCTTATTTATGACCCCGATGCCCTCATTCATCGTCTCGATCAAAGTTCTATATTTCTTCTCGGATTCTTTGATTTTCTGCTCAAGTTTCATTCGTTCTGTTATATCGCGTACGGTTTCAACGACTTGGATGATGTTGCCCTTCGAATCCTTTATCGGATAGGAATTTAGCTCGACGTACCTGGTGCTACCATCACCGGTTACGCCGGAATGGGAAATCTGAGAAGGTTTGCCCGTCTCGAAAGTTTCCCTTACTGCGCATTCAGGGCAGACATCTGAGAAGCCATGAAATACTTTATAGCAGTGCTCTCCGATAAGTTCGCCCTTGGTTCGTTTGCTCAGTTCCAGCAGTGGGTCATTGACCCAAACTATTCGGTAGTCTCTATCGATGACCTGTACTCCCTCCCCTATGTTACTTATTATCGTCTCCAGGAAATCCCTGAGTTCTCTCGGCTCCTTTGTCATTTTCATCGCTTTCTGTTCAAATTGCTTGGAATGTTTTTTTGGAGGTCTTGCTGTGTTGACTATCCATCTACTTCTACCCTACCAAACCACTATCCTTTCACTTTCTTTAATTCTCGTTTTAAATCCTTGATCTCCTTCTTCAACTCGATCATCTTCAGTTCCCGTCCGATCATGAGTTTATTGATACTCTCGAGTTCTTTGACCTTTTCTTCCAGTTCCCTATGGGAATCCTTTAGTTTCAGTTCTATCTTCTTGCGTTCGGTGATGTCGCGGATGATGCCTGTGAAGAAAATCCCCTCTCTTGTCTCCCAAGTCG
>JBHIFP010000125.1:0-2105 GCA_046761145.1 Hydrothermarchaeales archaeon (SeqCode)
CGTGTTGAGAACCAGGGATTTTGTGGCTATGCGCATATAAGGGGCTCTTTTTATGGTTATATATATCTCGCGCGAGAGCGCGGGGAAAGTAATGCCCCGGTTCCTCCGCCAGTTGAAACTGGCTGTTTCCTCGAGGTGGGTATTATGAAGCGAAATTATGTGCCCCATCTAATACGGGCTGGCCGGCGTCAGCTCTGGGAAGGTGTGGCACCACCTATGGGAGAAGGTATTCTTTGGCATGGTGCATGAAGTTAGAGAAAAGTGTAGATATCTTTTATGTGGTTAATTTTAGATTTTTGTATGAAAAATCTATAAAATGTGTGATAAAAATGGAAATTGCTGAAGTAAAATTGAAAGAGAGGGGGCAGATAACAATTCCATCCACGGTCAGATCTTTGATGGGGTTAAAGGAAGGTGAAGAGCTTTTGCTCTTTGCCACGAAAAACGAGATAATAATCAGGTCCAAATGTCCCAATCCTCTAGAGATGGCGGGCATGTTGGGCAGAGAAGAGGAATTTACGAACATCGAGGATTTGATTGCGAGGTACAGATTGGGTGGGGCCTAGATTCGACTGGGGTAGGCCAATGATATACCTAGACACCAATGCCTTTTACCTATTCTTCTTCGAGAATGAAAAGTACACCCCGGGGATTAAAAAGATCCTTTCCAGAATTCAACTCGGAGAGGAGGAGGGAATGACAAGTTGCATAACATTGGACGAATTGGCTTATGTCGTCTTGATGAGGTTGATCGAGAAGACTTATAGGAAACATCCGTCCCAGGTTTTGAGGGAAAGTCCAGAAGCTATATTGGAGTTTGTCCCCAAGATCCGGCAGATGTTCGATATCATATTTTCATTTAAAAACCTGAGAGTAGTTGAATGTGACAGAGATTTGGTGGGTGTGATACCCATCCTTATGGAGAGGATGCTTCTTCCGAGGGATTGCATCCATTTGCAAACGATGATCGACCATGGTTGTAATGAGATTTTAACTACCGATCTGCATTTTGATGGAATTGCGGATATCAGGAGGATCAGACCCGAAGATGTCTAGCAAGTGACATTCTTATTAATTTTCGATCGGTATTTGTTCGGTATAGAGCATGCCTCTTTAATACGGGCTGGCCGGCGTCAGCTCTGGGAAGGTGTGGCACCACCTGCAGTCCTTCCTCCCTGAAGCCCCATCGAAGTTCTGCATGGAATAGTTGTAGATGGTGGGATTTAGTTAGTCCTCCTCAATTAATTTATGAAGGGTTTTTGGAGGAGTTTTTAATTTAAAGTTTGATAAAGAACTCAAAATAGGTTTTCAGTAATAACAGATTACGTTAATATGTTATTAACAAAATGGTGGTATTGTATGACCCATATCGTCAAGGTAGCCAGGAATGGCACAATAACTATCCCTGCCGAGATCAGGAAGAAGTACGAAATAACGGATGGGAGCTATCTTGGAATAGAAGAGACTGGCGCGGATATAAGGCTGGTGAAGGTAAAGATGGAGATGGTAGATTTCAGAAAGGTGACAGAGGAGATGGCTAGGATCGCCAATGAAAAAGGAATAACTCAGGCAGATGTAATCAAAGCGAGTAAACGGGCAGGGAAGGACCTCTATGCAGAAGAGTTCGAAGGCTGAGCTTTTTTTGGATACCACGGTAATCGTTAGTGCCATTACAAAGAGGAACACGGCTTCATATAATCTCCTCTTGAACTACAGGGGGAAACTTTACACCAACGAATATGCAATGAAAGAAACTAGCCGTGTTTTGAAGAACGAATTCAAATATTCCAATGAGCTGGTCAATAAGGCTATAGGCTACATCAGGATGAGATGCGATGTCTTGCCCTCACCGCATAAGGAGGAATTTGAGAGAATAATCTTGAGGGATAAAGCGGATAAGCCTATCGTCTGCTCGGCGGTGAAGAAAGGGTGTGTCTTGGTAATCGATGATGAGGAAACATACCAAAACGCGAAGGGATACGTAGAGACGAGGCACTCCGACGAGATCAAGATTTAATTTTGCTCCGTTGATCTGGCGATCTACAAAAAAGGATTCAATGAGCGGATCGATCGAAGTTCTAATACGGGCTGGCCGGCGTCAGCTC
>JBHIFP010000126.1:0-2076 GCA_046761145.1 Hydrothermarchaeales archaeon (SeqCode)
ATTACATCGGCAAATTGGAGGACGGGACGGTTTTTGACACCACTTATGAAGATATAGCCAAAGATAAGTCGATACCCAAATCGAATAGTTTTGAGGAGAGGGACGTTTACGCGCCATTATCCTTTACCATCGGATCTGGCCAACTTATCTCCGGATTTGAAGAAGCGGTAATCGGCATGAAAGTCGGTGAGGAGAAGGAGGTAGTAATACCGCCAGAGAAGGCGTACGGTTTTAGAAATGAAGAGCTGGTCAGCACCTTACCAAGAATCGCTGAACGTCCCCGAACCGAGAATATATCTGTTCTGGAATTCCGCTCTATATTTGGAGAAGAGATAGATCTTTATGTTGGAACTACCGTCCCATTGAACGAGAGATACTGGGGGAAAAATTCTATAAAGAGATGGGATACCGCCAGAGTAGTTGCAATAGACTGGAAAAAGAGCATCATCACACTGTCGCATGAACCACCCCAAGGTTCTTTGATAGAGATACCATGGGGCCAAATCCAGATCAACTTCAACGAAACTACGATAACCGAGAGATTCATACCGCTGATAAATAAGACCGCGGTAAATAGGGAGGGAAAATACGTCACTATTGTCGATTATGGTGAGGAGTACATGACCGTCGACTACAATCACCCCTTGGCCGGGAAGACCCTCATGTTCAAGATAAAGCTAGAAGAGATCCAAAGCTAGAAAAGTCGAGGCTGCTCGAAAGATTCCAGAGCAAGAAAGTTATCCAAACACATGTTAAAAAAGGCGGATATTATTTGGCTAAATGGAATATTCTATAGAGTTGCGGGGGTAGCCAAGTCTGGCCAAAGGCGACAGACTCAAGATCTGTTCTCGTAGGAGTTCGCGGGTTCAAATCCCTCCCCCCGCACCAATTTTTTTATATGGGAACGCATCATTTACGCCGTCTTTTGGTGGAACTTTTATCGTATCTAAGAACGAAAACTTTAATTCGAGACAACTTGTAAATATTGGAATAGTGCCCTGGTAGCTCAGCCTGGTAGAGCGTTTCCTTGGTAAGGAAAAGGTCGCGGGTTCGGATCCCGCCCAGGGCTTCATTTTTATATTAAGTTCAGAAAAAACAGATTTAAATATCATGGGGGGCTATCTTTTAGGGGTGATTCGAATGGCAGAGGAACGACGTAAAGGACTCAACTACAAGTGGATTGGGATAGGCTTCATCGCCATGGTGGTTTTGGCGATAGCTGGATTATCCTATCTGATCATCTTCTTGGGGGTAGGAATGGAGAGGCTTTACGTGGAGTTGGGGCTGATATGGTTGGACTCGTTCTTCATCGGTGGACTGATCATAGGGAGGATGTCTCCAGGAAGGACCATATTGGAGCCAGCCATTGCCGCGGTCTTGGCCTTGATAGCTCTATTTTTGTTGGTCGAGATAGGCATCTTCCAAACCAAAATACTGATAATCCTGATACACGCATTTCTGTTCGCCCTCGTGGGCGGATATCTCGGGGAGAAGTGGCAGGGCACGATCTGAGCGCAGATGGGCGATGCATAGCCGAATCGAGCCATTGAGCAGCGAAATACCGAGTCAAAGATTTAAATATCTGCACCGCATTCTTTTCTCAGATAGATGTTACGATAAGTCCTTTTTGACATGGGTTCAAAGCCCTGTTTGTGGCTAGCTCATGGTTGGTAATACGGCGGCGAGTTTGTAAACTACCTCCGTCTGAAGACGGAGGCATTTCCCTAGGAGGTATCTAAACATGCGATGTTTCAACGGAAACCTCTTCATTGAGACGGACGGGGGCGTTTACGGACCCCCCAGCCACGGGAATCTGAGCTTTGGTCATGGGTATAGCCTCGCCCGCCCCGTGGCAGATGTTCACGCTCGCAACCCTGTCGCGGTTGGCCTCGAAGCCACACTCTCTGCACCTGAAGTAGGAGTAGCCCCTCCAGTTCTTCTTGGAGGTGTGCCCGCACTTGGGGCATCTCTGGCTGGTGTGTCTCGGGCTTACTGCGACCATGGGTATGCCCTCGATCATCGCCTTGTGCTCAAGGCAGGACCTGAAGAGGGCGTAGGGCATCCTGTTCACCTTCT
>JBHIFP010000127.1:0-2016 GCA_046761145.1 Hydrothermarchaeales archaeon (SeqCode)
GGCTTCCACATCGCCATGGTCATCATCTCCGGGAGCGCGAAGCTCGCCTACATCAACCACGAGCTGGCGGTGCCCGACGCGCAGTTCATAGGGGTCACCGCGAGCGACATCGTCGACTACGAGCTGCCGACGGACAAACTCCGTGAACTCGATGTCAACCGCCTGAAGCAGCTCCAGAAGGATCCGCGTTATAACACCGAGTTCTGGCAGGGGGAGATAAAGAAGATGCTTGAGCTCGGGAAGAAGGCGGAACAACAGGCTTTCTCCAAATATGGCTTGAGCTATGTGGTCAAGGAGTATTTACCTGCGAAGCTCGGGTTAAAATCCTAGCGCTCGCAAGTCCTTTTTATCTCCTGCAAAATTCGTCTCGCTGTCTCTTTGAATTCGATGAATTGTGGATCGCGTTCCTCCCTTATCGTGTTTTATTAAATTACAAAAAATGAGCCAAATTTAGGTAGGTTTGAATTGGATGGTGTAGTATTGAAAGCCACCAAGTGGTTAAAGTAGTTAAATAGGAAATCGATATAGTGATTGGCGATTGGATGGAAGAGGCCGACGAGCGAGAAAGCGTATTTCACAAAAAGCTGAAAATAAAATTGAAACAGCAGGGTGAAGAAGGCAGAATAGAGTTCCTGAAGGAATACTTGGACTATCTTATCCGCAATAAAAAGACCATCCCGCCCGATTTTCCCACTTTTGCGAGGGAGATTATGGGCTTAGATGTCAGAGGAGGATTCATCCATCTTAGGATATGGCATGAGAAAAGCGAGCTTGTCGAGTTCGCAAAGAGCAAGAACTATGAATATAGAATAGATCATTATGACTGAAGGCGAATTTTTAGTGGGAGAAGCTCTTGTAGGGGAAGAGCCGGAAATCGCACACATAGACTTGGCAATCGGAAAGAAAAACAGCGCAATAGGTCAAGCTTTTGTAAATTCCCTCGCCCAGCCGAGACGGGGGCATACGCCAATACTTGCCGTCATTAGGCCCAATTTGCCCGTGAAGCCTTCAACGCTTATAGTACCGAAAGTCACGATAAGGAATTTAGAAGATGCTGACAAGATATTTGGCCCGGCACAAAGTGCTGTAGCAAAAGCGGTGGCAGATGTGGTTGAAGAAGGGGTAATACCTAAGGAAGAGGTGGAAGATCTGGTAATCATTGCCTCCGTGTTTATCCATCCGCGCGGTAAGGATTACTCAAGATTATATAGATATAACTACAGTGCAACGAAACTTGCATTAAGAAGGGCAATGGGAAAATTTCCAAACGTGGATAAAGTTTTAGAGGAGAAGGATAAGGCTGTACACGGCGTGATAGGATTTAGAATAAATAATCTCAAGAAGCCTCCGTATCTGGAAGTGGCGCTCGATATACCCGACTGGAGGAGGGTAGAGGGGATAATCAGAGCCTTGCCGAGAAGTGACGCGTTGATAATTGAGGCGGGCACACCCTTGATAAAGAGATACGGCGTGGAGGTGGTGCAGAAGATACACCAGCTGAGACCAGAAACGGTTGTGGTAGCCGACCTAAAGACCTTGGATACAGGAAATCTCGAAGCGAGGATGGCGGGCGATGCTACTGCAGACGTGATCGGATTTTCTGCCCTTGCCCCCTTGAAAACAATGGAGAAGTTCATAGAGGAGTGCAAGAAGGTTGGAGCTCTTTCGCTCATGGATACGCTCAACATCGCTGACCCAAAAACTGTCTTGGAGAAATTAAAAGTAAAACCCGACATCGTGGAGCTACACAGAGCAATAGATGTTGAACAAGCAGAGAGAGCTGAGTGGGGGGACATAAAAGGGATAAAGAAAATGTGCGGCAACAACATCCTTGTTGGCGTGGCAGGGGGGGTAAGGATAGATACAGTGGATAAAGCGTTGAAAGCTGGTGCAGATATCGTAGTTGTTGGGAGAGCTATAACTGGCGCAAAAGACGTAGCTGGTGCTGCGGGAGCCTTCCTTCAAAAACTAAGAGCAGAAGAGGTTGATCAGTTTAGAGTTATGACTGATTTCTAG
>JBHIFP010000128.1:0-1912 GCA_046761145.1 Hydrothermarchaeales archaeon (SeqCode)
TCCAGTGTAAGCAGCGTCTGTCATGTACCCCTTCTCTCGAAAGATGTCGGAGAGGGTCTCGCACATTCCTCTATCATCATCGATTATCAGAATGAGGGCTTCTCGTCTCCCAACCCCATAACCATATTCCGATTGGATCTCTCGAAGAAATTTGTTGGCAGTTATGCCTAGATGGCTCAGCCTGTATTTGCCGTTGTCCAAGACTATCAGATCCTTGATCTTCCTAAGGTGGAAGTTCAGCTTTCCATCCGGAATGTTGAGGGTTTGGAGGAGCTCGGTGTACGAAAGCTCGGTGTGCTCGAAGAGGAGCTCTATTATCTTTATCCGGATCCTATGGTTTAAAGTACCGAAGAAATTTATGACCTTAGAACTACTATATCTCTTCATTGGCTCGGGCATATCAACGCCTTCAGTTCAAAATTCTCCTATAAGAAATATAAACCTTCGTTTTCCGGATATGATCATTTTTTGAAGTTATTGAAACGACGATCAACCAGACTCCCGCCATCTCTCTCCTACAAGCCCTCCAACGATTGCCAAAAAGAACGGTAGCGTTATTATGAAAACTATGACGTCATCGGTCATAAGTTCGCTAATCGCTTCGGAGGTCACGCCCAAAATCACGCCGAATCCAGTTGCAAATAATGCAGAAGCCGCTAGCTCTAGTATATTCTTCCCCGGAGCTTGTTTTCCCACAATCACTCCCCCAATAAAGTACGCGAAACCGCTGATCAACAATATAGAACCTAGAGAGATCATTCCCAAGATGCCCAAGAATATGCCCCCTAATAGCTGTAGGGTCAGAATGTACACAATACCTATGCCGATCCATTTGAAATCGAGTTCTTCATCCTTTCCAACCATATTCTCTTTACTCCCTACTTAGCTCTCTGCCCCTCTCAGATCGATAGACACGGCGATTTCAATAGACGAAAATCCAACTTAGGACGAGATAAAATCCCGGTAATATCGGCAAGATACACCGATCCACAGACCACGCTTCCTTTTATCCGTCTGTGACACTCCTCGAGATTATCTTCTATTTTTTACTTACCCGATAGTTCTCAACCCGGTTGGAGAACCATCCATCTCGATCTTTGGTATAGCAACGATCTTCAATATTCGAAGACCGCGGTCTGAATCAGCGCAAAACCCAGAATCCATCCGGCCACTTGAACGGTGGTTGTAACCGTCATCAAGGTCGCCAGAAGGAAGGAGAGTCCTAGTATCAATCTCGCACCGACATCGAATTCGCTCATTTTCTTTTCCATCAATGTCACCTCCTTTTTTTGTTTGTGGCACTTCTTCAGATCATTTTTCTATCTGTGAAGTAGGATGGTGAGGGGACGGTCCGTTGAGCCGCTCTACTCTTGGGCAAGCTCTCCTTCCATCTCCGCAAGTCCCTTTTTATCAAGCTATTTTTTTATTGAAAAATAGATAATATAAGCTTTTTCCAAAACTTTTTTTTCTCCGAGAAAGAAACATTTTTTATTTTGAGAAAAAATATCATAATATCCTTGATCTCTCTCCATTTCACCATTTCCGCTGTTTTTCGGACATCTGAATTAGGAACACTTGACTCTGCCCTTTCATAACCACTTCAAGCTGTATTTTGTCAGCAGTCCTGATCCTCCAGTCGTTGAATCTTTGGCATGCCTTTCTCGCTTTCTTCAGGACCGCCTTTTATTTTAGCATCGCGTTTGTATCCCCCCGCATTTCTTGTTATCTTATGGGCTGCCCCTCCTGACGAGCATGGCATTATCCCATTGTAACACCTTTTTTGAATATTCCTAATTCAGATGTCCCATTAAATTTTGTAGACTAAGGAGCCCAAGAAGAGGTTCTTTTGCGAAAACATTGAAAAAAAGAAGGTTAAATAAGGTGCTCTTAAAAATTATGGAGAAAGATCAAG
>JBHIFP010000129.1:0-1815 GCA_046761145.1 Hydrothermarchaeales archaeon (SeqCode)
TTTTAGGTATAAGGATGAAGCATGAGGCGGGGACAAGAAGAAAAACCGGTGAGAGAGGTTATGTCTTCCTATGCCTGTCGCCCCATGCCCTAATTCTCACCCCCGTCTTTCAACAGTCGATGAGCGCAAATCTGGGATGTTGCCTCCACACCTCCTTATCTCTTACTCTATCTGAAGCAAGTTTAATCGATATGTCTATATAAGTACTTTTTTTTGAAAAAAAGTTCAATTGTACTATTTTAATTGAAAAAAATTTCAAATATATGGTGAATTTTAAAAGCAACTGATATTGAAAAAAATTTCAATAAAAAATAGATATTTGAACGAAATTTCAACTCTGTTTTTTGCTAACCAGTATCTTCCTTCAATTCCCTAAGGGCCTTGGCGGCCCTTCTCCCGGTCGTAGTCGGAAAATACTTCTTTTCGTCATCTTGATCGACCATGCCGGCGGATTTGAGCACCCGCAGATGAAAACTCAGTTTGGTAGCATCTTCTATGCCCAACCTCTTCTTGATATCGGTGAACCTGACTTTTCCGTATTTATCCAGCAGCTCTATCACCCCCCTCCTTATCGGATTCGAGAGTGACTTGATGGTCGAATCCGGAGTTAAGGCTATATCCAGAGACTCGGGGAGCTTCCTTTCGATCATTTTTTCAAATCTTGCCTCCTCCAACAACCTCTTTATTGCGGTCTGCACCTCGGCGATCTTGAAGGGCTTGGAGATGTAATCGGACGCGCCGTTCTTCATCGCATCGACCGCGTTCTCGATGGTGGCGAAGGCGGTTATCATAACAACATGGGTTCTGGGTTTAGTCCTCTTTACCTCTTTCAACACGTCCATTCCATCCAGCCCCGGCATAACCAAGTCGGTGAGGACCACATCGAAATCCTCTTTCTTCACCTTTTCTATTGCCTCTTTACCCGTTAATACAGATGTTATTTCATATCCCTCTTCAGCCAACGACTCGGTCAGTCCCTCCAACATTTGGGGATCATCTTCCACGATCAAGATATTTACATCGCTCATCGCATCCCCTCTATGGGCAATTTGATTGTAAATTTGGTTCCTACCCCTACTTCACTTTCCACCTCTATCCTCCCGGCGTGTCTCTCAATTATCCCAAGGCTGACAGATAAACCTAACCCCGTTCCTTTTCCTACCCCTCTGGTACTGAAGAATGGATCGAATATTTTAGAAATATCCTCCTTCGGTATCCCAACGCCCGTATCGGCAATTCCTATCTCGATTTCCCCGTCCTCTTTTTTGGTACTGAGTGTTAGCCTCCCCCCACGGGGCATCGCCTCTATGGCGTTGCTGATGAGGTTCAAGAATACTTGCCGCAGTTGCCCGGAATCAGCATATATCTTGGGCAAATCCGCATCGAGGTCTTTGACTATCTCTATATTCGAGATATACATCTGATGATTCAGAAAAGACAATGTCTCCAGAATCTCTTTATTCAGATCCAACTGTGTAGTTTTTGGCTCTGATTGTCGAGAAAAGTCCAGTAAATGCCCCACGATCCTCGCCGCTATGCCCACCTGTCCTTCTATCACCTCCAACTTCTCTCTCCTCGCGCTGTCTTTCTCCTTTTCCATCAACATTTGGGTATACATGGAGATATTTGCCAGGGGATTGTTGATCTCGTGGGCGACGCCGGCCGCCAACTGGCCTATCGCGGCCAGCTTTTCGGATTGGATCAGCTGCTGTTGGGCCTCCCTCAGCTCTCTCGTCCTCTCCTCCACCTTCTGCTCGAGGTGCTCCGAATACTCCTTCAGCTCCTCGTACAACTTCGCCCTCTCTATAGCCAGGC
>JBHIFP010000130.1:0-1704 GCA_046761145.1 Hydrothermarchaeales archaeon (SeqCode)
CCAACCATCACGGCTTCCTCAGGATGACAGGCGACCTTTTTCAGGGCCATTTGGAAGATCTCCTTCGCGGGCTTTCGGAATCCAACTTCTTCAGCGATAAGAATGTGCGAGAAATATGACTCCAATTTTAGCAGCGAGATCTCTTCTCTTTGATAAACGCTCGGTCCATTCGTTATGATGCCCAACACATACTTTTCCCTCAATTTGCTCAAGACATCGTGGGCCTCTGGATAAGGCTTCGAGGACTCTGCTCTTGCTTCCGCGAAAATGGTCACAAGCTTCTTTGAAAGCTCGTCGTCCTTTAGTCCAAGAGATAGAAGGAGCTTTGAAAACCGTTTCTGCCGATCCCAAGCATCATATATCCCTTTAACCTCCTCTTCCACCGCCTCTTGTATTATCTTCTCGTAACTGGAGAGGATGTCTTCTTGCTTCAAGTGGGGATACCTATTGAGCAAATAAGAGAAAACTTTGTTCTTTGAGTACTCTGAGGAAGAATTGTAATCGTAGAGGGTATTGTCTAAATCAAAGAAAATGGCTTTAATCTCACGGCCCCCATTACACGATTTCATTATTCCAGCTCCTTTAATTCGCTTAACTAATAGCGATCGTACTTAAAATCCTACATTACTCAGGACGAGATGCATAAAAAGTCATTCGTGGGTATGTCAGCGATGGATCATACTATTCTGCTGCGGTTGCGGTTACTATGCAGCCTGCGGAGTTGTTTACATTCTCTTCCTCTATGGAGGTAGCGATGACAGTTATGTAATCCCGGGTACCGTTCTCCGCGTTCCCAGGAATGCTGACGGTTAGCGCGGTTGTATGGAGATGATTTGGCGCGACATTCTCGATGAGATTGTCGGTCAGCATAGGGTTCCAGCCGATAACATCGCCCGCGATTAGGCTATATGTATCCTCGACGTTGCCAGTGTTTTTGATAAAAACCTTAAAGGTAACGTTCTCGCCGGGCCCACCAATTTTTTCATCCGGCAAAATCGAGACCATGACATCCCTACGCTCAACAAAACCTCGGACATAGGGGTAGCTCTCCTCGAGCCACTCGTAGGGATCCCATTCCGAAGGGAAGTAAATATATCGAAGCCAGTCGTGATTTGGGTATTCCTCCAGACCCCAGCGCAATAACTCGGCATTGATGTTGATCCACCTTCCGTCGATCTTCGCGTAAATTACCCCAATCAACCGCTCATGAGTTCCACGGTACGGACGGTCAGTTTGGCCCCCTCTGGAGAGGGAGTTAAGGTCCAAATAAACTGTGGTCCCAACTGGGATGAGGTTTTCTATAAATTCTGTGGCTTCCAAGGATCCCGGCTGCGGAGGATCAGTCCATGTTTCAGGAGCATCTACCCCCCCTCCGTATCTCACCCTCTCCAAGTTACCCTCGTACACTTGCCCGCTCGGGTCCAATTCTATCACTATATTTTCTATCCTCACCCAAGTAGTATCACCATCTATCATCGAGGTCACGGTTGCAATTACCTCGTAATGTGGCGCGGGTGGAGGTGTTGGGCTTGTTTCTCCACCCTCTACGCCTTCCTCTCCAGCACCAGCTGAGAAAAAATAGTATCCGACGGCAGCTGCGACAGTAATAATGGCGATCACTATCACGATTTCCGAGCTAGACCCCTTCTCCCTCAACTTCTCACTCCATCTACAATTGCTAGTTTCTTCTAAAAAGTGCAAGCC
>JBHIFP010000131.1:0-1700 GCA_046761145.1 Hydrothermarchaeales archaeon (SeqCode)
GTTTCCAAAACCAACTTCAAAAAAGCCCAAGAAATAAAAGGAGAAATCACCCTATTCGAAGCACGGCCTCAGACCCCGGCCCTATATCGGGCAATATCGCATAAAGGTCATCCCCTTCCTCGACTATCGAGACTGCCCCTTTGATCTCCCTCTTCGGCGATATCTTCACGGTAGCACCTTCGACCACCAGATTTCCATTGTTTTTGACTATCACTCCCCTCTTATCCGTGAACATCTGGAGGGCTTGTTTATTGCTCCACCATTCCGCAACCTCGCCACAGGAAGGCAACCAAATATTCTTTCCGTTTATGTAATCGATAAATTCCAGAAATTCCGCGAGATTTTCGTTGGCCTTTTCGGGATGGGTATTGAAGGCGAAGAGCCCATCTTCGTCATAGGCATCTTGGAGTATCAAGTAAGTGGGTTGGATGGAGTATTTCATCGTCTCGGGGTCCCAAAAGGGGTCATAATTTATGGCCAAGGGTATCTCCAACACCTCCTCGCCAAAGGGGAGAGTTCCGATCTTGGAGGAGTCATATCTATAGCCGAGATCTTTGAGGGCGCGAATCGTTTCGTCGTTGTGTTTCAAAAATGGTGCCCTGAAGCCTCTTGGGTTGAATCCTTCTCCCCTCAACCACTCGTCCGAGTACTTTATTCTATCGTATTGATATTCATAATCGAGGTCGCTTTCATCCCATTCGCTCTGATTCCACGCCATATTCCCTACCTCAAATTCTTTCAATATAGCCAGGGCTTCGCCGTCGCCATGATAGTAGCCGGATACGACGAAGAACGTTGCATTCATCCCTCTATTACGAAGAACGCTTGAGATGGCGATGAGGTCCTCTTCGCTCGCCCTTTCTGTATCGAAAGTGGCGCATACAGCCGATTTATGACCCTCGGGCCAATTTGCGATCTCCACCTTGGGAGGGCGAGAGATGCAGGCAACCGAACCTAGAGCTAATAGTAAGCACAAGAGCAGAATACCGACCCTCATAAAGATCTCCCTACATTACTCCCAGATTCTGACATAATTCGACCTGAGGTATGGACGTAAATGGTCCCAAAAGGGATATAAATGTAACCCAGACCAGATCAATCTAAATCCCCCATAGATCATTGTCAATACGGCAAACCCCTCAAGGAGATTACTCGATATGAGCAACAACTCGGCGTAACCAGACATTCGGAGGGCTTGAAGCTCGGGATAAGATAGACTATATCTGTACTCCCCTCTTGTATACTCCACTGCCAAAGGAACCGGCTTGGTCATCGACCATAACGATATCCCCACAAGAACGATAGCGATTCCAAGAATCGCCAGCCCTATGCCGAGAATATCGCCGGTAGTCGCCATTCTCCTTATTCACCGTATAATGCGATCCCCTTATCTATGAGTTTGGCCCCCGCCATTATGCCTATAAGACTTGCCACCAATTGGAGTATCGACCCCGCCCAGGGAATCTCGTATGTCGTGCTCCCTTTGACTTCTCTGATCGCTATAGTTATCGTCTGTTGTGAAGAGAAATCCGAAAATATGAGAAAGGCCAATATTACACCTACACAGAGTATTAGAGTGCCCAGAGCTATCAAATAAACTCCGGAATTTGTCCTCCTACCAAAGACTTCTTCCTCAGGTACCAATTCCTCTTCTAATACGTATTCCTCCTCGGCCATACCTATACCCCTTCCATTTTTAT
>JBHIFP010000132.1:0-1591 GCA_046761145.1 Hydrothermarchaeales archaeon (SeqCode)
GGACTCCCACCCGCAAGCATCCGTGACTATCATGGCACACAAAGACCTCCAAGGGCCTGAACAATTTAAGGGTTTAAATGCTTCTTTATGGTGGCTATAACAATGTCAATTTCTTCCAACACATCCCCACGCATCCGCGATTCCTCGAAAGTCCACTTTTCCCTTTCCCTCCTCTGAAAGTGGTGGGGGTAGCTTTTCAAGCCCCTGATTTCCTCAACTTTTTCGTGTGGGTAATCATCTCAACCCAAGATCCGCTTATCCCCCCGGTAGGGGAGGGTTAAATCAACCAGACCGTATGAGTAGCTCCCGGTGGTTGGGTCGTGATATACCTCCAGAAATAAGGCATCGCTAATGTTCGCCCGGATTTTCGATCCCATCACCCTAACTTCTGTGAAAATATTGCTTTCCTCTAGCTTCTTCTTTACATCCCTGTACCAGGGCATCAAATCGACTCCAAAAGAAGAGCGAGCTCTTTAAGCTCATGCTTTATAGCGCGCCACTCTAACAGGTCGTTATAGCTCCTGTGGTCTTCAGGAGGCACCCCTTCCTTTTTAATTCTCTCTTCAAGCTCTTCTAGGTGGCCGTGTTTTTCTGAGAGCCTCTTTCCCGCCAACTTCAATTCCACCATTCTCTCGTTTATCTTGGCGAGCACGCCTGTTAATACTACTTCCTCCTCTGATGAAGGCAGGATTTCTAGGGCTCTTGAGAGTACCGCTCTATCTTTTGCTTCAACATTCATGATTATAACAAGGAATCCCAACAATATAACCTTTTTGCTGTTTCCATGGCGCTCTGTAATCAGGCTATGCGTGTCACCATGCGGAGGCTATGGATAAATGATTGGTACCTAATTACAGATGCCACCTCCAGGGTTGCGCCGTTTATATTTTAATGCTGGGAGTGAACTTCGACCACTCTTTTTATATCCTAAGGCTATAGAATAACCATCTATGAAGATCCTTCATGTCTGTAACCATTTCTACCCATGCGTGGGCGGGATCGAGAGATATGTGGAAGGTCTTTGTAAGGGCTCGGCCAGAAAGCGTAACATTTATATAACATTTGTTATAAAAATGTAACATATGTTACAAAAATATGACATCTTCAAGATCCTAGAACCTTTTCTTAATGAACCCAGCAAGGGATTTCACCTACGGGAACTCTCCAGGCTTCTGAAATGGGGCCCTGGGAAGGTTGAGAGGAATATAAGAGATTTTGTAGAGAGAGGAATAATTTTAGAAAGGAAAGAGAAAATTTTCAAAATTTATAGAGCGAATAAAGAATCAGAAGATTTGAAGTTATTAAAGCTCATTTATACCCTGATCAAACTCCAAGATCTCGTCATTTACCTAGAAAAAGAACTCAATTACCCCGAAGCCATAATACTGTTTGGAAGTGCCAGGAGGGGGGAAGACGATGAAGACAGCGACGTAGATATCTGCATTCTAGGAAGAGAGAAGGAACTGCCCCTTGAGAAATTTGAAAAAGATCTCAATCGTAGAATCTCTCTACTATTCTTAAGTAAAGAGAAGATAGATAGGTTGAAAAATGACGATCCAGAAATAGTGAACAATGTTTTAAACGGGATCGT
>JBHIFP010000133.1:0-1574 GCA_046761145.1 Hydrothermarchaeales archaeon (SeqCode)
TTGGCTCCCTTCTTTTTGAGCATCTCCATGAACTCTTCCTCACTGACAGTGTCCCTGAACTTCCTTATCTCCTTCACAGAATCGCCTACCTTGGGAGTTATGATTGCTAGGAACTTGGCGTACTCTACAGGGTTGAGTTCCTTCTTCACTAAATCAAAGACCTTCTCCAAGATTTTTATTTCCTCTGCCTTGACTACCATTCTTCTTCCTCTAAACCTATAAAATCAACCGGGTTATAAATCTTTAGCCCATACTGCCTTTCTATCTCTTTACCTTTCTTTATGATTTCATCGTCACATGTAATAAAATATTTGCATCCCGCTTCAACTGCGCAGGCGAGGTGGGTAGCGTCTGGGAGCTTCAATTCCGTCGCTTCTTTTATTTCCCTTACCTTCGAGCTTGGGATATCCTGGAAATGCTCCGAGACAAAGATCGCTATAATCCGTTCTGTAACAGCTCTCTTCTCCAGATTTTCTGTCCTGCCAACTTCCACGTCCAGTACAAGAGAGCCCACTATCGCCAGACTCCCCTTATAGCTTTTCTCTAAGATATCAAAGAAGGCGTTCGTTTCCTCGATCATCCTCTGAGAGGGTTTATCGAAGGGACGGCTCCACACATTAGTGTCGAGATAAATTTTAAGCATAGTGCAACTTGAGAGCAATCACTTTATAACCCTTTCTATTCCGAATACATTAGTTTAGAAGTAAATTAATAAATTAAAGTTAATTTGGGCTTTGATTATAAAAATAATCCTAAATTAGTGCCGGGAGAGGGATTCTCACATGAATCTCTAGTAAAAATAGGGGTATTACCGGTACCAACTGGGATTTATTTGGGTATTAACTCTTTTATCGCCTTGGTGATGCTCCATACCTCTATTAATCCCTCGTTGTTTATCTTGTCAAAGTGTTTGTCATTGGTTATTAGGACGGAGTCTTCTTTTATGCAGGTCGCTGCATGTATTATATCGCTTAATTCGGATTTTGGGAAATAGGTTTTGCATACCAGTATCGAATCTCTATCCACATCCACCATCTTCACCTTCTTTTTTAGACCTAGTAGTAGTTCTCGAGCTGTGGGGGATTTGAGCTTTTCGTGGTATTTCTCCATCTCCCTGACAAGATACTTGTTGCCCACTAGGATTATGTCCTTGTTGTTTATCAATTCGAGGAGAAGATCGAGGGAATAGGGCTTCTTTTCAGGATGCTTGAGTGCGGAAACGAATAGGTTGGTGTCAGGCAAAAATGTCCGCATGCTCTTTTTTGATCTCTTCATCTACCTCAGCCTTCACTTCCCTCGAGATCTCGTCTATATCGATGCCTCTGAGCTCTTCTTTCAGCCGTTTCGCTATTACATCCCTGTCTAGCTTTTTTAATAGTATCTTGTCCCCACCTATGTCTACGACCAGTAGTTTTGAGTCCTCCGTTATGCCTAACTTTTTCCTTATCTCTTGAGGCAGTACAAGTCTTCCGGATTTGTCCACGCTTACAACATCCATACGTTCACCGTATATCACCTTTGAAGGTCCCCTCTATAAATATTACCATAATTACCATTTGCGGTAAAAGTTAAAA